>SLJO01000177.1 GCA_007135095.1 Bacteroidales bacterium | reverse complement strand
TCCAGTATGTGAACTACTCCCAGGTCACGCAACTTTTCTAGAAATTCCAGGTATTCATGATGATATACCAGCAGGGAATATTTGGTCATTGGTGCAATCATACTACCTCCTCCGCTTGTTGTTGACGGGTTTTTACAATTTTCTGTGATGACTTGTCCAGATTTTCTTCATCCTCCAGGAACCGTTTAATCTTCAGGATCGCTTCCTCATAACCGGGTATCTGAACCTTCTCATAAAGATTCACCTTCTGTGTGGTCTTTTTTCTGGCATGATCAAGCAGCTGCATTTTCCTGTAGAAAAAATCACGCTCTATTCCTACTGAAGCCAGCTCTTCCAAAACGGTAATCCCGTCATAGAACCAGTCGGGTTTATTGACAAGGCTGAATTCACCTATTTCGAATTTAATATCGTCAAGTACCGGTGTATTTACCCCTGCGATCTTTTTTATCGAAAGCTCAACATCTTTTATGGTAATCAGCGCCGGATCAAACTCTGCCCATAAGCGGGCCATATATTCATATGCTTTTATTTGCTCTTCCAGTTTTCTGTCCAGCAGTGCCGCATCATCCCTGGCCTTTTTGACCTCCATTCGCAATGCCGTTTCCTTGTTCTTTATGGTGGGCAATGCCCTTACCCTCATGGCAAGTTGTTTATTGAGATCCTGTAGTGCCGTTTTGTTATATTGAAATTTAATCGCCATCTAATTGCATTTTTATTTGAATCCCATAATTAATGGAAAATCCAGTCCCGGTGCAAATCTTAAGCACTATTCCTTTTTGGGCCAGTATTTTTCGACCAGCTCTTCACGCATACCAACCTCCTCAGGCCTGAAATGGGTGGAAAATAACTCCCATCCTGTGTCAAGCATGGCTTTTATGTCAATGTTCACATCAATTGCAAGAAGCTTTTCGGAATATTCCCTGGCAAAATTAAGGGTCCTTTCATCATAATCGGTCAGGTCAAAGCCGTTCTCAAGCTTGGTACGTGCATTTGCAGCATCCGCATACAGCCTCACGGCGGTGTTCATTACCTGGGGATGGTCCTCACGGGTTTTTTTGCCTATTACCAGTTGCTTGAGGCGAGACAGGCTCCTGAAGGGGTCGATAATTACCTTGCCTATGTCTGTATCCCTTCTCAGGAAAAGCTGTCCTTCAGTTATATATCCGGTATTATCGGGAATGGCATGCGTAATGTCTCCCCCGGAGAGCGTTGTGACCGCTATAATTGTAATGGAGCCGCCCTCGGGAAACTGCACAGCCTTCTCATAAATTTTTGCCAGATCGCTATAGAGTGAACCGGGCATACTGTCCTTTGAAGGTATCTGGTCCATACGGTTGGAAACAATACTGAGTGCATCGGCATACAGCGTCATATCGGTAAGCAGGACAAGGACATCTTCATTCCTGTCAACGGCAAAATATTCAGCTGCCGTAAGAGCCATATCAGGTACCAGCAGCCTTTCCACAGGCGGGTCCTCGGTTGTGTTCACAAAACTTACAATACGGTCAAGTACACCGGCATTATCGAAAACATTCTTGAAATACAGATAATCATCGTTTGTCAGCCCCATGCCCCCAAGAATGATTTTGTTACACTTTGCCCGGAGCGCCACCATAGCCATAACCTGGTTGAAAGGCTGGTCAGGATCGGCAAAAAAAGGTATTTTCTGACCGGTAACCAGGGTGTTGTTAAGGTCAATACCGGCGATTCCCGTGGCAATAAGTTCCGATGGCTGTTTCCGGCGCACCGGGTTAACCGAGGGTCCGCCTATCTCGCGTTCGTCACCTTCAACCTCAGGCCCTCCGTCAATAGGCAACCCGAATGAATTAAAAAACCTGCCGGCAAGATCATCACTAACCTTAAGGGTTGGTGGCCGCCCGTAAAAAGTTACTTCAGCATTTGAAGGAATCCCTTCGGTGCCTCCGAATACCTGCAGGGTTACGCTTTGCCCCTGGATCTTTACAACCTGTGCAAGCCGGCCATGGACCAGTGCCAGTTCTTCATAGCCTACTCCGTCGGCATTAAGCGAACAGGTAGCCTTGGTGATCTGGGTAATTTTGGTGTATATTTTCTGAAAAGCTTTGGTTTCCATTATGCAATTTTCTTTTCGTCAATTATATTAAATAATTCTTTTTCATGCTTGTAGAACCGGTCAGATTCATAATCCGAAAAGTTCATTTGTTTGAACTCATTGATTATTCTCTTGAAATAAGGATTAACCTCCTCGAAAGAACCAAATTCAAAACCGGTATCGTAAACATTGAGAACCTTCTCGAGCATATATTTTTGTCGCTGGATGGGACTGGAACGGTCGACCTCGTCAAAAGCATCCTGCTGCAATATCACAAAATCAATTACTTCAGATTTCCAGAAATCCACATGATAACCGATTGGAACTCCGTCATCTCCCAGAATATTTATCTGCTCGGAGGCTTCCTTTCCCCTTATCAGGATGTTCTTTATCTTCAATACATTTTCAACCCAGTTTTCTCCTACGTTTTTCTTAAGGTATTCCTGCAGTTCAGGATATTCAATATATTTTGAATAACTGTCGATCGGATCAATGGCGGGGTAGCGCTTGCTGTCGGCACGTTGCTGTGAAAGTGCGTAAAAACAGCGGGCGGCTTTTTTGGTTGATTCGGTAACGGGTTCCTTCAGGTTTCCTCCTGCGGGCGAAACTGTACCGATGAAAGTGATTGAACCGGATTCCCCGTTATTCAGGTAAACATATCCTGCACGGGAGTAGAAATTGGATATAATAGCCGGAAGGTCCATTGGGAAAGCATCCGGCCCGGGCAGTTCTTCCATGCGGTTTGACATTTCCCTCAGAGCCTGAGCCCAGCGGGAAGTCGAGTCTGCCAGCAAAAGAACCCTTAGTCCCATTGCACGATAATATTCTGCCAGGGTCATGGCTGTATAGACAGATGCCTCCCGGGCAGCAACCGGCATATTTGAAGTATTGGCAATGATTGTGGTCCTTTCCATCAATTTCCGTCCTGTACGGGGGTCATCAATTTCAGGAAACTCGGCAAAAATTTCAACCACCTCATTTGCCCTTTCACCGCATGCGGCAACCACCACTATATCGGCTTCAGCCTGCTTTGAAATTGCATGCTGCAATACCGTTTTTCCGCTTCCAAAGGGACCGGGTATAAAACCGGTACCGCCTTCAACAATAGGATTCAGCGTGTCCATTGTCCTTACACCGGTTTCAAGGAGCTTAAAGGGGCGTGGCTTGTTTTTATATGCCTTTATGGGAACCTTAACGGGCCATTTCTGCACCATGGTGACTGGTACTTCCTTTTCTTCGCTGTCAAGCAATACGGCTATGGTTTCGTTAATGGTATACTCACCTTTATCAATTACACTTTTAACTTTGTATTTGCCGGTAAATTTGAAAGGAACCATGATCTTGTGCGGCTGCCCGTTCTCGTCCACCTCCCCAAGCCAGTCTCCCGCAGCCACCGGGTCTCCTTTTTTCGCTACCGGCGTGAAGGACCACATCCTGTCATCGTCAAGGGCGGAGGTATAGTCTCCCCTTTGCAGGAAAACGCCTTCCATTTTGTTAAGATCATGCTGCAGTCCGTCATAATTCCGGGAAAGGATACCGGGACCGAGTGTAACCTCAAGCATCCCCTTTGTGAATTCTACATCTGTGCCTACCCTTAAACCCCTGGTACTCTCAAATACCTGAATATATGCACGTTTTTCAAGTACTTTGATAACCTCGGCCATCAATTTGACATCTTCGAGCATGATGTAGCAAATTTCATTTTGAGAAACCGGGCCGTCAACATCTACCATCACAAGATTGGCAATAACACCGGCTACTTTACCTTTAGTTAATTTGTTTTCTTTCATGAGAATAAATTATCGTTATCGTACTTATCATCTTTATTTTACTTTAGTAATGTATTCGTATTCAGTATTTCACTCTCATGAAACCCCCATGGTTTGTTAATGTTATTTTGTCTGCCGAAGGCTGATGGGGGTTTCATCAGTTATGCTTGCGCATTAAAAGTTCTTTTACGGGGGCTTTTAACGGTTTCTCCGGGCATCACTGATAATAAATTCCCCGGGGAATTCGTAACTCTTTTCCAGGTCATCAACCAGTTTCCTGAACATTTGCTTCCCTGTTTCCAGGTCCATTTCAAGCCAGCGCTGTACCATCTGCAGCTTAATCACAAAGCCCAGCAGGACCTCGACAGTAAAATAATTAAATGTATTATGTTCGTCTATGAAGTCCCAGCGCAGCAAGTCCATAGCTATCTCGCGCTCCAGGAGGTTATCGTTTTCCTGAATATTTACCAGCTTTTCCATGTACTCAAAGTCATTACCCAGTCCGAAATCCCTCAAAGAACTCTTTTTGATTGCCTGAACTATATTGTTGTCACCAATAAAATACTTTTCTCCTTTGATTTTATGTTTGCGTATATTAATGCCTGCAACGATGTTTTTCAGATTCAGGTCAAATTCAAACCAGTCGCGTAAAAATTCGTTGCTGCAGTCTTTCACATAACCGTAGTAAAGCCAGGTAAGCTGGTCTTCCCAGGACAATTCCTCAAAAACCGGGGTTTCGGTTTTAAATGCAACAATAAACTTCTGCATGTATTGTGGAGTAATTCCCGGATCTTTTATTTCCTGCTCAAGTTCTTCAGGGGAATATTTTCCCAACTCATCAAAGGGCTGTGGGTTTTTAAGCAGCAGATTAAGAAGATTGCGGTTATCGGCAGGCAGGAAAAGCATTTCGACAAAACGATAATCATCAGGGTGTAGATGGTACCTTAACTCTTCCTTAAATTCGTCTGTACTGAAGGTAAGTTTTTTCTGATCAAGTATGATATCGGGTAATCCTGCAACCAGGTAGTAGTAATTTCTTTCAAACATTATTAGTTGATACTATTTTATGGCATTCCGAATAATTTATTAATAATACACTTGCACAGATCTGAAAACCGAAGTTATGCTGTTAATGTGACAAGACGGTGAGTGTTATTCTCCGGAATAAAGGAGTTCTGTCGTCCTGGGCCGTAAATAATTTCTGAAAAAGTTTTCAAAATCTTCGTCAGTGAAACTGATCTGGTAGCTGCCGTCCTTTGGCCCTATTTTGAACCCTGATTTCATGGTGTCATCAAATTTCAGTTCAAGTCCGCCATCAAGCAGGGCTTTCTGTTTTTGAGTGAAATAAACGTTAAGCTCTTTCTTGTCTTTTTCAGGCAATAAAACAGCAACATCAATCCCTTTGGGTGATTTGGGATCCCAGTTTTTTACAGCCGCTTCAATGATTCGCTGAAGGAATTCCCTGTCTTCAAATGCTTTTTTAACCTCTTTGGCCGTTGATTTGGCAGTGATCAATTCGGTTATTTGCTGCTTGATGGTATTTATTGCCTGACGGGCAGATAGTTTCACTTCAGAATTAACATTTGCTTTAAGTTCAGCAGCTTCCTTTTTGGCCTTTTCAATTATGGCCAAGGCTTCCCTGTCAGCCGCCTTGTGCATTTTCTCTATGTCGGCTCTGGCTTTCGAAATAATTTCTTCTGCTTCCTTATTGGCTTTGTCAATTCCTTCAGAGTAGATCTTATTGGTAAGTTCCTGAAGTTTATTTTCCATACGAATAAATTTTCTTTAAATAATGATTTTGATCGGTCTAACCTATTTGCTTATAAAATGCTGGCATTCTGAGGGAAGAATTATCATGCAGCAAAAAACGACAGCAAATGTACAAAATAATTCCAAATTGAAAATGTGATTTATAAAAATATGACATGTGGGTTTTTGATAACCTGAAGAAAAAAACCGGCAGCGAAAATATGGAAGAAGAATTTTAAAAAGCATGACAATAGTCATCCGCCCGCCGAATTGTGCCGCATTGCAGACCTCTCTTTCCGGCAGACGACCTACTCCGTCCCCTGCTTTTCATCATACCCGGCATCCCCGGTTTTATCAGTGGTATCCGGTTCATCATCCACTACTCTGCCGGTAGAGAGAATCTTCCTGATTTCCCTAATCTCATCGGTAATTTTCTTACGGGAGGATTTGGGCCTGTCACTTAAATTGATCATTTCGCAACCCAGCCTTTTAAGCAGGAAATAACTGAAGGCCAGTGCGATAATAATAAATGCAATGCCAATAAGGCTTACCGGATCATATTCGGTGGGCTCGAGAACGATGATCTTTCTCGATACCGCTATGATGGCAACCAGTACAACCACTTCAACATGCACCACATTCCTTTTAAAATAGATCTTGATTGTATCCAGCAATTCAATTCCTATGAGCACCAGCATGAAAATACCAAACAAATCAAGCAACTCTTCAAAATCAAGCAGCAGGAAAGGGGGTTGTATTAACGTTTTGATTATGTGATAGGCAAGTTCAATGGTGGCAAAGATCAGTACAACGGCCATCATGACTATGAGCGAATAAATGATTAAACGCTCTAACCTTTGTGCAAATGATTGTATTTTTTTTACCATGTATACAAATTTACCTAAAACCAATAAATTTATCACAAGGAAAAATCCGTAAAACAATTGCCAGTTGCAGTAAAAATTCTTCTAGTACTCCGAAATGAAATGGAATTTGATGTCAGGAAATTTTTCCTGGGCCATACTTAGCGCATAGGCTGATTCTGCGAGGAATACATCCCGGCCCCGCTTGTCGTATGCCATATTATGCAGCTTGCGCAACTTGAAATCCTCAAGCTGGCTTTTACTGAAGCTTTCCATCCAGCATGCCTTAAACAACTGTAAGGGTTCATAACGGCATAATGCTCCATATTCATGCTTGAGCCTGAACTGAATAACGTCAAACTGGAGGGGGCCGACCGTCCCGATTATTTTCCGCCCGTTAGCCTGGTTTACGAACAGCTGTGCCACCCCTTCATCGGTGAGGTGATCCAGACCCTTGGCCAGCTGCTTGAATTTAAGGGGATCGGCGTTTTCAACATACCTGAAAAACTCCGGAGAAAAACTGGGAACGCCTTTATAGTGAAGCATTTCTCCCTCTGTCAGGGTATCGCCGATCTTAAAGGTGCCGGTATCATGAAGGCCAACAATATCGCCCGGGTAAGCTTTATCAACAATGGATTTTTTCTCAGCCATAAATGCAGTGGGACTGGCAAATTTGATATTCTTGCCGGAACGTGAATGCAGGTATGCTTTATTACGCTCAAAAACGCCGGAACAGATTTTAACAAATGCCAGCCGGTCCCTGTGATTCGGGTCCATATTGGCGTGTATCTTGAAAACAAAACCCGTAAATTGATCCTCCTTTGAATTAACAGTTCTTTCCAGTGCTTCCGTATCTCCCGGATGGGGGGCGATCTCCAGGAAACAGTCAAGCAGTTCCCTGACCCCGAAATTATTCAATGCAGAGCCGAAAAATACCGGTGCCAGTGATGCCGAAAGGTACCTTTCGCGGTCGAAGGCCGGATAGCCGGCTGAAGCAAGTTCCAGCTCCTCCTTCAGATTTTCCGCATGTGGCTGTATGTACTCATCAGCCTCGCCTGAAAAAATATCCTTAACCTCAATACTGCCTCCCAGTCTTTGTTTGTCACCGGAGGTGAAAAGGCTTAGTTTCTGCTCAAAAATATTGAAAACTCCCCTGAAATCAGGTCCATTGCTTATTGGCCAGCTCAGCGGACACACCTCTATTTCCAGCTCCTTTTCCACATCATCAAGCAGCTCAAAAGGGTCCAGGGCCGGTCTGTCCATTTTGTTGATAAACACAATGACCGGTGTTTTCCGCATGCGGCAGACCTCCATCAGTTTCCGGGTCTGTGCCTCAACCCCTTTGGCCGCATCGATAACTATGATCACACTGTCCACTGCCGACAGTGTACGGTAGGTATCCTCGGCGAAATCCTGATGACCGGGAGTATCAAGGATATTCACCTTGAAACCTTTATATTCAAACCCCATCACCGAGGTGGCGACAGAAATCCCTCTTTGCCGCTCTATTTCCATAAAGTCGCTGGTAGCCCCCTTCTTAATTTTGTTGGATTTTACAGCCCCTGCAACCTGTATGGCGCCCCCAAACAGGAGAAGTTTTTCCGTAAGTGTTGTCTTTCCGGCATCCGGGTGACTTATTATTCCAAATGTACGTCTTCTTTCTATCTCTTTATTAAAACTCATTATAGCCTTTAAGATTTAGGATCGCAAAATTAACATTTCCCGGCCAAAGAATAAATAATTCCGGACAAATAAACCATTTATAAGGTTTATCCGTTACAGACAACGCTCGTTTAATCCGTTAATTAAATGTGTTACCGGACCAGTCAGTCTTACTCAATTTTTATGCAATCTGTTATTTTAAAAAAAAATAAAATACCATTACGATTGCCCGGTTTTTTTGAGTTAACCGTGAATGGATTAAATTTGCCATTGTAATTTCCTGTCCTGCTTTGTGCAAATCAGGATTAAGTGTCTTTTATTCTTTATTTTATACAATTTTAATTATTAAGATTAATCCTCAGATGATTTGGAGCAGCGATATTTCATAGAACTGGCTTTTAAAGGAACGGCATACAACGGATGGCAGGTACAGCCGAATGGTTTGGGCGTCCAGCAGGTTATTGAAGAGGCCCTTGCCCTGCTGATCAAGGATCGGGTCAGGATAACAGGGGCGGGAAGGACCGATACGGGGGTACATGCCAGCTACTTTGCGGCCCATTTCACTGCCAGATCAGAACTGACCGACCAGCCCGGGGAGATAGTCCGTAAACTTAATCATATGCTTCCGGGTGATATCGCCATCTATAGCATTTTCCCCGTAAGACCCGGCGATCATAGCAGGTTCAGTGCGCTTTCGCGTACTTACAAGTATTACTTAAGTCTGCGCAAAAACCCCTTTAAACAGGATTTGGCATATTATCTTGATGCCAGGCCCGATATAGAACTGATGAATGCGGTAGCGGATGAATTGCTTAAATACAATGATTTCGGCTCTTTCTGCCGCACCGGCACCAATGTAACCAACCATCTCTGCCGCATCCAGCAGGCAAAATGGGAAGAAAATGACCAGTTGCTTGTTTTCACCATAAAGGCAAACAGGTTCCTGAGGAACATGGTGAGGGCCATTGTCGGGACCATCATTGATGCGGGCTATGGAAAAATCAGGGTTGAGGGGTTCAGGCAGATAATTGAAGCCAGGAACCGTTCCAGGGCAGGAACATCTGCACCTGCTCAGGGGCTTTTTCTCACCGACATTGAATATCCCCCTGAACTGATGGCACAAAAACCCGGAAACCAAACCATAATCCGGTTGTAATACGAATGCCATGCCTTAGTAAATATTTGAATATAAATTTGATAACTATACTTTTATACGAATGGAACAAAAAAAACTGAAATCCTCAGGCATTCTGATCTTCCTTTCATTTCTGATTTCCACAGCTCTATACCCGCAGGATAAGCGCGCAATGACACTGGAGGATGTAATGACCTTCCACCATATG
Organism: Bacteroidales bacterium; assembly: GCA_007135095.1. Lineage (GTDB taxonomy): Bacteria > Bacteroidota > Bacteroidia > Bacteroidales > PUMT01 > PXAP01. The sequence continues at coordinate 6,944 of SLJO01000177.1, read as the reverse complement.
CAATCGCCGGTTATAAGCGATAATGGCAGGTGGGTGGCATTTGAAGCATCACCCGACCGTGGTGACGGCTATGGCATCCTGGTATCGTCCGATAATAGAACCCAATACAAAATTGAACGGGGAAGGTATCCCCGCTTCTCGCTGTCAGGCGACTGGGTCCTCTTCACCCGCGTGCCATCCCTGCGGGAAACAGAAGGAAAACCTGAATCGGAAAGGCCGAAGGATTCAGCCGTGCTGATGAATACCACCAGCGGATCAAAACAGGTCTACGACAACATAAAGATCGCATCCTTCAGTACCTCAGGGCAGCATCTTTTCATTCACAAGCATCATGACGGGGATACCACGGGCACGAAGGAACAAAATGAAAAGGAAATAAAATCAGGTACTGACCTTCTTGTAAAAAACCTTTCAGAAAATCAGCAGAAAGTACTTCCCTTTGTCGATACCTGGACAGTGGACAGTCTTTCATCAACACTGGTATTCACCCGGAAGGATACGCTGGAAAATAACAACGGCCTGTATTTCCTGCCTCTTGAGGACCCTGCCTCAGTCGTGGGAATTGTCGATACAACGGGCAGGGCAAAATTCGGGAATTTCACCTGGCATGAAAAAAATTCAAAGCTGGCATATATGAGGGCAGAAGAGATGAAAGCAGATACAGCCGAAACAGCTGTGCTCTGTTCATGGCAGATAACCCGACCGGGTCCGGACCTCCTTTTAGCGCAGGATGATGCCCCCGCAGGATACTTCCTTCCTTTTAACAACGATCTGACATGGAGCAATGACGGTAAACGGCTCTTTTTTGGATTCAGGCCATCGCTATACGCAGCAAAAGGCAATGGAAAAGCACCTTTTAAATCTGTAACAGATTCAATTGCATCGCTGGCAGAGATCGATATCTGGCACGGAGAAGACCCTTTTATTAAAACCCACGACAAAAGCCTCTGGGCGCAGACAAGTTCGAAAAACCTGATTTCCGTTCTTCATGTTAATGACCGGAAGGTGGTACAACTTGCAGATAAAGAAGTACCGGATGTTCTGCCATCGCTGAAAGGTGATTTTGCAATGGCGTGGACTTTCCTGCCTCACAGCAAAAGAATAACCTGGGAAGGCAGTTTCCGCGATGTATATGTTATAAATATTGGAAACGGTGAAAAAGAACTCGTTGCAACCGGACTCGGCGATTATGTATCCATCTCCCCTGATGCCGGCTATCTGCTCTACTTTGAAAATGACCACTGGCATAGCTACGAGATTTTAACCGGCAGAAGAACGAATCTGACCTCCGGAATTGATGTGCCGTTTTACCGGGAGGACCATGATACACCATCACCTCCTTCAAGTTACAGAGTGGCAGGGTGGATGGAGGATGGGGAATCGGTGTTGATATACGACAGGTACGATATTTGGCGGGCTGACCTTCCTGCGGGGAACATGCTGAACGTGACTGCAGGAGAAGGAAGAAAGGCCCGGAGGGTTTTCCGGATCAGAAAAATGGACAGTGAACCATTTTTCAGGAATGCCGAACAGTTGTTTATTGAAGGCTTCAGCGACAAAACCAAGGAAAGGGCACTTTACCTGGCCCGACCGGATCGCCAGGGAGTCAGTCTTGCTTTGGATGCGGGCAAAAATCTGAGGATGCAGCTGCTTTCGAATGATAAAAAAACCGTTGTATACAGTCTCGAATCGTATAATGAGTTTCCCGACCTGTGGGTAACCGATACCCGGTTCAGGGATCCTGTAAGGATTTCCCGGCTGGGCGAACAGACCGGTGCTTTCAACTGGGGCACGGCAGAATTGATATCTTATACATCGGACGGTGGCATCCCTCTGCAGGGGGTTGTTATCAAGCCCGGCGACTACGATCCGGAAAAAAAATATCCGGTGTTTGTCTACTTTTACGAGAAGTTTTCTCAAAGACTGCACGAATTTAACCAGACGGTAATAAATCACCGCCCCTCATTCGCCTATTATGCCAGCAACGGGTATGTGGTCTTTCTTCCCGACATCCACTTTGAAGTGGAGAGGCCCGGAATGTCGGCGGTTAATTCCCTTGTACCCGCAGTTAAAAAGCTTGTTGAAGAAGGCATAGCCGACCCGGATGCCATTGGTCTTCACGGTCACTCCTGGAGCGGTTACCAGGCCGCGTATGTGGTCACGCAGACAGATATCTTCAGGGCTGCCATAGCAGGGGCACCGGTGTCAAACATGACAAGTGCCTACGGCGGCATTCGCTGGGGCAGCGGGCTGGCCAGGCAGTTCCAGTATGAGACCGGGCAGAGCAGGATCGGATCATCCATTTTCGAAAAAAAGCACCTGTACATAGAGAATTCCCCGCTGTTCTATGCAGACAGGATAAAAACACCTTTGCTCATTATGCATGGCGATGTTGACGAAGCAGTGCCCTGGGAACAGTCAATCGAACTTTACCTGGCCATGCGCCGGGCAGGAAGGGATATTATCTTTTTGCAATACCGTGATGAACCTCACCATCCGCAAAAATACCATAACAAGGTTGACTACACGGTAAGGATGAAAGAATATTTCGACTACCATCTCAGGGGGTATGAGCCGGCCGGATGGATCATTGAGGGGTTGCCTTACATGGGTGATTAGTCAAACCAAATCGCAGGCCTCAGGGGGCATCCAGTGTGCGTCCTTCCCTTCCCATTTTACGTTGCACCCTATAGGGTTGGTAACGGGTGTGCGTACAGGATTTCCGGATAGATGGTCCTCCAGGGCATTTTCAAGATCATTTACTGTCATCCGTGAGGTGTCCCGCGGAAAATCGTTACCCCGGCCGGTATAGATCAACTTCCTCTGATGATCGAAAACGAAAAAATGAGGAGTGCGCAGGGCGCCATAATTCCTGGCAACTTCCTGTGATTCATCATAAAGGTAAATCCACGGGAATTTGTGTTTCTTCATTCTTTCAACCATATGTGGATAATCATCATCTGGATAGGTATTCTTACTGTTGGAGTTGATTCCCACAAATTTAACACCCCTTGAAGCAAACTTATCGGCCGTGCTCCGGGTTGCTTCATCCGAACCAATAACATAAGGACAATGATTACATGTAAAAAATATAACAAGCACACTGGAATCGTCAAAATCAGACAGTGAATAGGTTTTCCCATCTGTTGCCGGCAGGCTGAAGTCCGGTGCTTTTTCATTCAGTTGCAAAGTAAATGCCATAACATGATTTATTTTCAAGGTTTGCAATTATCAGGTCAGCGACTCGTTTGCCTTTTTAACACAGTTATTGCAAAAAAGTTCATAAACCCTTAAAATCAAAAATACGCCTTTCACGATAATATTCCCGGTTTTTGGCCCATTAAATAATCAGGCCGTAAAGTCATTACCAAAATACCAGTTTGAGAAAGGAAAGGATGGTTTAAGCCGTAAATATTGGATATTAATATTAAATTTGTTTGTCAACACATCTATGGGCAGGGTTTAAATTATCCCATTCCACTCATAAGCTGGTGGTTATCCTTAGCGAGTTCCCTCTGACCATAAACTTGAAAAATTAATTATCAGAAGATGAAAAAAATTATTTCTTTATTACTGCCCCTGACCTTTGCCTTCACCTTCCAATCCGGCAGCCAGGAAAAAAGCAATTTTACTGCAGAAGATATGTGGCAGATGAAGCGCATAGGAGCACCGGCAGTTTCGCCCGATGGCAAATTAAGCCTTTTCACCCTTACGGAATATGATCTGGAAACGGGAAGCTCCTGCACTTTTATATATATGCTGGATAATGAATCAGGGGAAAGGGAGCAGCTGAGCTTTACCGGCCGCGAATCAGCTCCATTCTGGTGTCCAAAGGGTGAACGGATCGGTTTTATAAGCCGCCGTGACGAAAGACCGGGGCAGGTTTATATTATGGATCACGGATGGGGGGAAGCAAGGAGGATAACCGATCTTCCCGTTGGTGCATTTGCTCCTTCATGGTTTCCTGACGGAAAGCGAATTGCTTTTGGAGCAAATATACACCCGGCATATAATGGCGACTTTGAATTGCTCGGGGAGATCATTAAAGATCAGCAGGAAAAGAAAGTTACCGCCAAAGTAACGGAAGATGTCATGTACCGGTTCTGGGACCGGTGGCTGACCGGGGGTTTTTTTCCCCGGCTTTTCTCAGTAGAGATTGAATCGGGTGAAGTTACAGACCTCATGCCGGAAACCGAAAATTATTTTGAGATGATGGGTGGTGTTTCCTATGATATATCTCCCGACGGAAATGAGATAGCTGTGTCGATGAACAGCATCCCCCGGCCGTTTGAAAAACTAAACTATGATATCTTCCTGCTCAAAACAGACGGGTCGGGTGAGATGCGCAGCATTACCGAAGATAATCCCGCCAATGACCTCGATCCCGTTTACAGTCCGGATGGAAATTACATACTTTACGGAAAGCAGAGCATACCTCACTTTTATGCAGACCAGGTGAATTTGGTGGTCTTTGACAGAAATAGCCAAACCCACAGTGTTATTACATCTCATATTGATTTCTCATGCGAACAATGGCAATGGTCGGATGATGCGGAAACAATATTTTTCCATACCCAGTTTGATGCAAAAAAGGATATCTTCTCGATTCCGGCCAGGGGAGGCGACATCACCCGTATTTTTGGAAACGGCAATAACAATAACCTTCACGTTACCGGCAGCAACCTTATCTTCACTCATGATAACCTGAACATGCCCGCAGAAATATTTAAAACGGACCTCAGCGGCAATAACCTGCAACAGCTCACAAATGTCAACAGTCACATACTTGATAAGCTGGAGTTTGGGAATATTGAAAACGTAACTTACAAGGGCGCAGACAACGCAGATATTCAAATGTTTATAGTCTATCCGCCTGCTTTCGACCCCGGGAAAAAGTATCCCCTGGTTTTAATGATTCACGGCGGACCACACAGCATTTTCGGTGATCAGTGGCATTACCGGTGGAATGCACATCTTTTTGCCGAACCGGGTTATGTGGTGGCCCTGCCAAATTTTCACGGATCAACAGGTTTCGGCCAGGAATTCACAGAATCAATCCACGGGTCTCATGCGGACAAGCCTTTCAGAGATATCATGAAAGCTACCGATTTCATGATAGAACGGGGCTATATAGACGAAGACCGCATGGCCGCCACGGGAGGAAGCTACGGAGGTTACATGGTCAGCTGGATAGCGGGTCATACCGACCGCTATGCATGCCTGATTAACCATGCGGGTGTTTACAATACGCACATGCAGTTTGCGACTGATTATACATGGTACCGTCCTCATCAATACGGTGGTTCCCCATGGGAGAACTTTGACGTTCTGATGGAATCAAATCCCGCCATGTACGCACATAATTTCTCAACCCCGATGCTGGTCATACACGGGGAAAAGGATTACAGGGTACCCGTATTGCATGGTTTACTGGTATATGGTATTTACAAAAGGATGGACATCGAGTCCAGGCTCGTTTACTTTCCGGACGAAAATCACTGGATCCTTTCACCTCACAATTCAATTTTCTGGTACCAGGAAGTTCATAACTGGCTGGGGAGATACCTGGATAAAAGGTAATTCAGGCGAAGATTATTCAGGATTCAGCAAACTGTCTTTTATTGAGTCAAATTCTTTTATCAGGCCCTGCAGCTTGCTGTATAGCTGTTTGGAAACGGGACAAAGAGGCAGCCGCAATTTATTTTCAATCAGCTTTTTGATTGAAAGACTGGCCTTTACCCCTGCCGGGTTGCCCTCGGCAAAATGAGCGTCCATAATGTCCAGCAGGGCATTTTGAATCTCCTGGGCCTTTTTGAATTTTCCCCTTAACGCCAGACGTACCATTTCAGAATACTCTGCCGGAAAAGCATTGGCCGATACGGAAATCACTCCGGATGCCCCCAGCGAAATCATGGGAAGAGACAACTGATCATCGCCCGATATAACAAGGAAGTCTTTTGGTTTATTTTTAAGTATATGATTTATCTGGTTAAGGTCGCCGGATGCTTCCTTTATTGCAACGATATTCTTGAACCTGGCAGCAAGGCTGAGAGTGGTTGAAGCGGCCATATTTCCCCCGGTACGGCCGGGAACATTATACATGATCAGTGGCAGTGTGCTGGCGGCGGCAATTTTCCTGTAATGGTGGTAAATTCCCTCCTGGCTCGGTTTATTGTAATAAGGGGAGACCGACAAAATTCCTGCAAGTGAGAGTTTTTCATCACAAACAGCTTTTACCGAGCGTTCTATTTCATGAGTATTGTTCCCTCCTATTCCCATTACAACCGGCACCCTGCCGTTTACAGCTTCTATGACAAAGTTAATAACAGCAATTTTCTCATCGTTATTCAGGGTAACCGATTCGCCGGTTGTTCCGAGTGCGACTATATATTCAACGTTAGCCTCGATCAGATGCTCTATTACCCTTCCCATTGATACGAAATCAATGCTTTCATCATCCCTGAAGGGAGTAACAATTGCTACGCCTGTGCCCTGAAATAGTTTTTTAAACATAATCTGTTTTTGCTTGTGGTTTACTTTTTATTAGGCTCAAATAGTGACTTATCTGTTGTATAAGAAAATTAATGTCCCGGTTGTCGCTGATGTCAATGGTCATGTCATCATAGTCATAACCCGGGGTGTATCTGCCAACTTTGAATTTTGCCCTGGACAGTGCATAAATATACTCAAGGGGGAAAAAATTATCCATACTCAAATTGATCAGCAAATCAAACTCCCTGTCGGCAAAATCCTGTATGAATTCCGCTTCTGGTTTATAATGCCAGTTAAGGTCCTTAAGGCAAAAAAAATCAAAACCCCTTTTCAGAAGATAAAAATCAGGAATTTCCTTTGTATCAATATAACCAACAGCAATGACATGCTTTCCCTCTTTAGAGAGTTTTTTTATGAAGTCCTGCACAAACCTGAGGCTATCGTTATCGATA
>SLJO01000039.1 GCA_007135095.1 Bacteroidales bacterium | reverse complement strand
TTTCCATTGGCCTGTTCTGCAGTATACTTATAGGTTTATTTGTGTTACATGAGCTTGGTTACGACAGGTTCCACGAAAAAAGGGATCAGATATTCAGGGTATACCTGGAGGGAAAAATGGGTGAAACGGAAATAAAGGGCGCGTGGACCTGTTCCCCGCTCGGACCGGTATTCCTCGATGAATTCCCGGAAGTAATCAACCAGGTCAGGATAAATACCTGGGGAGAAACGGTTATCCAATATGAAAATACCGGCTTTATAGAGGAACATTTTGCAGAAGCCGATTCAGGGTTTTTTCATGTTTTTTCAATTCCCCTGCTCAGGGGTGATCCCGGTAAAGTACTTTCGTCGGTTTACAATCTCGTTATCAGCCAGTCCACCGCAACAAAGATTTTTGGCAATGAAGACCCGGTAGGAAAAACCCTCAAGGTGGGAACTGATACGAGTTATTACACCGTGACGGGGATTATGGCCGATATGCCCGGGAACTCGCATCTGCAACTGAATGCAATAGGTTCATTTATGACCAACCGAAGGTCGGTCGAATCATCGTGGACAAGCAATAGTTTTTATACCTACCTGCTGCTTGAGCCTGGTGCAAGTCAAGGTGAGCTTGAAGGTAAGATCGCAGAAACCGTTAACAGGAGAGTCGGCCCCGAACTCGAAGAATTCCTGGGCATCACGATCGACCAGTTCCTGGAGGCCGGAAACCATTATGGCTACAAGCTGCAGCGACTGACCGACATTCATCTTGATCCCACGATTCAGCATGATTTGAAGCCTCCGAACGACAAAAAATACATCTTCATATTTTCCCTGGTCGCACTTATAATCCTGGTTATGGCAGGAATAAATTACACCAATCTTGCGACTGCAAGGTCTGCCGGAAGAAGCAAAGAGATCGGGATAAAGAAGATACTGGGTTCCGAAAAAAGCAGCCTGGTACTGCAGTTTCTGACAGAATCGGTTGCCATGGTACTGCTGGCGATGGTCCTCGCCCTGGTACTGCTGGAGTTATTTCTGCCATCTCTGAACAGTTACCTGGGCCTGAACCTGAAACTTGACTATACCGGACAATGGTATACCGTTCCTGCTATTTTCCTTATGGTGATTATGCTGGCTTTAATTTCAGGTACTTATCCGGCTTTTTACCTGGCTTCATTCAGGCCATTGCAGATTCTTACCGGCCAAACCACAGGCATAAAAGGTGGCTGGGGGCGCAACATATTGGTAATAATACAAATGACAGCATCTGTTTTGCTGGTTTTCAGCAGCATCCTTATTTACCGTCAGATTAATTTCATGTTCTCAAAGGATCTTGGTTATGATAAGGAAAACATGCTGGTCATAAGAAGAGCCGGGGCACTGGGCGGCAGTATCAATGCATTTTTGCAGGAAACCGAAAACCTTCCTGGTGTGATTAAAGCTGCTCATTCAACTTCAGTACCAAATTACCCAAACAATCACAACGGGTACAGGATGGAAGGTGTATCCGGCGAGAGATCGTTTCTGCTGCAAACAAACTGGGTTGACTACGATTATATTGATACATGGGACATCAATGTGAAGGAAGGCCGTTTTTTTTCAAGGGAGTTCGGAACTGACAGCAGTGCATGCATTATCAATATGAGCGCCGTCAGACAATTCGGGCTTGATGAGCCCCTGGGAACAGTTTTCCTGAGACCCCGGGATCATAACCAGATCCAACGGCTGACAGTAATTGGTGTGGCAGATGATTTTCACTATCAGAGCCTTCATCAACGTATATATCCCTATATATTCATTTTAAAGGATCCAGGTACAAGCTGGGGATATATTTCTCTCCGGCTCAAGCCGGAAAATATCCGCCAATCCATGGATGAGATTGAAAATATCTGGAATCAGTTTACGCCAAATACACCGATGGTCTATTTTTTTATGGAACAGGATTTTGACAATCTTTACAGGGAGGACAGGAGAACAGGGCAATTATCGGTAATTTTTGCAATCCTGTCGATTATCATTGCCAGCCTGGGGCTTCTCGGACTCACTTCCTTTACGACGCGCGCAAGGACAAAAGAGATCGGAATCAGAAAAGTAAACGGAGCCGGTACCGGAAATATAATCCTGCTCTTTTTTAAAGACATATTACTGTTATTGTCAGTATCGACCCTCCTGGCATGGACTGCCGGATATTATTTCGCCACCGGGTGGCTCCGGTCGTTTTATTTCAGAACAAGTCTGTCGGGCTGGGAATTTACAGGTTCACTTGTCTGTGTATTGCTTATTTCAATACTGGCCGCCGGTTGGAAGGTTTACAGGACTGCTTCGATAAATCCGGGCGAGACTCTTAAATACGAATAACTCATATCGGTTCGGAAAGATCGAACTCGGCGGCAAACATCAACCGGCCGCTGTAATGCAGCTGATATGTCATACTGCTTAGATCTTCCGATAGGATTATCCTCCATTCCCGTCCGAGAGTGTCCTCAAGCAATTCAATCGTATAATCATCGGCGGGGAAGCTTTGCCTGAACGGTGTCCCCTCCCCGTCTGCATAACCGCCGTACATAGTTAGCTCTTCGGGCGTTCCGTCTTCATGCCTGTGATCATGTCTGAAACGCAAGCCTTCCTCCTCTGCCAGAAACATCCAGGTCCGGGAACGGTCTTCATTCAGGTGAAAAGGGATATGGACCCTGCCGGTTTCGCAAACGGTAACATGCATCACAAAATCCCTTCCGGCCCAGCTTTCCCTGCCCGGGGCAGAATAAATTTCCTGGCCACGAAAAGATTTTCCGCACAGGCTGGCAAGATTATTCATAAAACCTTTTTCGGCGCCTGACAAGGATGCTTCGAGCGCCTCAAGCCTGTGAACCATCCCGTCCCTGCCGGCCGGACTCTCCCGGCCCCTTTGGCCGCAGGAGATAACCAGGACTGAAAATGCAATAAAAAAGAATAGTTTGTTTATCATGTCCGGTCAATTTGAATTCAATAAAATATCAGAGAAAACCTTTATTGACCGTGCAAGATAAATAATATATTTAAAAAAGTCCAGTCGCCGCAGAGCATCACCACATCTCCGCAAATAGCAGAACATAGCAAGCAGGATTAAACCTGGCACATGTGAGCTGTACGGAGTTAATCAATAAGCAGTTAAGGCGCCACCCTTTCGGGGGAATCCGCACAGAGGAATGAAAAGTCTTTTACCAGGGTACAATCCTGATAAACAATCCGGGTGCTTCCGTCAGTGCGTAAATATACCCGTCAGGGCCTACCCTGACATCCCTGAACCGGGCAAAGTCCTGAAGCAGATATTCGGTTTCGGTTACCTGATCATTTTCAATTACAACCCTGTGGATATGCTGCCCGGCAAGTGCTCCGACAAGCATGTTGTTTTGCCACTCGGGATACCTTTCGCTATCAACAAAGGCAAGGCCACAGGGAGCGATCGATGGGGTCCAGTGAAGTATGGGATCTTCCATTCCTACCCGGGTGGTATCTTCTGTGATCACTGTGCCGTTGTAGTTGATCCCATGGGTCACTTCGGGCCAGCCATAATTAAGCCCTGGTTCTACAAGGTTAATTTCATCACCACCTCTCGGGCCATGTTCATGCGTCCATAACTCACGCGTTTCAGGATGAAGACCCATACCCTGGATATTCCGGTGGCCGTAGGACCATATTTCAGGCATTGCGCCATCAACGCCGGTAAAGGGATTATCGTCCGGCACCCTTCCGTCATCATATAACCTGATCACCTTTCCGTTATGGTTTTCCAGTGTCTGGGCGTTATGCATTACGCCGCGGTCGCCTATGGTTGTAAACAGGTATCCGTCGTCATCGAAAACTATCCTGCTGCCGAAATGTTGCCCGGCGCCGGTTGCAGGTTCACCCCGGAAGATCACCTCCACATCGGTAAAGGTGTTGCCGGTCATCCTGCCTCGTGCAATTGAGGTATTTCCTCCGGGTCCGCGGGGTTCGGCATATGCCAGGTAGATCCATCCGTTTTCATCATAATCGGGATGCAGAACAACCTCGAGCAGGCCTCCCTGGCCATGTGCCCATATATCAGGAATACCCTCTACGGGCTGGTCCCTTAGTTCGCCCATTGCATATATCCGCAGCCTTCCGGGCCGTTCGGCAATAAGTATCCTCCCGTCGGGCAGGAAGGCCATCCCCCAGGGATTCTCCAGTCCGTCGGCAAGAGTATCGATGCTGAACGATATGAGATCAGTCTCAATAAGTTCCCCCGGTCTTTCTTCATCGGTATTGCATGAATAGAAACCAAGTGTCAGAAAAATGGTGATAACAGTAATTTTAAACATAATAAAAAGTTTTGTGGTTTTTAAATCAGAAGAAGCTAATGCACCGATTACCCGTCAAACAACAGGTAAGTTAGGCATTTTCCCACATTTTTCCTAAATTTACATTAGTTAACAATACTTCCCGCCACTTGTTCAATAGTATAGCCTCCCTTTACGTTATACAGGCAAAACTTTTTCACCTGATCATTGTTAATATAATCATATGTCCTCCGGCAGACCAAAAAAATACTTAACCAGGATATTGCGAATACTGGGATGGCTTTTTGCCTCCATATTATTGCTTGTCATTATTGTCTTTGTGGCATTGCAATTCCCGGGGGTTCAGACCCGTATTGCCGGCCGGCTTGCTGCACAACTTAGTGAAGAGACCGGGGCAGTTATAGATATTGAAAGGGTAGCAATAAGACTGCTGCCT
>SLJO01000268.1 GCA_007135095.1 Bacteroidales bacterium | reverse complement strand
TAGATCTTTCTTTGCCCCTCGCTCATTTCACAGTAATATGCTTTTTCAGTCAGCTCGGGCAGATCCCTGGCAACAAGAGTTTTCGTGCGCCTTAAAATAAAAGGTTCTATCAGCTCCCTGAGAACCTCTTTTTTAACCTCATCCCTGTCCTTCTCAACAGGAATTACAAATTCTTCCATAAAAAGTTTGTGGCTTCCAAGCAGGCCGGGGTTTATAAACGACATTTGTGCCCAGAGGTCACTCAGTGAGTTCTCAATTGGAGTTCCGGTCAATACCAGCCGGTTTTCAGCCCTGATTTTCCTGATTGCCCTTGATGTTTTTGATTTAGGATTCTTTATGATCTGACTTTCGTCCAGTATCAGGTAGAAAAATTCAAATTCCATAAAAAAGTCAAGATCATTTCGTGCAATCCCGTAAGTTGTAAGGACGATATCATATTCATGCAATTTTTCTGATACCTGTTCCCTGCCCACTCCCGAATACCTTAAAAAGCTCAGGCCCGGTGCGAACTTCCTTATCTCATCCTCCCAGTTATGCAGAAGCGACAGTGGCATAACGATCAGGGAGGTTCTCACACGGGAAACATGCTTTCCCGGTTGCCTGGTAAACAGATCAAGCTGATAAGCTCCTTTTTTTACTGGTATTTCTTCAGCTATCCCGGGGCTGTATTCGGTTTTAAGCCTGGATAACAGAGCCAGTGTCTGAACTGTTTTGCCGAGCCCCATGTCGTCAGCAAGGCATCCGCCAAGCCTATGCCTGTATAGGAAATACATCCAGGCATATCCTGTGACCTGGTATGGCCTGAGAATGCCCGACAAATAATCCGGAACATCGGGAACATCCAGTTTGTCTTTGTTCGACAGACTGAAAATTCCGGCATTTCCGGTTTTATCCTTCCCTAATTTTTTAAGAAGTGAAAAATGGTGTTTTTCGAATTTTATACTTTCCTGTTTATCTTTTCCAAATGTCAGGAAGTCTTTGTACCGTGCAAACCACTCCTCCGGAAGCACAGCCACCTGTCCGTCGGGCAAACAATACTCCCTCTCTCCCCTGAGCAGATGATCTTTCAGCCTTATGAAAGGAATCCTGAATTGCCCGAACACTGCAAAGGCTTTTACATCGAACCAATCCCTTTCTTCTGTTATACCTATGTCAAGATATGGCTTACCGACAAAATAGTTTTTTTTGAGAAACTTCTGTTCCAGCACAAATCCTTGTTGCTCAAGCTTTTTACCGTTGTGCCCGATCCATTCAACCAGCGAATAGATGACGCCAGGCTTTGTATCAGGTCCATTCCGGGCTGTTGCTTCTGCCGGAAGGCTGAATATAACACCATCCCTGCCCGATAACCCAAGCTTCAACAGATCATTGACATATTTTCTCTCCGATACAGGATCCCGGATAATTTTTACGAACCGGTACTTGTTGTCTTCCTTTATTAAATCAACCCAGCAGCTGTTATTGTGATTCGACTGACACATTTTGGTGCCATAATTTAAATAAAGAACCAGCACCGTCCGGCCTGCCAGGTCATGCTCAATTCTTATTAAAGGCACGCATACGGGTTTTTTCACAACTATGTCAAATCCGCTTGCCGCCACCTCATGGTTTTTGATAGTAGTTGCCACGAACCCGCTGAAATACTTTTCTTCAGCCGATAAGGGGATACTTACAAAATCCTTTCTTATAAACGGTCTGATCTTATTCCCGTCAATGCCCTCTTCAAGCAGATATACACAGCCGCCTGCCAGAATCCATCCCGGACTGTTTACCAGAACAAAAGACCCTGTATTATTAAGGGAGATTTCCTTGCCTGCGTACTTCAGGTTAATATGATATCGGCTTTCGCCGGAAAGCCTGGAAAAATTAAATACAGCTGTTGCTTCACCCTTCTGTACCGGCATGGGAGCCGGCCTGACAGGATCCTTCTTGGCACCTTTATAGTACAAGGGTATTTCATACTGCTGAAAGATTCTCAGTATCTGATCCGTTCGTTTCTGAACAAAAGGGATTACCAGGTTCTTTAATCTTGATTCGGTGAGTTTTTCAAAAAACTCAGCCGGAGATTTTGCACTATTTGAATACCTTTTCATCAGCAGGTCATCGCGGCACTCATCCAGAATTTTAACCGCCTCCCTGTGCAGGCCTGTTGAATGCCCGGGATAATCTTCCAGCGTATGAGAGTAGATCCGTTTTGAAGAGAGGGGGAATTCACCATCTTCATTAACCCTCACAAGATATGGTACAATAAGGATGTCGAGATGATCATGAAATTGAACCGCGAACACCAGTTTTTCCCTGGTGAATGTATTATTATATTGCACCTAAACAAAATTTTGTTGTTAATTTGCTTTTTTTTATAACCGGGGTAAAATTATTAATTTAATCATATCAGGACGTATTAAATACCACAATACCCGGAAACATACACAAAGCGGTATATACAGGAAGTGTTTGATGCTTGAAAAACTCAATAATGCCTGTAGTGAGTATGGGGAGACATTGGTTTCAGGTCCATGGTGATCAATCCGCTTCCGGTTACGGCAGGGGATGCAACCGACCTGTTTATCAACCTGCTTGCCAGCTTGTTACTTTTTATTTTTATATTTACAGGTAAGGGCAGGATGATAAGCAAAACAGAAGGCGTGATTTTTATTGGATGTTATATAGTTTATATGATCTATGCTGTATTATGAAATAATCATCTCCTGCGACTGCCAGTTCACAGAACCTGATTCCTAAGCCAGCAGAGTATAAAATAGAGTTACAATTAAATCTTCATCAATGAACCTTGAAAAGCCTGCCATATCCGGTGTTATAGCAAGGAGAACGAAAAAACCCGGGCTGCCACCTGAAAGCCTTGTCTTTACAGGCACCCGGAAGACCGACCAAACCATCATTAAAATAATCGATTATGATGGCCAATCCCTGCATGAAGAGACAACCGTCAAATCCGGCGACCTTTTACCTTTCATGGATAAAGCCACTTTAACATGGATTGACATAGAAGGGCTGCATGATGTTGAAATGATCAGGGAGATTGGAGATCATTTCAGCATTCATCCCCTCGTTCTAGAGGATGTCCTGAATGTGAACCAGATGCCAAAGGTAGAGATCGGTGAGAATTACATCTACGTAGTTCTTAAAATGCTTTCGTACAATGACAATACCAACAAGGTAGATGGTGAGCAGGTAAGCATCATAACCGGTGAAAACTATGTGATTACATTCCAGGAAAGGGAGGATGATATGTTAGACCCTATACGCGAGAGGATAAGGACAAACAAGGGCAGGATCCGCAATATGGGAGCCGACTACCTTTGTTACTCCCTGCTTGATATAATAACCGACCATTACTTTATTTTGCTGGAAAAAATCGGCGAGCAGATGGAAGACCTTGAGGAGGAGTTAATGCAGGGTCCCCGAAAGGAAACTTTAAAACAGCTTTATTTACTTAAAAGAGAGAACATGCTGCTGAGAAAATCTGTTCGGCCTTTAAGGGAGGTTATCACCCGGCTGGAAAGGTCAGAATCGAAACTCATACATCGAAAGACCATGCCCTACTTAAGAGATCTGTATGATCACACGATACAGGTCATAGATACTGTTGAAACATACCGCGACCTGGTGGCGGGGCTTGTCGAGTTGTATCTTTCAAGTGTTAATAACAGAATGAATGAGGTGATGAAGGTTCTTACGATAATTGCTACCATTTTTATCCCATTGACTTTCATCGCCGGAATCTACGGGATGAATTTCCAATATATGCCCGAACTTGAATGGCCCTGGGCTTATTTTGCCGTGCTGTTCATCATGTTTCTGATAGCCATCGGAATGCTTTTATATTTCAAAAGGAAGAAATGGATATGATTTTCATAAACTGGGCATGGCTCTATTGCCCGGACAAACAAAATTTCTTCTTCAATAATTGTTTCTCGGTAGTAACCATGCAGCGCTTATTTTTTACATAAATTCTAATCAACAAACCACATTTTGAAAGACCAGAACATGGAGCCGGAATATTTAGATGAATTTTAACATTTGTACATTTTAACGGAATAATTAGTTCAACTTCACAAATTCAATATCGATGAATTCAAATCAAAAAATCAAGAGAATGTTTGTTATTAATTGAAATATTGTCCATGCCGGGCATTCTGCTCAATATTGAAATCAAATTATATAATCACCAGGAGTATGAGCCGGAAAACCAATGCTGAAAAAGGAAACTTAAGGGAAACATTCATCCTGAATCAGATATCGGTCAAATATAACGTTAATCTCCCACCGAAAGGCTACTTCTATGTTGAAGAAAAATTCCTTTTCGAGATCGGGGGAAAACATAAATCTGCAAAACAGTTGTATAACAGGAAAGATTCTTTTATTATCAGGGATGATATAAAATAGGTGCCGGACGCTCTATCCCCTTGTGGTTGTTTGGATTTTTATATTGAGAGGTTTTGACTGCCATCATCATCAGCCCATGCAGTCAGGTAAATTATATGCACCCTGATAGGATCGGGGATATTGACTCTCTGCTCGGCGCCCTTTTTAATAATTCTGGGAATATCAGCAACCATCGTTCCAAGGTGGATATGTCTTGTTTTTTTGCAATAAAAATTTCATAATGCACAAAATTAGCTATATTTGTGCATTAAGATGAAAATAGATTAAAAATGCTGCGTGATATCATACGGGAGCAAAAACTTGAATATGAGAGAAAAAAGCAGGAGAGGTATATTCAAAG
>SLJO01000271.1 GCA_007135095.1 Bacteroidales bacterium | reverse complement strand
TTGAATCCCTCCGGGGTCGCTTCAGAATCAAAGAGTTACAGCAATAATACGTTGTAACTCTTTTTTTTATGTGCCGAGCATGGCAGATAACCAGCTAGTGAGAGCTCACGATGCGGGTTTAGAAGCTATTTCATTTCCCGAAATACTTATGAATAAATAAAAGTAATTCGGCTATTTTAATGGGTTTTGCAATATAATCGTTGCAACCCGCTTCAATTGCCTTTTTCCGGTCGCCAGACAGTCCATAGGCTGTCTGTGCTATTATGACAACCTCTTTATTAAATTCCCGGATTTGGCGGGTGGCTTCATATCCATTCATTTCAGGCATCCTGATATCCATTAAAACCAAATCTATATCATGATTATTGCGACATGATTCAACAGCATCAACACCCGTTCTTGCAATTAAAATCTCTTTACCAATTGTTCTGAGTTCTTCGTTCAACAACATCTCCGACACTTCATCATCTTCGGCAATCAGTATTTTTAACTTTCCAACCTGATCGGTGATTTTCGAAGACTCAAATTGCTTGGCAACTGTTTCTTTCACTGGATAAGCATTGTAAGGCAAGGTTAAATAAAATGTTGAGCCAATTTCTTCCTCACTTTCCACCCAAATTTTTCCACCCAACATTTCGATGTATCCCTTGGTAATCGACAAGCCTAAACCTGCTCCCTGATGTGCCATTTTATCTGCAATATCTGCCTGAATGAAACGCTCAAATATGGCTTCCTGTCTGGCTTTTGGAATGCCAATTCCTTCGTCTTTAACATAAAATTCAAGATTATTATCCCTTTTTGTACAGCCAATCTCTATGGTACCATCTTTACTATATTTAATGGCGTTTTTAACAAGGTTGGTAAGTATAGCATACACTTTCTCGCGGTCGGTTTTGATCACGGCTTCCTGTGCTGTTAAGGTCGTTTTAAGCACCATGTTCATTCCTTTGGCTTCCACTTCAGGTTTAAAGAAGGTATAAATGTATTCGATTTGCTCGTTGATATTCGTTTCCTTAATATCCAAATTTACCAGCCCTGCTTCAATTTTCGAAATATTAATAATATCGTTGATAATATTGAGCATTCGTACGCCACTTTTTTCAATGATTCTAATGTATGTCTTTTGCTCATTTCCTGTTAATTTCGGGTTTTTCAGTAATTTGGCAAAGCCCAGAATGCCATTCATCGGTGTCCGGATTTCGTGACTCATATTAGCGAGGAAAGCTGTTTTAAGCTTATCGCTCTCCTCAGCTTTCTCACGGGCAGCGATTAGCTCCTTGTTAATCCTGATAATTCGCTGGTTGCTCTCGGTTAACTCCTCGTTTTTCTTTTTCAGGCTAATTGAGCTTGCTTTAAGTGCTTCTTCAGCTTTCTTCTTTTCGGTAATATTCTCTTTAATGGAAATAAAGTTTATCACCTTCCCTCTTTCGTTCTTTATAGGTGATATTAAAGCATGTTCCCAGTACAACTCCCCGTTTTTCTTTTTATTGAGCAGTTCACCTTTCCAGTCGTTCCCACTCAATATGGTATCCCACAGATGCTGGTAAAATTTAGAATCCTGCCTGCCGGACTTTAGTATACGTGGATTCTGCCCGCCAACCTCATCAAAAGAGTATCCTGTAACTTCAGTGAAAATAGGGTTTATAAACTCAATATTACCCTTTGTATCAGTAATAATCACAATTGCAGGGCTTTGCTCAATACCTTTTGAAAGTTTCTGCAGTTGCTCTTCGACCAGCTTCTTCTCTGCAATATCCCAGGCTAAATCGGCCAGTTGCGATATTATCTCAATATCATTCTTATCGTAATTGGTTTGTTTATTACCTATCCCAAGAACTGCCTTTATTTGTTTATTGCGTATTACGGGAACTGATAATTCACGAATTACCCTGGCAGGTCCCCAGGGGAGGCCTTTTTTTTGGTGTAACTTATCGTATTCGTTATGAATAACAGGTTTACGTGCATGAATACACTCGACCCATGCACCTGCCTCATTAATAGGGTATTGTTTCACAAAGTCATGGGTAACATTACATAGAACCTGGGTGCTTTCAGACCATTCGTTAAGGATAACATTACCATTTTCTTCATCGATAAAATGATAGAAACCAATCTGGCTATTGGTAAGCTTTTCTGCTTCCCTCAAGGTTTCCCTGAGAAACTCGGGTAATGAATGCTTCTCAGCATATTCGATTAGCTTGATGCGGGCCTCTATTACAAATTCTGACCGTTTCCGCTCTGTAATATCCTCAACCATTCCTTCATAGAACATTGGCTTACCCTGCTCATCGCAAACCATTCTGGAACTCTCTGAGATGTAAATTATGGAACCATCCTTTACCTTCCATTTCGACTCAAACGCATGAACCCTGCCATTCCTTGCAATTTCTTTTTGAAAATCGTCTCTCGGGTAATCCGGATCATAACCTTCGCTTGACAAGTTTCGCTTCTTCAGATCATCAAAAGAGTCGTATCCTAACATTTTTACAAGGGTGGGGTTGGCCATAACAATCTTGCCATCAGGAGTGGTACGGTAAATTCCCACTGTGGCGTTCTCGTATAAGCCGCGAAAACGTATTTCGCTTTCGCGTAGGTCTTCTTCTGCCCTGTGAAGTTCGGTAATATCGTTGTTTACTACTATTGCACCCAGAAGGGTTCCCTGGTTATCAAGGACTGGCGCAGTGTAATTCAGGATTATCCTTTTTTGACCATCGAAGGCATCAATCTCAATAAGCTCACCGGTAATTGTTTCGCCTTTAGAAATGGTTTGGGCCAGAGCCCATTCGGTGGGAGCAATCTCTTTGCCCGAGGGCAAGCGCCGGGCCTTAAATACACTGTATTCATCAATTGCTACTGTTGGTTCCGTTCCCCAAATCTTAACACCTGCCGGATTCCCTCTAAGTATTTTCCCATTTTCATCGGTAAACCATAAACCTATGGGGAGAACATCGAAAACCTTATTAAGAAGTAATTCGCGTTTTAATATTTCGTTCTCGGCATTTTTCCGATCATTCATATTAACATGTGTTCCAACAACCCTTTTGGCCTTGCCCATTTTATCACGCTCAACGCATTTACCTCGTGTAAGCATCCAGAGCCAATCTCCATTTTTGGTTCTTAATCTGAATTCTAACTCAAAACCGTTGGCTATCCCGTCAATACATTCACTGATTTTCTGCAGGGCAATTTCTTTATCCTCAGGGTGCATAAGTTTTTTCCATGATTTTCCCGTTTCGGGAAATTCTCCAATTTGATACCCCAGCATGGCAAAATATGCAGGACTAAAGTATGCCTCGTCGGTTTTTACATTCCAATCCCATAGCCCATCGGTGGTGGCATCCATGCTGAGCTGAAAGCGTTGTTCGCTTTGCTTGAGAGTTTCCTCTGCCAGCTTGCGTTCGGAGATATTTCTTGCCAGGGCAATAACAACACTTTTGCCGAAATAAACACCATTTATAAGAGTAACCTCATCGGGAAATACTGTTCCGTCAGACTTTCTGCCCCAGAACTCAAAACGTTGAGGCTTGCCATTAAACGCTTTCTTAATCATTTCTGCCATCAGGGCAAGGTCGTTTTTACCAGCGGCAGAAAGTATTTCAGGGGATTGACCTATTATTTCTTCGCGTTTTAGTCCGTAAGAAGCAATTGCAGCATCGTTAACCTCAAGAAATATCCCGTTCTCATCCTGCACGTAGATTGACTCTGAAACGCTGTTGATAATTCCCAGATAAGTTTTCTGCGACTGCCTGAGTTTTTCCTCTGCAATTTTCTGATCTGTTAAATCCCTGACGATGGCAAGAGCATTATTGTTGCCATATTTTACCATTCGGGCTTCTAAATGCTTTTTTTTCCCATTGCCTTCGATTGAGTAGGAATAACCATGAGCTTCTCCTGTTTCGAAAAGTTGTGTGATTGCATGCATGGTGATATCAGCCAGGTATCCGGGAAAAACCTCATTGATATTTTTATTAAGGAATTCTTCCGGCCTAAGCAATAGTGACTGAGGATTGGTGGTATGGTAATCCAGAAAAGCTCCGTCCCTGTCGAAAACAAACATCAAGTCCGGGTTTGCTTCCACAAGTGCGCTGTTACGCTCGTTACTTTCGGCGAGTTTCCGGGTTAAACTCTGCAACTCTTCGTTAATCTGAAGTAATTCCTTTTTCTGTGCCTCAGATTCCTCATACTGCTCTCTTAGGTTAAGTTCACTTTGGAACAGCTTTTCAGAGGCTTGACGCAGTTTTTTGTTTACCTGAAGCAGCTCTTTATTCAGCGCTACATACTCCGCATTTTTTTCTTGAATAAAATCAAAAATGGATTTACCGCTATTAATTGATTCATCAAACTCCTTCTTTAAACAACTATCACCGGGTTTTTTATCCATTGATTATCTTTTTTACTGGCTATGCTTCTCTGTCAATTAATTAGGGCTATTAATATCGGGAAGACTGCATATGTTTTTCAAATATATCCCTGGGCAAGATAATAAATTAACTGCCACTTAAGAGACTTCGTGATATTTCAGGAAGCTTATTTGTTTTAGCTCCTGAATTTTATTTTGGCAAATTCAAATAATTATTTAGATTTGTGACACGAAACACAAAAGAAATAACACTATGTCTTTAGCACGATTTGGAGTAAGCCTGGATGAGGATATACTTAAAGCCCTTGATGGTTTTGTGGTTGAGAATAGTATGCCTAACCGGTCTCAGGCAATACGGCATTTAATAGAAAAATCCATTGTTGAGGAAAAGTGGCAGTGTAACCAGGTGGTTGCCGGTGCTGTTATTATGCTCTACAATCATCATAAAAGGGGTGTATCAACGAAACTGGAAAAAATTCAACATGACTATTATGATGTTATCCTTTCTACCCAACATTTTCATTTAAGCCACGATAACTGTCTTGAGATTGTTGCAGTAAAGGGCACAGCAAACAGATTAACAGAATTATCCGATAAGCTGATTGGCCTTAAAGGAATAATTCATGGCAAACTGGTAATGAGCCGCGCGGAATAGTATATTTTTTTACCCAAATAGTAACACGTAAATTAAAAAAAGTAATACTCCGCAACCAAAAAACAAGGGTCCGCAGGTGTCTCTTAATGGACAAACGAATACTGCATTTATCAGAATATTCATACAAAACATATTTCTAACCAGACAGTTGAACATATTTTTATAAAAAATGAAAAAAAAAGGGTTATTGTTTTCAGGTTTATTATTATCACTTTTACCTGTGTTTTCACAGGATTCTCTCAGGGATACAATTTCTCTGGATGAGGTTGTTATAACTGGTTCCAAGGCTCCAAGGTCAACAGGGAATGTTACTCAAAAAATTGACATCCTTGACAGCCGGGAAATCAGCCGGCTTGTTTCGGGTAACCGGAATATAGCCGAAGCAATTATGTATACTCCCGGCGTCTCAGTGAGTGCATTATCCCGCAATGATGCCAACTGGGGCACATATGGCGGGATTGGCCCGAAATACAGTACATATATGTTGCAGGGTCTTCCTATTGATGCTTTTGTTGATCCGCAGGCACTCGATTTGAATGCCGTTGACCGCATCGAGGTTCAGCGCGGCCCGGCTTCTGTTTTATATCCGAATTATCTATCCCAGGATTTTGCCGGGAATCAAAGCCCTCTGGCCGGCACAATTAATCTTATTTTAAAAGAAAGGATATATGATTCCTATACCGTTATATCGCCATCTTTCGGATCATACAACACTTTTAACGGTCAGGTTTATAATCAGGGCAATCTTGAAAACCTGCATTATTTCCTGGGTACTTCATACGAAAGTTCTGACTATACAAACTATGGCACGGAAAACTCATGGCTGAACATGCAGAAAAATCCCGTGTATAAAAGATCGCGGCTGTATGGAGGGGCAACATGGTATCCCGCCGGCAACGAAACACAAAAACTTACCCTGTTTGTAAACAAGGCATTCCACTCGGGTGATGCCGGAAGGGTTTACAGGGGCTTTGACCATGATTATGGTACGATCAACGCCGGGTATTCTGCTGAGTTAAACGACAGGATGAAATTTCAGGCTCATATGGGCCTCAGGCAATATGACCGGACATGGCAGGAGAGCAGCTTCGGGGTTATTGACACCTTAAAATCCAATAATGGAGTTGTTCAGAATATTGTCCCTGCAGATATCTCCCTGACAATCAAACACGGCAAAGAGAACTCCTTTATTATCGGTAGTGATTATCAAAGTGCTGAATATTCTACATGGTCGGACCCGCTTAACGGGTACAGATCCTTTGGCAATAAATCCACGGCCATGCAGGCTGGCATTTATGCGCAGGAGGAAGTTCATTTTAGCAATCTCCTTTTAAGAGGCGGTATCCGTTATAACTACATGAAAAATGATATTGAACTCATTGATGGTGGTGCTCCGGGTGAAAAAATGAAAGAATGGCACAGCCTTCTCTGGAGTACAGGGATTAAGTATAAATTCAATTCCGGTTTTTCAGTTTTCACAAATGCCGGTAACAGCTTTATTACACCCGGCTTAAAATCTACAGGTGGTACAATAAGCCTTTCTGACAAGGGAGTAATCGGCAGGCACGGGCAATTGCCCAATCCCGATTTAATGCCTGAAGCCGGTTTGGGGATTGATGCAGGTACAGAAGCCACTTTGCCACTTAATTTCAAAATTACAGTACGAGGGTTTTATCTTGCAATCAACGATGCCATTGTTGAAAATGTTGTTAGTCAGAACCCTTCACAAACACAATCTGTTAATGCCGGCCAGACAACATCTTCGGGCATTGAACTGGAAATTAAACAAATGTTTTCCTCCAGCATCCGGTGGTTTGTAAATTACACCTATATGGATACCAGGGTTAAGGGTGCCGGCACGGTTCCTTTTGCTCCCGGACATTTGGCAAATGCCGGAATTAATCTCTCAACGCCTTTTGGTCTTACAGTGAGCCCCTATTTAAATTACAATGATGGCTTTTACGACAGCCACGTCAAGGACAGCCGTGGCTTCTTCAAACCCGGTGCATTATTAAGCATTAACGCCTCCCAGGTGGTGGCCATTACTGAAAATTATAAAATAGAAGCTTTTGGCAATTTATATAACGTCACCAACAATAAATACGAAATGCCCTGGCAATTCCGCAATCCCGGATTTTCTTCCATGGCTGGTATCAGGGCATCATTTTAATAGATGAAGTGACATGACAAAAAATAACGCAGCATACACTGCGATCTGCACCATGCCTTTCATAATAACCTGGATTATTTCCTGATACAAAATAACCTTTTAAAATGGGATACAGGACTAAGGCGTTTTTATATTTTCTGATTTTAATTGTAATTATAACAAGCTTCGGTTGCAGCACAACGGGCGACAAACCCTTTGATGCTTTTGCCATAAGCGTTACAGATTTCAGGGGTAAAGAAATTTCTCTTGCAAAACCAGCTACCCGCATTGTCTGCCTTATCGAAAGCGGATTGTCAGGCCTGTATATGCTACAGGCAGAAAATCAGGTAATAGCTGTTCCGTCTGCAGTATATGATGAAGGCTTGTTTTCCCGTTATGCAGCACTTGATGACCGCATTAAAAACAAGCAACTTCCAGCTCCGGGGAACTGGGATTTTGTAAGCATCGAAAATATTGTGGCGCTGCAGCCTGACCTGGTAATTATCTGGTCTTCACAGACTGAATCAATACAATCGATCGAAGCACACGGCATACCAGTATACGGTGTTTTCCTTGAAAGCTTCAGTGATGTTTACAAAGAAATTGAAGATTTAGGCAAACTCACAGGTAAAAGTCAAAGAGCCGACAGCATTATTGCCTATACAAAATCCGAAATTATCAGTTTCAAAAAACAGCAAAAGAGCAGTAACGAAAAGAAAAAGTCGGTTTACTTCATGTGGTCACAGGGATTGCTTTCAACTGCCGGAACAACCAGCACTGTAAATGAACTTATTGAACTAGCAGGAGCCATAAACAGCTGCACATTCTCGCAGGAGCATGTTACTATTAACAAGGAAAGGCTTTTGGACTGGAATCCCGATGTAATGGTAATGTGGCATAATCCGTCACTGAAGCCAGGCGATATTATTGCGCTTCCCGAACTTAAACAGGTAAGTGCCATTCAAAACAAGCAGGTTTTTGAATTGTCTTCAGTTTTTATGTATGATTTGTGGACTCTCAAATTCCCTAACTCCGTAAAAACCATTGCTAAATGGTGTTACCCCGATACATTCGCAGATCTGGATTTAAAGGAGGAACAACATAAAATGCTGATTGAATTATACGGCAAAAGAGGAGGGAGACTGATGGATGAATGGCAGGAATAACGGGGTGAATATGATTAAGGGACTGATTATCATGGGAGTGATAACTGAATCGAGGACTAATGAATAACAGGAATATAAGCATATTGCTGTATAGTTTGCCAATACCTGTCATATTGGTCTCACTGTTTATCGGCCCTTCACAATACGCTACACCCGGTGCAATTTTAAACATGTTTTTCAATATTGCCGATAACCCTGGTATCGTAAAATCAATAGTTGTTGATGTGCGGCTGCCCCGTGTTCTGCTTACCTTTTTTGTTGGCGGTTCACTGGCTATTTCCGGATGCAGCATACAGGGCATATTTCGCAATCCGCTAACCGATTCCTATATTCTAGGGCTTTCATCAGGCGCAGCCTTTGGAGCCGCCCTGGCACTGGCCTATGCTTTTTTGCCTGTCCAGCTTTCTGCCTTTATTTTCGGACTGGCAGCCGTTGGCCTCAGTTATTTCATGGCCCGTAAGAACAGGAATGTGTCAATTGTATCTCTGATATTGTCAGGTATAATTGTTTCAGGAATTTTTACTGCTTTATTAACCATGGTGCAGTTTTTCAGTGACCCGTTTAAGCTGCAGTCAATCGTTCACTGGACGATGGGGAATCTTCACAATGCCAGTTGGGGAAAACTACAATCTTCAATAATCCCGATGTCTGCAGGCGTAGCTGTGCTGATAATCTACCGATGGCGATTAAATGTGCTGGCACTGGGCGATGATGAGGCCCGGACAGTTGGAATTAATCCCGGGAAAGACAAGATTATCATATTGTTTGCCGCCACTCTTGCATCATCATCAGCAGTAGCAGTTGCAGGGATCATAGGACTTTATGGTCTGATTGTACCCCATATGGTGCGTATGATAATTGGTCCGGATAACCGCCAGTCTATTCCTTTGAATTTTCTCTTCGGTGGTATGTTTTTGTTGATTATCGACAATTTTTCCCGGACTCTTTCAGGCTTTGAACTGCCAATCGGAGTTTTTACAATGCTTTTGGGCGCACCTTTTTTTATTTTTCTAATGAAAAAAACAAATATCGGATGGAACAGGTAAACAAGGCAGTGCAGGTGAGAAATATCTCCTTTGGATATAACGGGCAGTTAATTCTCGACGATGTGAATGCAGAAATTGAAGCGGGAAAACTAACATTTATATTAGGCCGGAACGGGAGCGGCAAATCCACTCTGTTGAAAATTTTGGGCGGTCTCCTGAATTCTCAGGAGGGTGTAACCAGAATATTCGGTAAAAACAGTGCTAAACTCAATGTTTCCGAACGTTCAAAACTGACAGGCTTTTTAAACCAGCACCATAATGCTGTCTTCCCTTTCTCTGTTGAGGATGTAGTTCTTACAGGCCGTGCCGGATTTATTAATTTCATTCCGAAAGAGTCCGACCGGGAAGCATCAGTACAGGCAATGGAAAAGGTTGGTATTTTACACCTGCGGAACCGGAATTATACAGATTTATCGGGAGGCGAACAGCAGATGGTCATGATTGCCCGCCTGCTTGCGCAGAACCCTAAAATATTATTGCTGGACGAGCCAACAACATATCTCGATTTCTCTAATCAGTCACATTTATTAAATTTATTGAAACAGCTTGTTAAAGAAGGATTAACAATTGTAGCTGTAATGCATGATCCCAACCTGGCTTTCATCTTTGGCGATGATTTCTTATTTATGAAAGATAAAAAAGTATTACGGTCAGGGAAATCGCTGAAGGCCTGGGATACTGAATTTCTGAAAACAATTTACCATGGCAAGCTTGAGACCATTCCCTATAAGGGCCGGGTGCTGCTTGTTCCGTTCCTGAATTGATCTTTCCATTATAAACCTGCTAATTAAAATTCATGCCATATCGTCAAACTATAGCAGCAGCATACGACGCAGGAGTTGAAGAGGAGTACAACAGGCTTACCGAAACTCCGTTGCGCGAGGCAGAATATCAGCTAATTATCGAACTGCTGGATGAGTATATTCCCCCCGGGGCCACTGTTATCGACATAGGTTCAGGACCGGGCCGTTATGCAGAGCATTTACTGGAACGGAATTGCAAGGTTGGTGTAATTGATCTGTCGGCAAGGTCGTTGAAGGCATTTTCCGACAGGATGGAAAATTCATGCTGCCGGAAAAACATTTTTTTCAACCAGGTTTCCTGTGCAACCCAATTGGGCTGGATTGCAGATAACTCATCAGATAGTGTTTTGTTGATGGGGCCCCTTTATCACCTGATCAATGAAGAGCACAGAAACCAGTCATTATCGCATTGCCACAGGATTCTCAGACCCGGTGGATTTTTGTTCGCAATTTTCCTTAGTCCTTTTCCGGTATTGCGTAATATAACCGGATCTGTCACGCATACCCGTTTTCAGGGCTTTGATGTGCCCCAGTTCCGCTGCTGGCCCCGGGAATCAAAAAGAATAATGCACAGCAATTTTTTTGAAACTATACGGATACGCAATCTTGAAGGCGTGGGCTCGTTTCTTCCCGATGCCTCATTTGAGGGCACGTGGCCGAAGCAGAAAAAGAAAGAACTCCTTGACATCCTGCATGAGAACTGTGAAAAAGCCGGCTTACTGGGCATTACCCATCAATATATTTGTGTGGCACGTAAACCCGGTAAACCGGAGCAAAGAGCAGATTAACCGGAAACCCTGTTCCGGGGGAGTTAAGATTCTACTCTTTGACTCCCAGAATATTATGGATAATGAATTTTTCCAGTTCAACGATAAAAAAGACCAACAACCCGGCTCCCAGTGGAAAAAGCCAGTAGAATGCCCCTATGGGTGCGGTGTCGAAGAAAAGATTCATAAAGGGAGCATAGACAAAAGCCATCTGTAGCATTATCAGTGCCCCGGCAGCGATAAAGACATACTTGTTGTTGAAAAAGCCTTTGCCCAGGCTTGTAACCCTGATTTTCCTGCAGTTGAACAAATAGAACAACTGGCCGCCCACGAGTGTGTTAACGGCAATTGTTCTTGCCGTGGCCTCATCCATACCCAGTAAAAGCATATAATTGAACATAAAAAGCGTCAGTCCGCCGATCAGGATCGAGACAAAAGCAATCCTCCAGATAAACAATTTTCCCAGTATCGGTTCACCGGGTTTCCTTGGAGGGCGTTCCATTATTTTTTCCTCCATTGGCTCAACGGCTATTGCCAGTGCAAGGGTAACCGCGGTGACCATATTCACCCAGAGAATCTGTGCAGGTGTGATCGGCATAATTATACCAAGTAAAATAGCCGACATAAGCACCAGGGCTTCTGCCCCGTTGGTGGGGAGGATAAAAAGCAGTGATTTGCGTATATTGTCATACACAGTCCGTCCCTCCTCAATGGCACAAACGATGGTTGCGAAATTATCATCGGTAAGCACCATTTCAGAGGCATCCTTGGATACCTCCGTGCCTTTTATGCCCATTGCAATACCGATATTTGACTGTTTCAGGGCAGGCGCATCATTCACCCCGTCACCGGTCATGGCACAAAGCTTTCCGTTTCTCTGGAGTGCGGTTACCAGTTTGAGCTTGTGTTCGGGACTGGTACGTGCATATATATCGTACTGGTCGACCACCTCGCTGAACTGCTGGTCGCTCATTTTCTCGAGCTCCTTCCCGGTCATGACATTTTCCCCATCGCCGATACCAATTTGCTTGCCGATGGTTCTGGCAGTAATGGCATGATCGCCGGTGATCATTTTCACCCGTATTCCCGCATCCTTGCACTCCTGGATAGCATCAATAACCTCATCACGGGGAGGATCTATGATACCTGCAATGCCCAGAAAGACGACATCGCCTTCAAGATCCTCCTTTTCAATCTGTGCCTTGTTGCTATCCATTTTTTTAAAAGCCGCACCTAAAATCCTCTCTCCTTTGGCTGCCACCTTTTCTATGTTATTATTCCAGAAATCCCGGTCTATTTTCTTTTCCCCGCCGGCAGTATAATGCTGACTGCACATTTCCAGCAAAACTTCCGGAGCCCCTGTGATAAAGGCATGTACATGCTCATCAGTCTTATTAAGGGTAGCCATATACTTATGTTCGGATTCAAAAGGAATACTGTCAAGTCGCTTTGTTTTAAAATCCTTTAGCCCGGCCTTGTAACTCAAGGCAAGCAAAGCTCCTTCAGTGGGAGTTCCCGTAAGCTTCCAGTTTCCCGTTTCATCTTTCGAGATCTCGGAATTGTTACTGACTCTGACCGTCTTGAGGAACTGCCATAAAACCTTGTCTTTTTCCGGTTCAACCTGCCTGTCGTTTTCAAATATGCCGCCCTCGGGGCTATAACCGATTCCTTCAACAATGTAATGCTTTTCGGCACTTATAATTGTTTTAACAGTCATTTCGTTCCTGGTAAGCGTGCCTGTTTTATCAGAGCAAATAACATTAATCGATCCCAGGGTTTCCACAGACGGGAGGCGACGTATAATCGCATTTCTGGAAGCCATCCTCTGAACTCCGATGGCAAGGGTGATGGTCATTATCGCAGGAAGGCCCTCGGGGATGGACGCCACAATCAGGCCGATGGCCGCAAGAAACAACTCATCCATTGTATAATCGCGAAAGAAATAGCCGAAGGCAAAAAAGGCAATTGTAATTATCAGGATAATAAGGGAAAGCCACTTGCCGAATTTTTCAATTTGTTGCAGCAGGGGAGTGGTTATCTCCTCAACCTCGGATATCATCTGGTTTATTTTCCCCAGCTCAGTCCGCTCACCTGTATATACCACCACTCCTGTTGCATTTCCGTAGGTTACAAGTGTTCCCGAAAATGTCATGCAACTCTGATCACCAATGATAGAATCTTCCTCCACCGCTTCATTGCTTTTCTCCACAGGTGTTGACTCACCGGTAAGGGGTGATTCCTCCACGCTCAGGTCTTTTGTTTCAAGGAGACGGATATCGGCGGGGATCTTATCGCCCGATTTAAGCTTCACAATGTCGCCGGGAACCAGCTCATCGGCATTAATAGTTTGCTTACGGCCATCCCTGACGACCACTGCATTGAGTGAAAGCATTTTCCGGATGCCTTCAAGTGCTTTTTCGGCTTTACCCTCCTGGATGAACCCGATTACTGCATTGACAATAATAACTGCCAGGATAACGTATGTGTCAATCCAGTGGCCTAAAAATGCGGTGATGAGGGCTGCCGCCAGAAGGACATAGATAAGCACGTTATGAAACTGCACCAGCAGCCGTACCCAGGCGCTGCGTTTTTTGCCCCTGGGGATTTCGTTCCTGCCGTATTCTTCCTGTCTTTTTGAAACATCCTCTGAACCCAGGCCTTTCTTTTTGTCACTTTGAAGTTTGCCAAGTACTTCTTCAACATTAATGGCATGCCATTTTTCAACTGTTTCCTTGTCTGTTTTATCTTTCATGAAGGTTAATTTTCAGGCCGTTAAAATGAGAAGGGATTATCACTAAAACAACAAACGATCAAAAAGGTTGTCGGGAATCAACTCCCGTTTCTCTGACAGGATCATCATAATATAAATAAATGATAAAAATATGATACTCCTGCCAGAGTTGCGTGTCATGTATATAAAGGTAAATAAAGTTATAGGTTATATGCCTGAAAAACTACCCTGCTGCTTATTTATCGGAGTTTAATGTTTTTTTTGGGTATTATTTTAGTTCAGGTCAGGATTGTTTAATTTATTCCTATTAGTTCCGATCAGTTCAGGTAAAGTCATTTCAGACCAGGTTAAAAGGTAAATTTTCAGGTTTGGATTAGGTTAGGTTTAGTTTTAGGTTTTAGGTCAGGTTAGGGAGGTAGTTAGACGAAGTACCCTGTCTTGCAAAGATTATGCAGTTCCTTTGTGCCGGCGGGGTACTTTTTTGTATATTCGCAGGTAAATCATACAAAGGCGGATGATAATCCATGGCGGGTACCAGCATGGACTTAAATATTTTAAAGATAAATACATAGTGCAGTGAGCATGGAAAACCAGCTGGAGAAATAATTTTATCTCCGGGCAGCGTGCTCATGATGCAAACTAAATAATCAAATATAATATGAACACGAAAGTTAGTTTCATTTGGATTTTGGGATTTGCAGTGTTAATACTGTTTGGATTATCAGCCTGCAGCGGAGAAAAGGAATTATCTGAGAGTGATTTCAATTTTGACGGTCCGCTTGGCTCAGAGGGTGCAGTTGTAGAAAAGCTTGAAAAAAATCTTTTTAAGGTTACGCTTGGTCATGCTCCCAATCAACCGGAGTGGAACAATAAACTTAATTTCGAAATTACCGGAAATGCAAAGGGTAATGACCTTACTCTTATTGTCGAGGGCCCACCCAGGTACGCGATGAATGAATATTTTTATTCATGGTCGCATGACATGGAAAACTGGAATCCGGTGCACTGGAACGCCGGGTACAGGGTGAGCCCTGAGAGAGATACCCTTGTGTTTCCTGTATTTCAGCAGGACAGGGTTTATGTGGGCCATCAGGTGCCAATCTCCTATGAACAGGTGGAGAAATTCATTTCAGATATTGAGCCCCATGAAGACGTGGAGGTCCACACCCTCGGTAAATCACTGGGCGGAAGAAATTTATACCGGGTAGTGATCACCGGTTCCTCAGGCGATGTCCCCCTGAAAGACAGGTGGGTGCATTATTTTTCCAATTCTCATCCTGGTGAACATAATGCACAATGGCGGATGATAGGCAAAATTGAATGGCTGCTCAATGACGAAGGGAGCGAATTCAGGAAACGCTCTATCAACCATTTTGTATTGATGATGAGTCCTGATGCTCCTTCCAACGGCTGGTACCGGGTCAATGCCCAGGGCATTGATATGAACAGAAGCTATTTCCCGGAAGGGTCAGACAAGGAAAAACAGGCCCATGAAGCATATATTTTTCAGCGTGACCTTGAAGAACTGATGGAATCAGAGTCGCCGGTTACAACATTATGGGGACATCACACCTGGGGAGGACCTGTGGAGCCATTACTTTATTTTGTTGAAGATGACAGGGTTGGCCCGTGGACCGAGTGGCGGGATATCCTGCTCGCCCTTGCTCCCGAAACTCTTATAAAGCCGCTGGATACCAGGGAAAGAGAACCAGGTTATGGTGCAATCAGCTGGGAATACGGCCCGCATGCACAGTTTGGCATTACCGCTATTCTCTGCGAAGGGGGCGGAGCAATTTATACCAAAGAGGAAAACAAGTTGTCGGGAAGGCTGTTAATAGAGAGCCTTGCTGAATTTTACAAATGATACCTCACCCGCACTGCACAAAACCGGTAAGCTGCCTGATCGGGATACCCTGTATTATTCCAGCTCCCTGTAAATAGCGTGAAGCAGGCCGTCGTCATGCCTGTCACCTGCGAGCTGCCAGAACATAATACCGCCAAGGCCGTTTTCAATGGCATACCTTGTTTTAAGCCTTACTGAACGCGGATTATCATATGTTGCAAAGAGACCCGTTTCAGCGGAAAAGGCGTAGGGAGCATGAGCTATCTCATCCCAGAACTCTGTCATGCTGTTCTCTTCGATCCAGTCATACAGTTCCCTGTAAGTGATTGCAGTTTTAAAAGTTGCAGGCTGGTAAAGCCCCATGTTTTCATCGGGCACATTTTCCCATGCCCTGCCGTAAAATGCAGCACCTATTACAAGCTTAGCCGGATCCACTCCGATTGAGTCAAGATAGTTTACTGCAAAATCAACAGACCTGCTTTGCATCGGTGTGGAGTAAAGAGGTGTGTGGTGTCCTGTCACCGGGCTTCCCCCGCTCACCAGGTCGTAGGTCATAATATTGACATAATCAACTACCGGCATTACCTTGTCCCATTCAACCGACTCATCGAAGAACCTTTTAAATCCTCCGGCTGCAAAACCAATTTCAAATTCTTCACCCAATACATCCCTAAGTTTTTCGACCAGCAGCGTAAAGTTCTGTTTGTCAGCTGCCATGTAAGGATGGCCGGGATACCCTGAAATGGCAGGATATTCCCAGTCCAGGTCAATCCCGTCCGCCCCATACACCTCCAGTACCTCGCGAACGGAGAAAGAAAATTCCGACCTTCCTTCCGGGGAAGAGAATACCTCCGAGCAGGTTTCGCAACCACCCCATCCTCCCAGGGCAATGATAACCCGGAGTGAGGGATGATCATCCTTCAGGGAAACCAGCCTTCTGAGAGTTTCAACCCTGCGATCGGGTATAACCATCCTGTTTCCTTCCAGCCTGCTGAAACTGAATATAATATGAGTCAGTCCGCTGACTTCGTACCTGTCAATGGCCATCTCATTGCCGGCATAATAAGCCATTACCAGAAAATCTTCCGGACCTTCAATTTCAGCCCTGCCTTGGCAGGAAAAAAGCAGGGTTGCGGATACAGCAAGAAGAATATTGACTGCAACGCGGTGTGACCGGGGGGTATGTTTCATTCGTATAAATTATAGTTAGCAATTTGTTTAACAATAAGTTACTGATTCATGATCCGGATATTTTGCTTTTCAATCCATGGATCACCCATGATTTATTCATTGCATTTTGTGTTAC
>SLJO01000215.1 GCA_007135095.1 Bacteroidales bacterium | reverse complement strand
AGGACAGGGCCATTTCTCCAGTAGGAGCTATAATATCCCACCCGCCACATGTCTTCAATATTTTCTGCATCCCGACCGATGCACAGGTCGGGAAGGTACTTGTTGACAGCTTCAATAACGACCACTGCACGCTGGTTGAATGTGGCACAGCCCAGACCATACAAACCGGGCTCCGAAGTCTCCACCTTTACCACAACAAGGTCTATGTTACCCGGCCTTACACCGATAGCTTTGACATTTGTGATTGTAAGAGGCGGCAGTCCTTTCCGTGAATCCTGTGTATTTGCAAAGGCGGGAGACATGTCTCCCAAATTCCCGGCGAAAACACCTGCCGAACCAAGTCCAAGTATTTTTAAGGCATCACGCCTTCCGGTGACCGGGGGTTTTTCGGATTTTTCCATAATACAATAATTAGGATTAATGATAATTTGCTTTTCCAAACAAATTACATAAAATATTTTGAAACCCGGTATAGAAAATGCGATTCAGCCATTTTGCCGGCTCCATGCATTCTATACGGTGGTTTATCCAATTAATTTAATGTATTGTATTGGCTGTCACCTTGTTCCAATAAGTCAGTCAGAATCTAACACTGCGGGGGCAGGTTTTTTAATTTATGAACAAGCGAAAGGTTTGCATCTTATTATGGCCAATGATCGTGTTTAAAGTCCCCGCCACAGGAAGGATTGCCTCACCATCCGTTTCAATATGTGTCGTATTCCTGGCACTTATAATTTTCCCTGAAGAAGAAACCGTACACTCGGAGTCTTTGTTGTCCATGTTCCAGACCCGAAGGATGATTCCATTTTTTATTCCTTCCTCTGCCGGTTTAACCGACCACGCCAACACGTTAGGGTTAGAAAAAGTAAACAGTGAAAACTGATCACCATATGCCCCTTCTGTTCCACTTACTTTTCCGGCTACGAGAGGATTCTGGTGTTCCAGTGCAAATTTCATGGCCTCTGTAGAGTTGAAGGATCCTGTATAAGGTCTTAAAGCGAAGAAATTTTCAAAATATGAATCGCCATCCTGATTTTCAATTCCCAGCCCTCTGTTCCTTTCCATCTGGCCTCCGGCAAGTACATTTATCTGCGAGGTGGTATGATCAAGACTTGTTAAGGTGCTGTTCCCGGTCTTCATAAAATAAGCATCCCGGTTCGAAAGAACGATTCCATTACCATTTCCCGACATATCTGCAAAGTGATTTATCGCAATCCAGTCCAACCGGCTGATCCTTTCGGCATAATGGCCACCTTCTGATTCAGGCTTAACATTCAGTATTGCACCGGCTTCTTCATGCCAGGTATCAGGATTTGTGATGTTGAACGAGAAAGAATAGATTTCCGGCCCTGCCCCAAAATTTTGGGTAATATAATTCTCCAGTTCGATCCGGTCGCTGTTCCTGAACAAGGTTATTTTCGAAATATGTTTGACGGGTTTATAGGATTCGGCAATCAGGGTAACCGAGACCGGTCCCTCATTCTCAATCCTTAGAGGCCTGTCATGTAATGGTGATTCCTCCTTTGCTGAGCCAAGGTCATTGGCATACCGGTCATTCTCAGGACTTATTAGTTCCCGGTTGTTATTTGTTTTATCTATCAAACTGGTGATAACTCCCCGGGAGGTAACTGTTATTTTGTAGTAATTATTTTCAATAACCCCGTCAGTAACCATGGCCGCAGGTTCCCCGGGAGCAGACGAACCTTTTTTTATTTCAAATACTTTATACCCCAGCGACGGAATATCGCCTGCCAGGATACGCAGGTATTTTTTGTCCTTTCCGGTAACGAACTGAAAAGGAACTTCCCTGGAGGTAATCCGGTCAATGACAGTTATATCCTCCGGGCCATTGTATAAATAATCGCTGTAATCAGTCCTTGTCCAGCCGAGCGGATTGTAGACATAGAAAACCTCATTATTATTATCCGGGGATGATATTAATTCACCCAGTCGTTCCCTGGACCTGTTGTACAGCGTATCTACATAACTGCCCAGTTCGCCGGCCACTCTCCGAGACCAGTCTGCCCTTTGTTTGCGTGTAACAGGTCCGTCAGCGGTCCAGTCATGTTCAAAGAACAATCCGCATGCTATCCAGGCTCTCTCTCTCATTTCGGTCAGTTCATTTGCAAATTCGCTGTCTTTTAATGCCACGAGGGTATATAGCCCTTCGGCTGCCCGGAGTTTTTCAACAGCGCGTTTTACTGAAGCCGCCACACCGGCCAGTGATGCCACATTGATCCCCCAGTCTGTACTGCCATAGGATATGGTTTCTGAAGGAAGATCCCGGCCATATGACTTTTCAAAATCACGGAAAAAATCAACTTTATTGGAAACAATCACCTGGTACTCCTGGTCTGATTTATTTTTGGCTATCCTGGGAAATTCATCGGTTATCGTAATAATATCATCCCAACCCTTTCCGAAGGCCCCGATAATATTATAGGGATATTTGCTGCCTGCCATTAACTCCTTGCTCAATTCAATCGATTCTTCCGGGAAGCGTGCTTCAGAATACCCGCCGAAATACTGGTTGCTGTAACCCTTTACCTTACTCCTGTCGGTCAATGAATACCATTTCATAAGAATTTTCTGATCATCCAGTCCCTTATACCAGTATATCTCATTTCGCCTTGATTCAAAACCGGAAACATCTGTTGCGCAGGCGCAAACCCCGCGCCATGAGTATTTTGCTCCTGCCCCCGCCCATAATGATGCCAAGCCCAGGGGAAGAACATTATCTTCCATGTTAATGGCAAGGTCCAGTTCCAGCCCGAACCTGCGCTCCAGTGAACCGGCGTAATACATTTCACGGATAGTTGCTTCTGCGGGAGCAATTCCATGTACCCCGCTGAGAGTATTGAGTGGAACCGTGATTTTACCATCCCTTATTTGGTTTATCAACCTGTCAAACTGCTCGGCGCTTCTGTTTTTTTCATAGATATACACCCAGTAGCTACCATCACAATTCCATTTGCTTTGGTATGGGTATGGCTCATTTGCAGTGGAATCGTTCAGGTCCATGTAGTAGTCAAGGGTTTTAAGAAAAGCCTGCCTGTATCCCTCTTCATTTGAATTCCACATATAATCAGTGTGATTATCAGGAGCAATGTAAATCTTCTTTGGCTGTGCGCTAAGGTTGATTGAATTGAATATAACCAAAATGAAGGCTGTCAATATTTTTATCTTCATTAGCATTGATTTATATTTTTAAAACCCGAATTTATCCGGTACATGAAGGGGTATAGTTTTCCGGTATATGGCTCCTACCTGTGCATTGGAGGCCCAAACAAATTACGTAAAATATTTTGAAAAACTGTATAGAAAATGCGATTCAACCACTTTACCGCCCCACTGCATTCTAATAAAGATGGTTTAAGGCAAGTGATTATTAATAAAACCTGGAATAAAGGATGAAAAAAAACTTATATTAGCAATTTGGGTTGTGATTGGTGTTAATTCTGATAAGACGTGAATTTTTGGATAACTTACCATAAAATGCGGGTATTATGAAAAAAAAGGATTTCCTCTTAGTTTATCTTGAAAACCCGCATTCTGTTGGCGCGATTATGCCCTTGTGGGGCTTTGCCCGAAAGGCAGGTATGATTGAAACCATACCTGGTGCAAGAAAAAAATCGGAATTAAAGCCACCTTCATTTATGGCGGATAGTCCTATTTTAGCGAAATTTTTACTGTTTATAGCTATTTTATTATTTGGATGTAAAGAATCTGAACTAATGATAGATGGTAGTTTGGATTATCAGATTGTGATCCCTGCCCAGGCTGATTCAATGGAGCTCAAAGCCGCCCAACAACTCCAGTATTATCTGTTCAAAATGTCCGGAAAAAATCTTCCTGTTGTTGATGAAAAAAAGTATAGTGGCAATAATGCAATTTATATTGGAAGCACTGATTATGCAACATCCCTGGATGTTGATTTTCAGCAATTAGAAATGGATGGTTATGCTTACAAGCGACAGGATGAAGATTTTATTATTGCAGGTGGTTCCGGGAAAGGAGTTCTTTACGGAGTTTATGATCTTCTTGAATCACTGGGCTTCAGGAAATATACCTCTTCCGTAATGCATATACCAAAAGGGAATTCAATTACACTCCCCAAAAACGATACTGTCGTTGTGCCTGTTGTAATTCATCGACATACCGATTATGCAGATGCCCGGGAACCGGGATACATGGATTGGCATAAACTCGGATCCAGGGATTACTGGGGGTTATTTGTGCATACCTTTAAAACTCTGGTGCCTCCGGAAAAATATCTGGAAACCAATCCTGAATTTTATGCCCTTATAGATGGTGAACGCAGGACGACCCAGTTGTGCCTTTCAAATCCGGAGGTTGCTGAAATCCTAATCAATAATTTGAAAATGAGGATATCTGAAAGGCCTCATTTGAAATACTGGTCGGTTAGCCAGGATGATAACCGTTCCCCCTGCCTGTGCGATGGTTGTTTGGAACTAAATAGAAATTATGGTGGAGATAGTAACAGGCATAGTGGTTCTAAAATTTATTTTGTAAACAAAGTTGCCCGGGAGTTTCCCGATTATATGATTTCTACATTAGCCTATCAACATACACGTGAGGCCCCTGATAATATAAAGACAGAAGCTAACGTAAATATAATGCTTTGCAATATTGAAAGTTTCCGGAATAAACCTGTTTTTGAAACTGATCCTGCTTTTTCAGACGATTTGAGAAATTGGGGACAGATTGCCGAAGATATTATTATATGGGACTACAATATCCAGTTTTTCTGCCTGTTT
>SLJO01000151.1 GCA_007135095.1 Bacteroidales bacterium | reverse complement strand
TGAATAAAACCACATTAAAAAGTGACAAATCAGGACTTGACAAGCGGGCTTACGAGGCATTGAATTCAAAACGCCACCCTGAAATTATTTTTCGCACCAACGGAAGCAATAATATTCGGAAAAACGGTGACACATATCTTGTAAACGCCAGGGGCGATCTTACAATAGCCGGGGTTACGAGGCAGGTCAGCGTAGATGCCACATGCATTAACGGTGATGATGAAAAACTGGTCTGTTCAGGCTCCCGGACATTGAAAATGAGCGAATTTGATATCGATCCCCCTGTAATGATGCTGGGTGCACTCCGCACGGGTGATGAAATAACAATCAGCTACAATATCGTTTACACGCGGTAAAAAGGGCAATAATTTTAGCAGTGATGTATCTGAATTAAATATCCTGACATGGTCACTCTTTGCATAATCTTAATCCTCCTCGCCCCGCAGCTATACGCTGCTGAAGACAGGCCTGAAACCCCAGCCGGAGGTGAACGCAATTATATCATGTATTCAGTCAGCAAAAACAGCTGGACGAGCCTTTCAGGAACAACCAATATCAATTCTTTTGAATGTGTATCAGAAATTGGTATGTCCAATGGTGTAATATTGACTGATTCTGAACCCGGTGATGAAAGAATAATTTTTTCCGATGCACACTTATTAATGAATGTGAATTCATTTGACTGTAAAAACCCATTAATAAACCGCGACATGTACAAGGCTCTTGGTGGAGACCAGGATTCCAGGATAGAGGTAAGGTTGCTGGAGGCAAATTTTTCAGAGGGGAACCTGTCATCCCTGAGCGGCAATTTCATAGCCGATGCGATTATTACCATAAACGGAAAGTCAAACACCATAGAACTGATGATTGACTGGTACCGCTCCGAGGCAATGGAATATCATTTTGAAGGCAGGGCAGAAATCGCTATGTCGGAATTCGGAATTAACCCGCCCTCACCCGCAATGGGCCTGATAAAAGTAAATGACATGATTACCGTCCATTTTAATTATATCGTTCAGCCCAGTGTTATTTCCAGGCTGGAGTGAAAACTTTATAATTAGAATTTTGCTAAATCCATTAACAATTTCAATTCCCAAGTGTTAAACAACTTAACCGGATTTTTTAAAATTCGTCTTATTATCAATTATTTAAAAACAAATACCTGCTGACCTTGTTAAACATGACATTCGGAAATATTGATAAGAACTAGAGGCATTGGCTGCAACGGGTAAGCAGGAGTATATAAGTAATTAATAATCAAAAAACTAAAAACAAAAAAATCATGCAAACATCAAAAATTCTTATTCTAATATTATTTATGATTTCAGGTTCGGTTTCAGCCCAGTACAGAGATCTTCAGAACTGGCGTCCCAATGACAAAAGAGGTTTGAATGTTTTTGAAGATCCTATCGAAGATACCGTTGAATACCAGGAATTTTTAGTTCGTGTAGGAGGTGATTTTGCCATGCAGTTCCAGGGACTGAATCAAAGCAATGAAGCCACACAGCCGGGGCATCGCCTGCGTGACCTGGGTACGGATTTTAACCTGCCTAGCGCAAACCTGAACCTGGATGTTCAACTTTCACCGGGTATGAGGATGCACCTTAGAACATACTTGTCTGCGAGGCATCAT
The DNA here is from genome assembly GCA_007135095.1 of Bacteroidales bacterium. Classification (GTDB taxonomy): domain Bacteria; phylum Bacteroidota; class Bacteroidia; order Bacteroidales; family PUMT01; genus PXAP01. The sequence continues at coordinate 3,152 of SLJO01000151.1, read as the reverse complement.
GCCGAGGCATGGATAAAAGGCGGACATATGCAAATCTCCAATCTTGATTTCATCTCCCCGGGATTTCTTGAAGATATCATGCAATATACTACAGTAACCATCGGTCTTGATGAATTCAATTATGGCGATGCTCATTTCAGGAGAAGTGACAATGCCAGGACAATTTTCAATCCTTTTGTGGGTAATTATATTATGGATGCCTTTTCCACTGAAGCTTTTGGAGAGGTTACGCTGCAGACCCCTAACGGACTGCTGGCCGTGGTCGGACTTACCAACGGGAAGCTGAACCAGAATGTGGTTGTAACCGACGCCAGTGACAACAAGCCTTCTTTTTACGGGAAACTGGGTTTTGACAGTCAGATAGATGATAACCTGAGGGTAAGGCTTACCGGTTCCTGGTATACAAACCAGGGCACAACAACCGGAACATGGTTATATGGCGGCGACCGGGCCGGATCAAGATATTATTCAGTATTGCATAATGTGGGTGATCCCGGTGCCGAGCCACCGGTTCCAGCTCAGGGAACAAATTTTGATGGCAGGTTTAATGCAAGATTCACTCAGCTGACAGCCATACAGGTAAATCCGTTTGTAAAATTCGGGGGACTTGAATTCTTTGGAATATATGAAGTTGCCAACGGGGGCCGTGAATTTCCGGAACAACAGGATGAAGAAGGTTCTTTCACCCAGCTTGCCGGAGAATTGGTGTACAGGTTTGGCGGTGATGAGAATTTCTATATTGGTGGCAGATATAACACAGTAAGCGGCAAAATGCGGGAAAGCGCCGCTGAAGATCAGAAAATAAGCCGGTTTAACATTGGCGGTGGATGGTTCATGACCAGGAATGTCCTTACCAAGATTGAATATGTGCATCAGAGCTATGACGGTGATGCCTGGACCGGCAGGTTTGCTGGTGCAGAATTCAGTGGCATTGTCATAGAAGCCGCAATAAGCTTTTAAGGAGCAGAGAGATTCCAAGCAATTGTCAAAAGGAGCTGTCCCATAACCGGGACGGCTTTTTTTATGTGTAACGATTATTCTACACAGTGCTTATAATAATATACAACGGACAAACAGGGAGTTATCCTAATTAATAGTTATTCAGCCTAATAGCAGGTTATCAATTTGTGGCATGGTTTTTTCAAAATTGAATATACATTTTATTAACTAAAATTTATTCGCATGAATACTATTAAATTACTGTTAATTATAATTTCACTGCCTTTCTTGTTGATTCCTGATGCACAGTCCCAGTCACTAACATATACTTCTACTGATGATTCTTATATTATTGTTTCAGGAACATCTACTTTGCAGGACTGGGAACTGAGATCAGAAACCCTTATGAGTGAGGTCGTTTTCAGATCCGGAAACGGAGACGATATTGAATCGCTGGAATCGGTGACGCTCACCCTGGAAAAAACCTCGCTGGAAAGTGACCAGTCCCGGCTTCAGAGATCGGCTCATAGCGAGATGGATGCCGGAAATCATCCACAGATCACTTTCCGTTCCAGTGACGGGACTGTTCAGAGAAACGGGGCAGAATACAATATAACCGCTACAGGCGATTTAACAATATCAGGTGTAACCCGTCAGGTCAGTGTAGAGGCTACATGTGTCAATGCCGGTGATGAAATGGTCTGCACAGGCACCAGGGATATGAAGATGACCGATTATGGTATTGACCCTCCCACGTTGATGCTGGGCACGATCCGTACTCATGATGATATCTCGGTGGAGTTCAGAATTATTTATTCTCAGTGAACCAGGCTTTTAAATTCTGCCATACCAATTATTCGCGGCAGCATGATTGCGCTGTTAACTCCATATCCGATAGTTATACCGGGATCTTGCCGGAATCAGGCCGATGGCAATGCCCTTGACAGATCGCCGATAAGATCTCCGGCATCTTCTATTCCTGCTGACAGCCTTATCAGATCCTTTGTAATGCCGATAGCTATCCTTTGCTTTTCCGGAATGGAGCCATGTGTCATGACAGAAGGATAATTAATAAGGGATTCGACTCCGCCAAGGCTTTCGGCAAGAGCTATTATCTTCAGCTTTTTAAAGAATTTATTTGCAATGTCAATATTGCCATCCTTAAGCTTGAAAGAAACCATTCCTCCGAAACCGCTCATCTGCTTACCTGCAAGTTCATAATAGGGACTGGATTCAAGCCCGGGATAATAAACTTCAGATACCATAGGGTGGTCTTCAAGAAATGCTGCTATCCTCAGGGCATTCTCTTCGTGCTGTTTCATGCGGATTGCCAGTGTTTTTATGCCACGGAGCATGAGCCAGCTGTCAAAAGCTCCGGGTACGGCCCCCACGGCATTCTGAATATACCTGATCCTATCGTACCAGTCCCTGTCATTTAGTATCAATGCCCCGCCTATCAGGTCGGAGTGTCCGCCGATATATTTTGTTGTGCTGTGTATTACCAGGTCGGCACCCAACAGCAAGGGCTGCTGGAAACAGGGTGTGGCGAAAGTGTTATCCGTTACAAGCTTTATTTGATTTTTACCTGCAATATCTGCCACTGCCCTTATATCTATGAGTCTTATCAACGGATTGGTGGGTGTTTCGATCCAGAACAGTTTCGTATTATCCTTCACCGCCCGTTCAAACTCGGTAGCCTCCCAGCCCACATAACTGAATTCCAGGCCAAAAGGTTTGAATACCTCTTCAAACAAACGGTATGTGCCTCCATACATATCACCGCATGCCACTACATGGTCACCCGGCCTTAAAGTGGAAATAACAGCATGTTCAGCTGCCATACCTGACGCAAAAGCCAGACCGAAGCTTCCGCTCTCCAGCGATGCCAGGCATTCTTCCAGTACCTTTCGTGTGGGATTGCCCGACCGGCTGTATTCAAAGCCTTTGTGAGAGCTGACGGCTTCCTGTCTGTAGGTTGAGGTAAGGTATAGGGGGGTAATTACAGACCCTGTCGCTTCATCAGGCTCCTGGCCTGCATGGATAACCTTGGTTTTGAATTTCATATAAATTTTTGAATTAAATATACACTCACGTTCAGGTAATTTTGAAATTATTTTCAATAAGCCATTCGTCATTATACATTTTGGTAAGGTATTTATTACCGGTATCACATACGAAAGTTACAACATTCTTCGGAGAACTTTGTTCACGGC
>SLJO01000187.1 GCA_007135095.1 Bacteroidales bacterium | reverse complement strand
CACAGTTGCCCCTTAGATAGATGTCATCCCTGAAATATTCTTTCAGCAGTCTTACAGATTCCAGCCAGACCTGGATATGCCTGTACTCTTCAACATTAACCGGCTTAAGGTTAGTTACATCCTCCAGGGTTTCAAGATTTCCGTGACTGGTACGGGCAGGCTCGTTTACCGGAAAATCTACCGGTACTCCCGCTGCCCCGGCCAGGGTAACTGTATCAACGTCAACCATGACCCCGTCATAGGCGTATTTCTCAACTGATCTGATAAAGGCTTCCGCGATCACTTTCGGATCATTCCGGTACTGCTCCATGGTTGCCCCTGCTTCATGTGCGGCCATCATGAAATTATGGAGCATAATGGGAGTCTTATCGGCCGGTCTGCCGGCCAGGGCTGCATTTATTCTTTCAAAACCATTCATAAAGTATAGTTATCAAATTTAAATTCAGTTATTTACTTAAGCATGGTATTGCATATTCAGTATTCCACTCGTAATAATACAGGTTAATCAGATTTCGCAAATTGGTACAGTGAAGTTAACGCTTAATCACATCCTTTTCCATTTCTTCAAGTGATTTGCCCTTTGTTTCGACTATAAATTTCCTGAAAAAGAAGAAACTTCCCAGAGTGACCAGTGAAAAAAACGCAAATATGTACCCTATTCCCCTGTTATCGATAAATGATCCCCGCATTACGGGAAAAACAAAAAGCACCAGGGCGTAAAACGCCCAGTGTGAGAATGATCCCACAGATGAACCCCTGGCCCGGATATTATTGGGGAACATCTCAGCAAACAACACCCATATGACGGCGCCCTGGGAAAATGCAAAGCACGCCACAAAGCTGATCATAAAAACCAGAGGCATAAACCCTTTAATATCATAGAAAAATATATAGGCGAAAATGGCCAGGAAAATACTCATGCCAACCGATCCAATCAGCAGCATTTTTTTTCTGCCGATTTTATCTATGAAAAACATGGCTATTATAGTAAATACCAGGTTGGTGAACCCTACGACAACCGTCTGCAATATAGCCGATTCGGTGGAAAACCCTGCTGCCCTGAAGATATCGCTTGAATAAATCATTACAACAGCTATACCCGTAAACTGGTTGAACATCCCGACAGCAAGTCCGATCAGAACCAGTCTGAGATAAGGCTTCCTGAAAAGGTACTTTATATGGTCAACCACCTCAGTGTTAATTGAACTTTTTATCTGCTCCACCATCCCTTCGACATCCATTCCATAGTTTAGACTCCTGAGGACTTCCCCGGCTTCCTGATAATTACCGTTTTTTACCAGCCAGCGGGGACTTCTGCCCACAAAAAAGAGCAGGACAAAGAAAACCGAAGCAGGCACGGCTTCGGAAATAAACATATAACGCCAATTGTAGGCTCCGGTATCGAGCAGTATAAGAGCAACTGCAAAGGCAAGAAGGATGCCGGCAACTATCGACATCTGGAAAGTCATTGTAAGTCGCCCCCTGTAGGCTGGTGGAGCTATCTCCGAAATGTATACCGGCGATAGCACCGAGGCACCTCCTATCGCAATGCCGCCTAAAATCCTGAATACTATAAACATATGGATATCGGTAGAAATCCCCGAGCCGAAGGCTGAAACGATGAAGAAAAGGGCCATTACCTTTAACATATATCTCCTGCCGTACCTGTCGCTGAAGACGCCGATAAACAAAGCCCCGGTTATGCAACCGAAAATTGCTGAACTCACAGCCCATCCAATCATTGTTTCGGTCAATGCAAAGTACTCTGAAAAGAAAGGTATAGCGCCGTTGATTATGGCGGTATCGAATCCAAAAAGAAGTCCCCCAAGGGAGGAAACACCGGTATACAGGTACAATTTACCCTTCATCGGTAAATATTGTTTCTTCGGTACTCATCGAGGGTGGCGGGGTTTCTGTCCCCCACGAGGTATTGGGTTCTGGTCCCATCGTAAAGACCAGGGTGCCGCCACCGGTAAGCTTCCGCCGGTCGATCCAGCAGTTATCCTGCATTTCGGTGTTAAAAGTCACGCTCTGTAAATAAAAATTATCCCTGAAATTGTGCCTGGTTTCAATAACCAGTTTTCCGCCGTCATAATATTTCGGGTCAAGACGGATGCTCGCCCTGTCAAACAGAGGGCTGCCAAACTGGAAGGTTGGGTTCGCGCCTGCATGTCCCTGCACATCGAATAATCCAAGCGCCGCCATAACATACCAGGCTCCCAGTTGTCCCTGGTCTTCATCCTGACCGACGCCGTAACCATGCAATGGCTCGGTTCCGTAAAACTCGTTTGCAATGGTACGGACCCACTTTTGTGTCAGCCACGGCTTCCCGGAATAGTTGAACAGCCATGCCTGATGGAGACAGGGCTGATTTCCATGGTTGTATATTTCATCCACACCGGAAAAGCTGTGTATTTCCTGCGGACTGCCTCCAAACATGCTTTTCCGTGAATTGACAAACATCTCTTCGAGCCTCCGGTTGAACAGGTCCATGCCCAATAGCTGCTTAAGACCGGCTACATCATGGGGTACATACCAGGTATACTGGAAAGCATTCCCTTCCTGAAAACCATCCCACGGACGCAAGGGGTCGAAATCTTCAATAAATGACCCGTTTTCATTTCTTGGCCTGATAAGCTTTGTTTCCGGATCAAAAAGGTTTTGATAATATGTGGCCTGCTCCATCAGTTTTTCATAGTCTGAATCATAGCCGAGTGATCCGGCCATCTGGGCAACGGCATAGGAGCTAAAAGCGTATTCCAGAGTGTGTGATGCCCCGAAATTGAATACCCACCCGTTTGACAGTACGGTGTCCTGGTAAGGAATATAACCGTTCCTTACAAAATAGTGCAGATCATATTTCCCGTTCCCAAGGTTGCGCCCGCGGTGCTCAAGCTCATTCTTAACTGCTGCCTGGTAACCTGTTTCAACTTCAAAATCACGAATGCCTGAGTTATAGGCTGAAGCAATCAGCAGTCCCTGGAAATTGGTCTGCACTCCGTTGGTGAAAACTCCCGCTGCCTGGCCATCATGAAGCCATCCGCGGTTCTTGTAAAAATCGATGTTGGCCTGTATGTATTCACTAAAATAATCAGGGTAAGCAAGGGCCCATAACTGGCTCAGGTTCCAGAATCCTCCCCACAGCCCGTCGGTGTTGTAGTGATTGTAAAGCGGTTTCCCGTTTTCACCAAGGGGAATTTGTCCGACGCCTCCGTTGGCAACAGGATACTGCCCGTTTACATCACTGGATAAGCCGCGTCCGAGCAATGCATGATACAAGCCTGTATAAAATTTGATGCGGTCGGCCTTTTCACCCCCTTCAACAACTATGCGCCCCAGCTTATCGTTCCAGGATGCCTTTGCACTATCCCTGACCTGATCGAACGACTTTCCCGTTGATTCGGTTTGAAGATTAAGGCGTGCATTTTCAAGAGATGTGTAGCTGAGACCTGTTTGAATCTCCAGTATCTCATCCTGCACCATCTCAAAATTAAGGTACAGGCCATTATTTATCCCCCTGGTTTCAATAGCCCCGTCATATTTATCTGAGTCGATAAAAGCTCCGGTTCTGAATGGTTCCTTACCCAGCCGGGCGACGAAATACATTCTCACCCGTTTCCCGGGGTCACAGAATTTTGCATATTCAGGGTATGTTTCAACCCATCCCTCGACTTCGTTGCCGTTTACCAGCTTTGCATAAGCCTCGGTAACTTCCCCGCTCTCGCCCTGCCTGTGCCCTATATCTATGATAAGGCCGGCCTCCCGGGTTTCCGGGAAAGTGTACCGGTGAAAGCCTACCCTTTCCGTTGCTGTCAGTTCAGCCCTGATCCCGTAATCTTTCAGGAATACAGTATAATACCCGGTTTCGGCATTCTCACTTTCTTTATCGAATCTTGAGCGGTATCCGTCATCCGGGTTTTCGAGGGTACCGGGAACGGTATGTAACATGCCGGTTGTCGGCATGAAGACAACACCTCCGATCTGGAACTCGTGATAATGACCGAACCCTTCAATTGAGGTATGGCGGTCATCATAACCGCAAGGCTCCCATCCCCCGGGATTCCCATGGGCATTGGTATGAGGGGCCAGCTTGGCCATACCAAAAGGGACCGATGCGGGTGTATAAAAGAACCACCGCCCATGAACCGATCCGATCTGGGGATCGACATATGCTGCAAGATCAGGCGGGCCTGTTTCTTCCAAACAGGATATCAGAAAGGGGAAAAAGCCGAAAACCAATATTTTTAACCATAACCGTTTTACCATCTTTTCAGGTTTTTGTGATTCTATTCAACTGGCGGAGCCTATTGTGTCTTTCAATAAAGGTTTGCTATGGGATTAACTTGAATGTTTCAATCGAGTTCTTGCCCATTTTAAGCGTGAAATTTCTGCCGTTCAGACCGGTATCCTGCCTTTCCTGCTCAATAAGATTTGTTTTGACCAGCCGGTTAACCGGTGCAAACATATCCAAACCAACTTTCTGATCAATACCTCCCATATCAATAAGCCTTATGGTCAGGCTGTTGTCATCTTCACTTTTCTTCAGTGCCGAAAGGAAAATCAAGTCCCCTTCTATACTGAAAAAACTCTGCTTTTCCTGGAACGGACTGTCCTGTGCGCGTATAGGATCCAATATTGCATATAGCTTATTTCGTCCCTGCTTGCCCTCATGGAACCCGTTTTCCCATCCTGGCTCATGAAAGAAAAGTGAAAAAGAAAAGTGATGATCTCCAAGCTGCAGATATTCATTTCCTTCCCAGTGACAACTTTTTCTTGATGCAAAAAGGAT
>SLJO01000276.1 GCA_007135095.1 Bacteroidales bacterium | reverse complement strand
TCAGTTTGAGGGGATCTTTTCGATTTACCGAAAGCTGTTGCTGTCAGGGGACTGTCAAATGCATTTTCCATTGCCATGGATACAGCACCCAGTATGCCATGGTTATCTCCAAGTTCTGATATGGCTACTCCAGTTTGCTCGCGCATCTGGGGCATACAATATGAATTTAATGCCTGCTGGATTGGAATTGTTATATATTGCCGCGCCTGGCAGACTATCCCCGAGAGTATTACTAGATCGGGGTTAAAAAGCTGAATAAGGCTTGCAAGGCCTTTCCCCAGGTTCATTCCAACTTCGGACAGGATACTGATGGCATAAAGGTCTCCGTTGTTAGCGGCATCAACAACGTCTTTTGTCTCAATTTTCCGGGATTCATTATCAGTGATTTTACCTAACATTGATGCTTTCCCCTGGGCCATCCCCTCCACGGCCATCCTTGATATAGCGGCGCCGGATGCAATTGTTTCCAGGCATCCCTGTTTCCCGCACTGGCAATATATCTGATTGTCAACGGCAGGAGTATGGCTGAGTTCCCCTGCGAAGCCCAGAGATCCTCTGTATATCTCGCCGTTTATTATTATTCCAAGGCCAAGCCCCCATTCAAGAAAAACAACAAGCACGTTCCTGTGGCCATGAGCCTTGCCAAAACGAAGTTCGGCATGAGCCATGGACTTTGCATCATTTTCGATGAAAACAGGCCGGTTAAACCTTGCCTCCAATACCTCGCGTGTTGTTTTTTTTCCGAAATTCAGGTGCGTATAATTCACCCCCTTGTTTGAGTCAACAAGTCCGGGCATGACTATTCCAACAGAGATAAGCTTTGATTTATCCTGGAGACTCTCATTGATAAGCCCGGATGCCCTGGAAAAAAGCTCTTCAATATATTCTTCGGTTTGTGCAATATCGCTGGAATACGAAATGGTTCCCGAGATGTTCTGATTATCATTGTTATATATGGCCATCCGGGTATGGAACCTTTCCACGTGAATTCCAAGGACAAAGAGCGAATTGCTTTTAAGACCGAACATTACCGGCTTTCTTCCGCCTCTTGATTCTCCATGGCCCATCCTGCAAACGAGTCCGCTCTCCAGCAGCTCATTCATTATAAGCAGCGAAGTAGGCAGCGATATCTTAAGCCTTTTGCCAATATCCGAATTTGATGCAAAACCATGGACATACAAACTCCTCAAAATAGCGGCTTTCATTAAAAACCTTTTTCTCTGAACACCTTTTAGTGGTCCGGCATTAGCATTGCCAAACAAAGGCGAAATCGGCTTTTGCTCCATAACAATAAAAATAAGATTATTATTTAGGGTGCAAGTTAATGTGTTTTTTGATATTAATCAAACCTTTTATTAATAATTATTACATTATTATGCATTTCTTTTATTATTAATTCATATAACATTTCAATGCATATATTATATTTAACTATAAAAGTTGCAAATGATCTGAATTGCCGGTGGTCCGAACTACGTGACTTTAGTGATAAAAATCGGTCCGGAAAAGCTTCGCAGGCAGAAAAACACTCCTGTATCAGGGTTTTTATTGACTTAATCTTAAAGAATAAGTAATTTAGCGGGTAAATAATGTTGTTTTATAACTTTGAAAGTATTTAATAACTACAACTTATATTACATGAAAAAAATAATCTATTTCCTGATTATGGTAAACTTTTCTTTTTGCACTGCCAGGGTGGAAGATAATCCCCTCCTTGGAGAATATAACACCACGTTCAATGTCCCCCCCTTTGACAGGATAGAAAACAGGCACTTCATTCCTGCCTTTGAACGGGCAATGAACGAACATAATGCAGAAATTGATGCCATTGCCCGCAGCAGTGAACCCCCTGCTTTCATGAACACCATTGCTGCCCTTGATTACAGTGGCTACCTTCTTACCGAAATCAGTCTTGTATTCAGTAATCTGAATTCCTCCCATACCAACGAGGAGCTGCAGCAGATAGCACGAGAGATGACTCCAAGGCTTTCTGCGCATTCCACGAACATCATGCTGAACGCTGACCTCTTTGCACGGGTCAAGGCTGTGCAGGAACAAAAAGAAAGCTTTGACCTTAACCCGGAGCAACAGAAGTTGCTTGAAAGAACCTATAAGAGCTTCGTACGCGGGGGTGCAGCACTCGAGGGAGAAAAACGTGAAAGGCTGAGGGAAATAAATGAACAGCTTTCGGTCCTGACTCTTGAGTTTGGTGATAATATAAGGGATGAAACCAACAAATTCGAACTGGTCATTGACAACAGGGATGATCTTGCAGGCTTGCCGGACGATCTGGTAAACACCGCCGCTGAAGTCGCCAGCGAAAGGGGACATGAGGGTAAATGGGTTTTTACCCACCATAATCCCAGCGTAATGCCTTTTCTTACCTATGCTGACAACCGTGAGCTGCGTGAAAAAATGAAGACCACATACATTAACCGCTGCAATAATGACAATGAATACGACAATAAGGAAAATATAAGACGTATTGTGAACCTTAGAATTGAAAGGGCAAATCTGCTGGGCTATGATACCCATGCCGATTTTGTTCTTGAGGAAAACATGGCCGGCACTCCCGGCAGGGTTAACAGTTTTCTTGAGGAATTATGGGATGCAGCCTTACCCATTTCAAAACAGGAAGCCGAAGACCTGCAGTTACTTATTGACCGGGAGGGCGGCGGTTTTCAGCTGGAGCCATGGGACTGGAGGTATTATGCCGAGAGGCTGAGAAAGGAGAAATTTGACCTGGATGAGGAAGAAATACGGCCGTACTTTTCGATGGACAATGTTATAGAGGGAACTTTCATGGTGATCAACAAATTATGGGGGCTTGAGTTCCTTGAACTCGATGATATTCCCAAATATCATCCCGATGTGCAGGTATTCCAGGTACTTGATAATGACGGATCGCATATGGGCATATTATATATGGATAATTACAACAGGCCCAGCAAACGGGGAGGTGCATGGATGAGCAGTTTCAGGCAGCAATCCGTCCGTGACGGCGAGTTCATCCACCCGGTTATCACCATTAACTGTAACTTCAGCAGGCCCTCAGCTGATGCCCCTTCATTGCTTACCTTTGATGAGTATACAACTTTCTTCCATGAATTCGGGCATGCATTGCACGGACTCATGTCGGATGTTACCTATCTTAGGTTATCGGGCACTTCCGTACCGCGGGACTTCGTTGAGCTCCCTTCCCAGGTAATGGAAAACTGGGCCAGGCATCCCGACGTAATGACATTGTTTGCCACTCACTACAGGACCGGAGAGACAATTCCCGGGGAGCTGACTGACAAGATCACCCGGGCCGGCCACTTTAACCAGGGTTTTGCCACGGTGGAATATCTGGCCACTGCATTTCTTGATATGGACTATCATACTATTTCTGAAAAAAAAGATATCCATCCGGTTGAATTTGAAAAAGAGTCGATGGACAGGATCGGGCTTATAGACGAGATAGTGCCCCGCTGGAGAAGTACTTACCTGAGCCACATTTTCAGCGGCGGGTATTCAGCCGGATATTACAGTTATATCTGGTCGGGTGTTCTGGATGCCGATGCATTTGAGGCTTTCCTTGAAACAAGCCTGTTTGACAGGGAAACAGCAGAGAGTTTCAGGAAAAATATACTTGAAAAAGGAGGGACAAGGGACCCGATGGAGCTATATGTCAATTTCCGGGGCAGGGAGCCTGAAATAGGCCCGCTGCTCAGACAAAGAGGTCTGGATTAAGAAAACATTATATATACCCGAAAAAATCAGGTCTCTGGTAAATATTTCCGGGACCTTTTTTTGTCCTAACCATATACCAGGAGTGTTTGGCTTACTAATTTTTGCATGCAGGATCTGACAAAAGGAAAGGAAGGCAGTTTAATTTTAAGGTTTGCTGTACCCATGCTGATAGGTAATGTCTTTCAGCAGCTTTATAATATAGTTGACAGCCTGGTTGTGGGTAATTTTCTGGGGAAAGATGCCCTTGCGGCTGTAGGTGCCTCCTTCCCTGTGATCTTTGCCCTTATCTCACTGATTATCGGAATTGCAACCGGCACCACAATTATCATCGCCCAGTACTTCGGGGCAAAAGACTACAAAAATATCAAGCGTGCAATAGATACGATGTATATATTCACCTTTGGTGCCTCGGTAATTGTTTCGGTTTTAGGGATCTGGTTTACAGAAGACATTTTCAGGTTGCTGCAGCTGCCTGAAGAAATTATGCCCGAGGCAAAAAGCTACCTTACCGTTTACCTTGCGGGCATGATAGTCTTTTTTGGTTTTAACGGAACGAGTGCTGTTTTGCGCGGACTCGGCGATTCAAAAACACCATTGTATTTCCTGATCCTGGCTTCACTTGTAAATATCGGCCTTGATCTGTTGTTTATCCTGGTTTTCGGCTGGGGGGTCGCAGGCGTTGCCTTTGCTACGGTTATTGCACAGGGCGGGGCGTTTGTCACTGCGATTATTTATCTCAACCGGACGCACAGCATTATTCATTTTTCATTCAGAGGATGGGTTTTTGACAAAGGCATTTTTGTAAAGAGTCTTAGAATCGGCCTCCCCTCAGGCTTTCAGCATACATTCGTTGCCCTTGGTATGATGGCTTTAATGGGAATCGTCAACACTTTCGGCACAAATGTCATTGCAGCATATTCGGTGGCGCAGCGGATTGATTCCCTGGCAATGATGTTTGCGATGAATTTTGCCATGGCGCTTACCAGTTTTACCGGGCAGAATATCGGTGCTGGCAAATACGAGCGCGTAAAAACAGGTCTGCGGTCTACCCTGGTCATGGGGAGCCTGATAACCCTGACCGTGACAGTTATTGTATTGTTATTTGGCAATAATATTATGGGGTTTTTCACACCCGACGAATCTGTAATAGAAACCGGAACGCGTTATCTTACCATTGTCAGCCCATTTTATATAACCTTCACGGGCATGTTTATAATCGGGGGGGTTATGCGGGGCGCCGGTGATACCATCGTCCCCATGTTCCTCACCCTGTTCTCGCTATGGGTAGTGCGTATTCCGCTTGCTTTTTTTCTGTCATCCACAATGGGTGAAACAGGGATCTGGTGGGCCATCCCCATAGGGTGGCTTTCGGGGGTAATACTTTCATACTCATATTATCTCACAGGCAAATGGAAATCAAAGGGTGTGGTGGGATAACTGCCTCCGGGCCGGCAACAGGTTCAGCCTTCTTGAAAGAAAATAAAAAATAAATATCTTAGCAGGAAATCCAAAATCAAATAAGCCGGATAAAAACTATGATAAAATCAATGACAGGGTTTGGCAAAGCCGAATGTGAACTGGAGGATAAAAAACTCACCATCGAACTGCGTTCGCTGAACAGCCGGCAACTGGATGTGAATATAAAGATCCCTGCCATATACAGGGGCAGGGAAACTGCCTTGAGAAACGAGATCGCAACGCGGGTCAAAAGAGGGAAAGCAGACCTTACCATTCAGATTGACAGCAAGGGAACAGACAATATTTCCAGGATTAATTCCACTGTGGTCAGGCATTACGTGGAGCAACTCAGTAAAACAGGGAAGGAACTGGGCCTTGGTAATCCCGACCCCCTGGAAATGATGAAGCTGGCCATGCGGATGCCCGATACTCTTACCAATGAAAAGACCGAGCCCGGTGAGAAAGAATGGGAATCAGTGTTCGGGAGTTTCATGACGGCTCTTGATCAACTGGACCGCTACCGGATTCAGGAAGGAGAAGCAATGAAAAGCGACATGAAAGAGAGGATACTTGCAATTGAAGAAAATCTTTCCGCAATCGATCAGTTTGAAGGAGCAAGGATAGATAATATCAGGAAAAGACTGCAGCAAAATCTTCAGGAGTTTTTAAATAAAAATAATGTTGACCGGAACCGGTTTGAGCAGGAAATAATATATTACCTTGAAAAACTTGACATTACAGAAGAAAAGGTCAGGCTTTCCAACCACATTGCCTATTTCAGGGAAACACTCGAGGCAAAAGAGTCGGAGGGAAAGAAACTCGGCTTTATTGGCCAGGAAATAGGGAGAGAGATAAATACAATAGGATCAAAGGCAAATGATTTCAATATTCAGAAACTGGTGGTGCAAATGAAGGACGAACTGGAAAAGATCAAGGAACAATCATTAAACATCCTGTAATGCATAATAAGCTGGTAATATTCTCGGCCCCTTCAGGCGCCGGCAAGACCACTATTGTCAGGTACCTGGTTGATCAGCTGCCCGACCTGGTCTTTTCTGTTTCCGTCTGCAGCCGCAAAAAAAGGCCACATGAAATTGAGGGAAAGGATTATTACTTTGTTTCAGCCGATGAATTCAGACAAAAAATCAAAAACCAGGAGTTTGTTGAATGGGAAGAGGTTTACCGGGATCATTTTTACGGAACACTCAAAAGTGAAATTGAAAGGATCTGGGCCGGGGGAAAGAGTATTGTCTTTGATGTGGACGTGATCGGGGGAATAAATATCAAAAGGGAATATGGCAGCAGGGCCCTTTCGGTATTTGTTATGCCTCCCTCACTTGAGGAACTGGAGAGGAGACTATTAAAGCGATCAACCGAAAGCACAGAAGCGCTCAGGGAACGAGTGGCGAAAGCGGACAAGGAAATGGAATATGCCTCCGTATTTGACGTGGTGCTGTACAATAAAAACCTGGAAACAGCAAAAAAAGAGGCACTGAATATTGTAACAGAGTTTTTGAATAACCCCGTAGAATCTTAAAATACCCTTAAATAACTCACAGATGATCAAAACCGGATTGCTTTTCGGATCTTTCAACCCCATACACATAGGTCATATTGCCATTGCCGGTTATATGAAAGAATTTGAGTCCATGGATGAAATATGGTTCATTGTCAGTCCCCGGAATCCCTTCAAATGTCCGGGACAGCTTGTGAGCCCCATGGCAAGGCTGGAAATGATCAGGCTGGCCATAGAAGAATATCCTGCGTTCAAAGTCTCTGATATTGAGTTAAATATGCCCCGCCCTTCATATACCATTAACACCATGGAAAAACTAGCCGAAGTACACCCCGGCAGGGATTTTCATCTTATCATCGGCACCGACAACATAGAAAGCATAGGGAGGTGGAAAGGAGGCAAGACACTTCTCAGCAGTTATAAATTCCTGATTTATCCAAGGCCGGGCAAGGATATTTCCAGGCTGCATCAGTTCAGTAATGCCCGGCTTGCAGATGCCCCGCTGATTGAAATATCCTCATCTTTTATACGCGAATCGCTGAAGCAGGGGAAGGATATGCGGGCATTCGTTCCTGCAGGAACATATAGCTACATTGAAAAAAACAGATTCTATGCAGCAGATCCCGGCTAAATATTGCGGGATCATTCATATGCCAGGGCATCCGGACATACCTCAGTGCCGGCTGTATTAATTTAAGGATGGCTCATGAACAGTTCTGACAATTTCCATCCCTCTTTTTATGGCTTTTTCGTTAAGTGGTATCAGGGCATGATGCCTTTCGGGAAGTGATTTTACCAGCCCTTTTATAACATTTTCCAGTTTCACCATGGGCTTGGCCTTCAGGTATCCTCCAAGGACAATCATATTAAATATTTTCGCCGATTTCATAGTGGCAGCTTCTTCGGCAGCATCGACCCTGTAAATGCTTATGTCAGTGCGCTCCGGATGCCGTGTAATGCCATTGCCGTCATATATCAGTACACCGCCTGGTTTTACCGAACTCTCGAACTTGTCGAGCGACTGCTGGTTGAGAATGATGGCTGTATCAAACTTATTTATTATGGGTGAGCTGATTCGTTCATCGCTCAGAATAACAGTTACATTGGCTGTTCCCCCTCTCATCTCGGGTCCGTATGAAGGCATCCAGCTTACTTCCTGATCCTGCATTATTCCGGAATAAGCCAGTATCTTACCCATGGAAAGCACCCCTTGTCCCCCGAAACCGGCAATGATGATTTCTTCAGTCATAATTTCTAGTTTTATTCTTTAGCAAGCAGGTTACCTTCCAGCTTGATATCTCCAAGCGGGTAGAAAGGAAGCATGTTTTCTTCCATCCAGGCATTGGCCTGAACGGGCGACATTTTCCATCCTGAATTGCAATTGGAAACGATTTCAATCAGCGAAAGCCCCTTTTTTAGTTTCTGGTTCTCAAAAGCCCGGCGGACTGCCTTTTTTGCTTTCCTTACCGCAGAAGGTGTATGCACTGCCTGCCGGGTAACATACCAGGTTCCCGGCAGCTGGGCTACCAGCTCGGTTATCTTGAGAGGGTTACCCATAAGCTCCACATCCCTGCCATAGGGTGAAGTGGATGACTTCATATTCGGAAGGGTGGTTGGCGCCATTTGTCCGCCGGTCATCCCATATATACCGTTGTTGACAAAGAATATTGCAATATTTTCCCCCCTGTTGCACGCGTGGATCGTTTCAGCCGTTCCTATTGCGGCAAGGTCGCCGTCACCCTGGTAGGTGAAGACGTATTTCGCGGGCATCAGCCTTTTCACTGCCGTTGCAATTGCCGGTGCCCTTCCGTGTGCTGCCTGCTGCATATCAATATCCAGGTAGTTGTACATAAGCACCGAACAACCCACGGGAGCAATACCAATGGTATCAGCCTGAATATCCATTTCCTCAATGACCTCGGCAATAAGCCTGTGTGCAGTACCGTGCCCGCAACCAGGACAGTAATGCATTACGTTGTCAGTAAGAACAGGCGTTTTGGAATATACCAGGTTCTCTGCCTTAATAATGTCCTGGGTTTTCAGATTTTCAGCCATGATCAGTCCCTTTTATAAAAATATTTTCAAGAGCCCCGGTTATCTCATCGGGTGAAGGAATCATACCTCCCATTCTGCCGAAGTGTTCTACCCTGACCCTCCCGTTAACAGCAAGAAGTACGTCTTCAACCATTTGCCCGGCACTCATTTCTACCGAAAGGATTCCCTTGAGGTTTGGTGCCATATCTTTCAGCGGTTTTTTCGGGAAGGGAAAAAGAGTTATTGGCCTTAGCAAACCCACCTTTATTCCTTTTTCCCTTGCCAGCTGTACAGATTTCTGGCAGATCCTGGCGCTTGTGCCATAGGCAACCAGTAAATATTCCGCATCCTGGCAATCAATCAGCTCATATCTCACTTCTTCTTCTTCCATTTTCCTGTACTTGGCCTGGAGCTTCAGGTTGAACTTTTCCTGCTGTGCTGAATCAAGGTCCAGTGAGGTTATAATATTTCTTTCCCTGCCGGGAGATTTACCTGTGGTCGCCCACTCAGGAAATTCGGTCATCCGGGGTTGCTGTTCACTGAACATAACTTTCTCCATCATCTGGCCCAGTGCCCCGTCGGTAAGGATCATTGCAGGGTTCCTGTATTTAAAGGCAAGGTCAAAGCCCAGTCCCACGAAATCGGCCATTTCCTGCACTGATGCAGGCGCAAGCACTATAAGACGGTAATCGCCGTGTCCGCCCCCCTTTACAGACTGAAAATAGTCCGACTGCGCGGTTTGTATAGTACCCAGTCCCGGTCCCGCCCTCACGACATTGACCACAAGGCATGGGAGTTCGGCGCCCGCTATATAGGAAAGTCCTTCCTGCTTGAGACTGATTCCAGGGCTCGAAGAGGAGGTAAATACCTTACGGCCGCAGCCGGCACCGCCATACACCATGTTGATTGCCGCCACCTCGCTCTCGGCCTGTAATACAACCATGCCGGTGCGTTCATGAGGCTTTTCGGCCATGAGATATTCCAGTACTTCCGACTGGGGGGTAATGGGGTAACCAAAGTATGCATCTGCCCCTGCAAGGATGGCTGCTTCAGCTATGGCCTCATTTCCTTTCATCAGAACATATTCCTTCATTGCATCTGTTATGTTTTATTGAATCCTGATCACCAAAAATACATTATTTATGGCGCTACCTATGGCGCCGGTCAGCCGGAATCCGAAATTACTGAACGCTCTTTTCAACCGGTGGCCGTTTCTTTCTGTAAACCGTGATGACACCATCGGGACAGACTATTGCGCAATTTGAGCAACCTGTGCAGGCATCAGGATTTACCATATATGCGAAGTGATAACCCTTGGCATTCACTTCCCTGGTAAGTTGTATTACACCCGTTGGACAGGCTAAAATACAAACCTCACAACCCTTGCACTTTTCCCGGTCAACGACTATGGATCCTTTAGCATTAGCCATATATTAATCTCTTCTGGTTGGACAATCTTCGATAATTTATGGTTATTTGGTTCAAAAATAATTATTTAAAAAATGACCGGTAATGATTATTGTCAGTTGACGAATACTACCGCTCCTTCGTCATCGAACTGGTCAAGCCGGCATGATGCTTATGAAAACTCTTAAGGCGCTGTTCAAGATCAGGAAACTGATTACGCGAAATCTGGGAAACACATGCCCGCAAGCCTTCTTTTTGCTCACTTCCTGTTATCTCAAGAGAAATTGCACTTATCCCGTAGTATAATAATTTTTCCAGCAATTCGCCCCCTGAAAAACCCGGGTATGCAACTGTAAAATAAAAACCGTCACCTACCGGCATATCCTCATCCATGTCGTACACTATCCGGAATCCGCTGGCAAGAAACATCCTTTTTATTATGGCAGCCCTTTCTCCGTATTCCCTTACCTGTTCTACGAAATTGTATTCTCCGTCGCTTGCAGCCCTGAGCATGGCAGCGAGTCCGTATTGTGAAGAATGGTTGGTTCCTGCCGACAATGAATAAAGGGAGCCGTAAACAAGGGCATGTCCGAACTTGTCGGACGAATAAAATCTCTTCAGGTCAGGATAAGATCTTGTGAATAATCTGTCAGAAATAATCAGCAGTCCGGTCCTCTGTCCGGCATAGCTGAAAGCCTTGGAGCTAGAGAGCAGTAAAATATAGTTTGATGTATAATTGGCAACTGAAACCTGGTAGGGAGGTTTGCCGGGCACGGAAAGGTCTTTTCTGAAATCCATGCCAAAGTAAGCCAGATCCTCAAGTATTACGGTATCATACTTTTCGGCAAGCTCACCAATGATCTGCAGCTCCTTCTCGGAAAAACAGATCCAGGAAGGGTTGTTAGGGTTGGAATAAAGAATGCAGCTTATATTTTTGTTTCCCAGGTATGATTCGAGCTTATCACGCAGCCTCTCCCCCCTGAACTGGTATACATCAAAACACTCGTATTTTATTCCCAGTATTTTCAGCTGCTGTTTATGTACCGCAAAACCCGGATCGATTAAAAGTACGGTATCCTTGCAGGCATCAGACCTTCCTGCGGTCATAAATGCAGCCATGCTTGCCTGCAGGGAACCTACGGTGGGAATGCAGCCACGGGGCTCCACGGTGATACCCATGAACTTCCTGATGAACCTGGAAGCTTCGTTCTTCAATACTTCAACCCCTTCGATCATGGGATATACCGAAGCAACACCCCGCTTCAGTGCTTCTATTTCTGCATCTATGCCAATAGGAGAAGGATCCAGTCCGGGAACGCCCATTTCCATCCTTATAAATTTTTCTCCTGTTGCTTCTTCTATGCGATTTACAAGGTGAACAATCTCCCTTATATTAGCCTTACCAAGCGAACCCAGCCTGCTTGCCGTTATCTTTTCGCTCACAATCTCATGGTTTACGGGTGTGTTATTCATAACCTGACAAATATAGATAGTTTTATTTATCAAAATAAGAAAGTCTGTTGCTTAACATATATGATTTAGATCATATGTGTTAACAGAGGACTTATCTGCTTCCGGGTGTCACCATTTATCAGGGCATCAGTCGAGTCTCCTTTTGTCAATTACCCGTTTGGATTTACCCTCTGAGCGCTCAATGGTTTTATGCTCGACCAGCTTCACATCAACACTGATGCCAAGAGTGCTTTCAAGGCTGCTTCTTATCTTTTGTCTCAGAGACTCAAGCTGGCCGATACGGTCAAGAAAAAACTGCTGATCCACCTCAACCAGGACCTGCAGAACATCCATATTGTTCACCCTGTCGATTATGATCAGATAATGCGGCCGGGTCTCCCCTATATCAAGAAGAATTGATTCGATGGTGGAGGGGAAAATATTCACTCCCCTGATTATCATCATATCATCGCTTCTGCCCGTACACTTTTTCATCCGGACAAGAGTACGGCCGCATTCACATGGCTGGTAGTCGAGGCTGGTGAGATCTCTTGTGCGGTAACGGATAAGCGGCAACCCCTCCTTGGTAATTGTGGTAAACACCAGCTCTCCTTCCTCTGCTTCGGACAATGGCTCAAGGGTTACCGGATCAATTATTTCGGGAATGAAATGATCCTCATTCACGTGCAGCCCCTTCTGGAACATGCATTCACTGGCAACACCCGGACCTATTATTTCACTGAGACCGTATATATCAATGGCTTTAATATCCAGCTTTGATTCTATCTCTCTTCTGATGTTCTCGGTCCACGGCTCTGCACCAAAAACCCCTGTCCTTAGTTTAACAGACCTGCGGTCAATCTTCATTTCTTCGATATATTCGGCCAGGTACAGTGCATATGAAGGCGTGCAGGCCAGAACCGAGGTGTTGAAGTCCTGCATTATCTGGATCTGCCTCCCGGTATTGCCCCCGGAAACAGGAATAACTACAGCTCCTATTTTTTCACCGCCATAATGAAGACCCAGTCCCCCGGTAAAAAGACCATAGCCATATGCTATCTGGATAAAATCATTTCTTTCCACTCCGGCACAGGTAAGTGTACGCGCCACAACCTCAGACCATGTGGCCAGGTCCTTGCGTGTATAACCGACCACCGTAGGTTTCCCGGTAGTGCCTGATGAAGCATGCAGGCGGATTATCTCCGATGTGGGCAGGGCAAACAGCCCGAAAGGATAGTTATCCCTCAGGTCGTCTTTGGTAGTGAATGGAAGTTTCTGAAGATCATCTATGTTGTTGATGCTTTCGGGGCCCAGACCGGCCTGCTGCATCTTTTCCCTGTAATACGGAACATTAAAATACACCCTTTCAACAAGTTCACTCAACCGTGTACCCTGGAGAGCAATCATATCCCTGCGGGTCATACATTCACTGGTCCTGTTCCATATCATGCTGCACTGTTTTTTTAAAAGCAATAAGTTATTCTCAAATAAACGCAAGAAAGATTAATCCATTACAAAACACTCATTTCATTACCTCCGAGCAACTCCAGGTTGTTCCTTTGAATTGCCTCAAGGGCCTTGCCGGTATCTTCGGTTCTCAGCACAATAGCAGCCTTATCGGCAACTGAAAATGCGTAGATATATTCTATGCTGATATTTTCATCCGAAAGGATCTTTAATGCATTTGCAAACGAACCGCATTCCGAGGGTGTGGCAATGCTTATCACATCGACAAGGTTAGCGGAGAACCCTTTTTCCCTTAGTTTCGAAAAACCTCTTTGAGGATCGGATACAATCATTCTCACGATGCCGAACTCAGCGGTATCAGCAATAGTAAGGGCCTTGATGTTGATATTTTCATCACCAAGAGTGCTTAGGGCCTCTGATAGCCGCCCCGATTTATTCTCAAGGAAAATTGATAATTGTTTGATAAGCATATCCTTTATATTTTTTTATACCGCAATGATACATTAAGTCAGCATTTGCAAAAGACACCCAGGATTTTTGTTTTATAATAACTGATTTAATGGATAGAACAAAAATATTGATTTATCCGGCGGCTCAGGGTTCCGGAGCCGGTATTCCGGGCATGGCGACAAAATTAACCTTTTTGAATTAAAATTCTTGCATCAACAACCGTTATATCATCACCATGCCCTATAAGCGGGTTCAGATCAAGTTCCTTTATTTCAACTGCGAAACGGAGTATGGTGGACAGATGCACTATGATTTTGGCAAAAAGTTTTTCGTTTATGCCCGGCTGTCCCCTGGTCCCCTTGATAATCCTGTAGCTTTTGACCGACCTTATCATGGAGTGGGCCTCATCATAGGTTAATGGCGCCAGGCCGGATGAAACATCCTGCAGTACCTCAACAAAGATGCCACCAAGTCCGCAAAGTATTATATGGCCAAATGCAGGTTCATACTTGGCTCCAATGAACAATTCAGTGCCGCGGAGCATCTTCTGGATAAGGACAGCCTCAGCACCGGGAATTTTCATCAGCCTGCGATATTCAGCCTCGAGGTGCTGATCTGAATTAATATTCAGCACCACACCATTTACATCGGACTTATGCACCGGTCCGACCACCTTCATTGCAACAGGGTAACCGGTTTCCCGGGTCGCTGCAATAGTTTCCCCGGCCGTCCGGCATGCCTTCTCCTCTACCGCCGGTATACCCGCAGCCTTAAGGATGTCCTGCACTAACCGGGGCGAGGCAAAGCCTTCAGGAGCATTTTCTATAAGCTCCCGGAGCAAAGGGATATTAACATCATCACGCAGTATACGGTCTTCAGCCGGCCAGGGAGTTGAATATACCTTTGATATGGCATTCCCCAGCAACACCTCATCGGGGAAGTTTATATGACCCTTGGAGAGAAAAAATTCCACTTCCCTGCGGGCTGAAAACAGTGATGGCAGGATGGGGAATATAGGTATCTTACATTTGACCATCTTTTGATGGAGGACTTCATATGCATCGAAAACATCATCCAGTCCCGTGCTGCCGAAAATCACCATTATTGCATCAATATTGGCAAACTTATTCTCACAGTAATCTATCACCAGTCCGAGCTGCCGGGCTGTACCGGTAGCCAGAAGATCGATTGGATTTGATACAGAGGCTCCCTCGTTAAGCATCGACAGTAATTCCTCGCTTTCGGGGCCTTCAATCCTGGGTATCCTGTGGTTGCCTTGCGACAATGCATCGGTGAGCATAACTGCCGGACCCCCGGCATGTGTAACAATTGCAATATTCTTTCCTTTTATTTCAGGATGCAGTAACACCGAAGCTACAGTTATCAGTTCCTCCCTGCCGTAGCACCTGACAATGCCGGCCTTGCGGAAAAGTGCATCAACAGCCAGGTCAGAACCCGCAAGTGCGCCGGTATGGGACAGGGCAGCCCTGCTCCCGGCCTCCGAGGTTCCTGATTTGATAGCTGCTATCCTGCAGCCTTTCCGGATCAGCGAAGATGCATGTTTTAACAGTTTATCGGGATCATCGATACTTTCAATATACAGCAGCTTGACACAGGCAGAGGTTTTGCTGTCAAAATTCTCGTCCATGTATTTCAGAATGTCCTCCACTCCCAACTGGGCACTGTTTCCTACTGAAAATACACTGGAAAATTTCAATCCCTTGGGCAGGCCTGATTCCATAATAAAGACGGCAGTGCCACCGGAGCTTGATATGAAATCCACTCCCCGTGGATCCATACTGGGAACCGGTGAGGTAAATACGCTGCTGTGGTGGTGGTTCATCATGCCTATACAATTGGGCCCGATAAGGCATGCACCGGCATCTTCAATATACTTAACTATCTCGTTTTCCAGCCTGGCACCTTCATCGCTCTCTTCACTGAACCCTGCCGACAAAATAATAAATGCCCCGGTCTTTTTATCCCGGGTCAGGGTTTTGACGTACCCGGGACAATGCCTGGCAGATATTGCAAGGATGGCAAGTTCGACATCGGGAAGAGCCCCGGCACTGCGGTACGATTTAACTCCCTGAACCATATCTTCTTTTGGATTTACAACATACAGTTTACCCTTAAATCCATGTTCAATAAGGTTCTGGAGTATTTTGCCACCGGGTTTATGAATATTATTTGATCCTCCGATAACAACTATGCTTTGGGGATTTATTAACTGGTGATTAATCATCCGATGGGTATTTTGGTTTCTGTCCCCAAGATTATGAAAAATTTCCATTAACAACTATGACAAAGCTTAGTATAGATAAAATATTGGCTCCGCCCATGGTTGCGCATGACCGGTCCGGGGACCTCCGGCTGCAGAAACAGAATACCTTGGTGTGTTGCTGAAAATATTTCGGAAGGGAAACCGTGGAGGAAATTGAAGAAGGGAATGTGGTCCATGTATTCTCCAGGGGAATGTACGTTCCGGTTGGCCAGATGGACAGGGGACTTTTTACCACCCAGGACAGGCTGGCCTGGCAACTGGCCAGCAATAAGTTTGTTACCCCGGAGGCAGGGCAGCCGGCATATGCCGGTATACCTGAACTGGTATGGAGCAGCATTGAAACCAATGAAGAGGATCGGTTTCAAAACCGTTTACTCAGGGGATCATACGTATACACCAGTATCGAATCTCCGCGTGAAGAGATAGTGCTTCTTGATGCACGCGGGCACACAAGAGTATATATCAATGGACTGCCTTACGAAGGAGATCATTATGATTTCGGCTATACTCTTATCCCTTTCAAATTAAAAAAAGGTTTGAATGAATTCATATACACTCCTGGAAGGTTTGGCAGGGTTACCTCGAAACTTGTGGCGCCCTCCAGACCGGTACAGCTCACCCGAAGGGACATGACCCTGCCAAGCCTCATAGCAGGCGAAACTCAGGATAAATGGGCAGCAATAAGGGTTGTCAACGCAAGTGAAAGGGACCTGCGTGACCTCGTTATAACCTGCATTCTGGAGTCGGGCGAGAAAGCCGCAAGCAATGCCGGAAGTGTTATGGAAATGAGTGAAAGAAAACTTGGTTTCCTGGTGCCGGCAACTGCAGGCAACCAGGGATCAGGAAGGATCGGCGTAACGGTGATCCTGTCCGACAGGTCGGGAAGGGAGATTGACAGGACCGGAATAACCCTGCAGCAGCATGAATCCAATGTGCACCATGAGCGGACATTTATCAGCAATGTTGATGGCAGCGTTCAGTATTACAGTGTTGCCCCCTCAACCACACCGGGCGATGATCAGGCCCTAGTCCTCTCGGTTCACGGGGCCGGGGGCCGGCGTTGAAGCCAGGAACCAGTCCAGGGCCTACCGGCAGAAAGACTGGGCTCATGTTGTTGCTCCAACCAACCGCAGGCCCTTTGGTTTTAACTGGGAAGAGTGG
>SLJO01000168.1 GCA_007135095.1 Bacteroidales bacterium | reverse complement strand
TCTGAAATCGGGTCTTTCAGGCATGTATTGAGCGGTCAGCACCCGCCCTGTCATAACAGGATTTTCGGGGTTTATCATCATCCAGTTTCCTTCGTACTGGGTTTCATAACCATTATTTCGCAGTATAACCCAGGCTTCTTCCATGACAATATCCTTGAGCCTTTCCAGCAGGTTGTCAGACACATATGGCCGGCCGTCAGGAAGACGCTCACCGGTCCACTCAGAAGTTAATGCCCTGACTGTTTCGGGTGTTGAGGCTACCCGGTGCTGGGCAATAGAAACACAACCGGCCAGTATAAATATTGAAATAAAAATAAAAGTTGATTTTTTCATAAATTTAAAATTTAATATGAATGATTTGATTATAAAAGTTTTACGTATTTATGATAAACTGGGCGGCGAACAGAATCAGGCCAGCGGCGAGAGAAAAAATATAGTCTGTTTAGAGGCGATATGCCTGCCTGGCCAGAAGTTTCCACTCCCCATGTTGCTTGGTGAATATCATAACATTTCCTATTCTGAGACTGCCCTGCACTCCGTTACTGGTATATTCTGCAGAGTAAATATGACGGACAACACCAGTATCACCGGAAACGGTGATTGTCTGATCGGTCATATCAATTTTATGGTAATCATTAGGCTGCAAACTTATAATCTCTTCAATAAATTCAGCCCTGTTCTGAACCATCCCGCTGGAATGGCCGAAAACCAGCTGCGGAGAAGTGATCCTCTCGAGCAGGGCTCTGTCTGCATTTATTATGCCCATCCTGAAATCCTCAACCACCGATGCCACTTCCTTTTCCAGCTTTGCAATATCTTGCGCATGATCTTTATTCCCTGACGTGCAGGATGTAAACGCAATTAGTGCAATACTTAATATAATAAATACTTTCATAAATTAAGAAGTTTAAAATTTATTAAGATATCTGGTCAGGCATAATAACTGCCATTACAATATTTTCACAAAAATAATGTAAATATTGTAATGGCAAATTTCATTAAATGGCCGGCAAGGTAATTTCCCACCAAACGATTTAGTTATTTTCCAGTTCAGCCTCGTCTGCAATCGTGCCGTCTTTAGGTGGCCTGCTGCGCCAGTAATTAGCAAGTACTGAACCTGTTATATTCATTAATGGCCCGAAAACTGCAGGGGCAAGTCCCACTGTAGCGATTTTCCCCATCTGCAATGCAATACCGGAAGCCATGCCACCGTTTTGCATGCCTACTTCAAATGCAATAGTACGACGGTCCCTTTCCGACATCTTGAATATCCAGCCCAGGGAATAACCCAGGGTATAGCCTGCAAAATTGTGCAACAGGCTGGTAAGGATCAGGGCAAAACCAACAACCATAAGGCTTTCACGACCTGCTGCGGTAATAACTGTCACTATAAAAGCTATTCCGACCATAGAAACATATGAAAGAATGGTCTCCATAAGCTTTTTGTCACCCCTGAATACCCTGACGAAGATGTAACCGCCAACGATAGGCAGCAAATAAAACAGCCCCATCAGACGCAAGAAATAGTTAATGAATTCACTCATGCTTGCATCCTGGGTAACAAGAAATATAACACTGGTAAGGATCATCATCAGCGGGTAGGAAACAAGTTGGATGATCCTTGACTGCCTGCCGGTATCCTTGTTCAGGAACAGATTAAAAATGAATCCTGCAACAATCGGAAGAATTATCATATCCATGATATCCAATACCATGCTCCAGGCGTCAATTTCAATAAATTGCCCTGCCAGGGTTCTCATGAGCAGCGGGGTAACAATTGGTGAAAGAAGTGTGGTAACAGCCGCAAGTGTTATGGCCAGGGGAACATTGGCGCGTCCTAAAAATGACATGACCGTGGATGCAAGTCCGCTGGGGACGCAACCTATTAAAATAATACCGGCGGCTATCTCGGGGGGGAAATCAAAGATCCGTGAAATGGAAAATGCAATAAGCGGCATGATAGAAAACTGGGCAACGATGCCGATAATTACACCTTTTGGCATTTGAATGATTCGGGCAAAATCTCCAAAACTCATCTGTGATCCCATGCCAAACATAATAATCTGCAAAAGCGGTATTATTAAAAGACTTGTCCGGAATTCGCCAATTGTAGTAAAATATTGCGGATAAAACATGGCAGCTGTAACTGCTGTAAATATCCAGACCGTATAGGATAATCCTTTTACTGCACCAAAGCCTCTTATAGCAACCGCAAGAGACATAAAGAATAAAATAAGTAAGGGCCCGGCCACCGGAACATTATCAGTTATGATCATGATAAGGGCACTAAGTAACATCAGCAGAGAAAAACCCAATACTAACTGGTGAAAACTAAACTTTTTCATTTATCTAAATTATGATAGTTATTATTAATTAAAACTATATTATGGATCCGGATCAGGATATTTATCCGTTAATTTTTTTTGAGGGTCAGACGAAACATCCGGTGCTGATCATTATGCTCAATAGTACATGGGAGAATTTGTTGTAATTCAGGTCTTTTCCGGGATGAGCAATGTAGTGACTAAACATATAAATATATCCTTTGCCATCATTAATGGCAAGAGTCTACATGCCGAAGGATATTCAACCCCAGGGAAAACTATTGTGGTCATTATCCGGTACATTTACCGGATAATTCTGACCACAAAATATTAAACAATATTTGGGAAACAATCCTTGCTCTTTCAGATATATGCAATGGCATCCATTTCAACCAATGATCTTCCGGGCACCCCTCCTTTGGCCACTGCAACAGTGCTCCGGACAGGCGGGTTGGCTCCAAAACGACCTCTGTACACTGCGTTCATTGCATCGTAATCCTTTATGTCATCAAGGTACACAGTCACCTTGAGACACTTCTCCATTGATGAGCCGGCTTTCACAAGTTCATCTTCAAGTGCCTGCAGAACTTTATCTGTATGATTTTCAATAGTAAACGGGGCTTCATGGTAGCCTTTACCGGCCGTAAACACAAGATTTCCGTGCCTGGTGGCACCGGAAAACAAAGGGGCCCTCTGGGAAGTAGTTATGTTGAGAGTAACCTTCTCTTCAGAAGATGAGGCATTTACATTAGATGCAAATCCAAGACCAGTTAACCCAACAATAGAGGCCAACATTTTTTTTATTACGGACCGTCTTTCTGTTTTCATAGTTAATTTCAGATTAATCAAGTTAATATTCAATTAGTTAATTTAATAGATAACAATAGTATAACTTTCCATTTTTAACCCATGCAACCGGCTTCCGGCTATTATACCAATAATTATGAGCCCGTTTGGTTTTTGTTAATGCTCAGGACAAACCGTTATTATGTTTTCTGTGGTTGCCGGCAAACAAACTAACGTACGTATTTAATTTGGCGAGGTAAGTATAATACATTTTTCGTTTAACTGCAAAGCTTTTTGGAAAAATTTCCGGCTTCAACCTCTGTGGCTTCGGGGGTATTCAAATGAACAGAGACCATTTTCATGGGAAACTGGTGCATAAGTCCCCCTATTGACTAATCAACAGGCATATTGTCTCTTTTTCAGAGGTTTAGTACCCCCGTGTTTCAGTCACATATGTGGCAATATTTTCAACATTATCAATCCATATGCCATTTGCAGGATCTGTTGCATATTCGCAGATTGCCTCGATAACATTAAGATAGGAAGTATAGATGTCACCTGTTCCTTCCTCGCCTATTTCATGCCCGCCGAGAATCAGCCAGGCCCCCCTTCGTTTTGCCGATTCAATTAACTGAAGTATTTCTTCAAAGGATTGTGCATCAAGTGGTATGCCGGTGAGCTGTGCCATATCAGAGAATGCCGGATCGTTTGGTACTTCATCCACCCAGCCGCGGCCGGTTTTAAACATTGATGCAACCACCGGAATATAGCTTTGCGTATTAACGCCTCGTCCAATAAATGTATACCCGCATGGATATGCAAAAGATACGGGCGTCACACCCAAAGCTTCATAGATCAGCTTATTGGCAGAATCCAGTTCCATTCTCATTCTTTCAAGAGTATAATGATCCTCGAGTGAATTATTAATCGCCCAGGTATGATTGCCCGAGCAGGGATGCCTCAGGGAATGGTTCCCGATTTCGTGGCCGTTGCTGACTGCCTCTTTCCAGCCGTCAAGCCGTCGCATCATGTTCCGGTGAAGAACATAGAAGGTTGCTTTTACTCCGTACTCATCCAGCAAAGGGATACCTTTATCCACCTGGCTCGGGCGGGCATCATCGAATGTGAGGCTTAATGCCATTTTTTTTCCTTCGGGCCAAGAAAATTCAGACCCTTTTTGTGATGTTGCCTGATAACCCTGAGAACAGGAAATTTTTATAATCAAGCCAAAAAATATTACCATCACAGTAACTGCTCTTTTGATACTTGCTTTCATTCTACGTATCTATATTTTAATAATCAGGTTAGTAATGGGGTTGCACAATTAAAAAAGTAATCCGTTCTCAATTTTCACAGCCCGGGTATATGCAATGATATGAATAAGAACTTGGCCCGGGAAGAAATTTTTCAGGGCAAACTGACACCTTGCAGGCTGTCGGGGTTTCAAACCAGCTAAATTTGCTAAAGTTTATTCAAAGCAGACGCATGAAAAAACGGCTACAGGGAATCCGAATTTTCATGTGTCACTCAATACCTGAAGATAGATTTCAGTCTGCCTTGTAAATGGAAGATTACGCCCTGCCGTTAACAATCCGCATCACCCGCTCAACATTGTCGTCAACCTCATGAATATGCTCCATTCCCAGGGTCACACAATGAACACCGCCCCCGTTTAAAACATAATTCAGGGATTCCTCACGTTCC
>SLJO01000229.1 GCA_007135095.1 Bacteroidales bacterium | reverse complement strand
GCGGTATGATCCGTTGGCACTTTGCCTGAAAAAATTGCCCTTGTCCGGATAGGAGTTATAAAGTTCAATATACCAGCCTAAATTCATCCGCCCTGTTTCCCTGAAAATATCTGTATTGTAGTTTCGTAAATCCAGGCCGTAATGTACAGTGGTTTCATCGGCACCATAGACTTCATATGAAAATGAATATATGTCTTTTAACTCCGGATTTCCAATCACCGTAAATGCTATTAAGGGGTCAGTGCGGCGTCCCAGGTTAATCACAGTTCCTTCGAAAAGGCATAAAGACGGATAAAGCAGTATTGACTGCTGCGTATTGAGATTGGGAGATGGAGCTACCGGTAATATATAAGGATCTCCATGCTTCCAGTTCAGCATTTTGATTACTTTCAGGTCACATTTCAAATTGTTTTCAAGCCATCCTTCACCATTTAGCATCAAAGCATATTCACCCATTGTCATTCCATGTAAAATAGGTATCGGGTCCAGGCCAACAAATGAAGAAAATTCATTAATTGGCCCGTCAACATAATCATTGGGATTAGGACGGTCGAATACTATCAATTCAACATTGTTCTCGGCACACGCTTCCATAACATAGCGCAGCGTCGCTTTGTAGGTATAAAATTTTGTGCCTACATTCTGCATATCAAAGATCATTACATCCACCCCTTCCAGGTCTTCTTTGGTGGGCTTGACCTTTCCCCTGTAGAGCGAGATAACCGGTATGCCGGTTTTTGCATCTATTGAATCATAAATGTTGCCACCCCTTATGCCATGTTCGGGCCCGAAGCCTTTCACTATGTTTACGCCAAGGAACAGCAGGGTATCCAGGCTCAACTGGTTCCCGATAAGAGAAGAGTTGTTTATTGCCAGGGCAACATTCTTGCCTTCAAGGTAGGGCAGGTATTTGTCGGGCTGGTCGGCTCCCATTATTATGGCTGCCTCCTTTTGTTCCCCGCATCCGTGAAGGGCAAGTGCCAGCCACAGGACTGGCAGCATTGAGAAACTGATTTTTTTCATTTTCAAAATGGTTTTAATTCCGTGAATCAGCCTTGCTGGAAAATCATCAACTTCTTTAAATAACCAGGAAGGCTGATGAAATTACCGGTTCTATGTAGATATTCCAGGAACAAGATATGAAAAACCAGTGATTCAGTAACAAGTTTAGGGGATTTATCCTCTGTATATGCGCCGGCTTGCCTTCCATGCCGCCTTTCCATACTCGCCAAGGCATGCCTGACCTTCCATTTTATCACCATTGACAAATCCGGTGAATTCAATATTAACTCTTACGCCATCACGAGTATATGAACTGAGCACCAGTATGTCGGTACCGTGGATGCTGCCTGTAAGGTCTCTTGGACCAATACTGGCAAAGTGGGTCCCCTTCAGGTCGCTGCCCTTTTGTTCAAACACAATTGTCTGGCCGACGGTGCTGGCTGAGAATTTCATCTCAAGATCCCATTGTCCGCTTACATCGAAAGCGGGTGCGCCATCAGGTTTTGAAATCTTAACAGGATTTGACAGGATATCGTATACCCGGTCGGCAATTATTTTTTCTTCCCCGGCTTCCAGCTGGGAAGAGTTGATGGTGATATTTGGCCTTGTATTGGGAGGAAAGGGAAGAAAACTGCCGGCTCCGCTCACGGCGATCCTGGGATTACAATCCCAGAGAAGGTTTTCGACATCCTGCCCGGTGAGAGGGATCTTATCCAAATCCCATTCCACACGAAGGTTGGGGCTGGGGTTTGACCGTCCCTGTGGTTGCCTTATGCTCACTGAAACTCCCGGGATTGGTGCCAGACGATCTGATATATCTTCCAGCCATAATGTCCATTGCCTCATTTCTGCGGCATGGTCACGCTTAAACCACATTTCTGTAGCTGCCAGCATACCCATGATCTCTTCACGCCCTACCTTAAAGCCCCGGCCGAAACCATGGTGGGGTCCCGTATTCATTCTGGCGGCCATAATAAGATCTTCACGTCCTATCAGCAGGCCGGCACACTGAGGGCCGTTAAGATATTTTCCTCCGCTGTATGCTACCAGGTCAGCGCCCTGGGCGATATGGGGATTTGGCACCTCCAGCCCTTCCGCTGCGGCATCAACAAGAATGGGTACACCCAGGGGTTTGGTAATTGCCGATATTTCCGTCAGGGAAAGGGGCCCACTTTCCGATCTTCTTCCGGCAAGCACCATAACCATGGCGGTCCGCGGTCCCAGGGCTGCTTTGAGCTCTTCGACATCTGCAACCTGAACCATTCTCACCCCGGCTGCCTTGGCCCCGGCATCATAAGCAGACCTTGAATAAGAGGGTATGATCACCTCATCCTTGTTCCAGGTAATATTCGGGATCATCCAGATCTTATCAGGATCACCGCCGGTAACACAGCCGGCAGTGGCGGCTGTTATGGCGGCCGATGCGCCGGCAGTAATGCAGCCGGATTCTGCACCCGTCAACTCGGCAAGGCGACGTCCGATACCGTCCATTAGTTCGTCAATCTGAACATAATCGCGTATAGCATCATCCATTGCCATTTTCACCTCGGGAAGCATGCGGCTGCCCCCTATGACAGTAACCGTGCCGCGTGCATTTATAAGCGGAACAACTCCTATTGATTCATAAATGCTTTTCCTGGAGTTTGCTTCCGAATTAATTGGCGTTGCCGAAAAGGCGGACCGGATTGAATTATTTCCAATAACTCCCGCTATGGGCAGTATTGTCAAGCTCTTTATAACGTCTCTTCTTTTCATCAGAAAATATTTAATTTAATTAGTTGGCCTGATGGATCTTACCATGACAATATTTTCATTTTATTTTATGAGGATATTGAAAATATCATCATGGACGATTCATACGAACAAACTATTGATATCAGATTTAAAGTCAATTATTTACAATGGCATGGTATTCATATTCAGTATTTCACTCGTATGGAACCCTCATGGTTTGTTCATACTATTTTGTCTGCCGAAGGCTGATGAGGGTTTCATGAAAGATAATTTGTTTAAATAAATCTTCAGTGTCGAAACCGGATTAACCTCTAATTTAGAGGTTATCTGATTGTTAATTTCCAATTCCTGCCCATTTCGAACAGGAGGGGCTTGGACACCGGAATCCACCCACTTGCAGTGAAGGGGAATAAGGGGTAACACCGGCACAGGTTTTTGTCAGGAAATAAGCAGTTCGCTTTCTGCCTTGCGGCCTGCAGCATCTACTGCAACAACTTTAAACTCATTTCCCGAAGAGGCCTCAAAAGCAAAGGGAACCTTTGATGTCTGTGGCCTGTGCTCCACAGTGCCTGCGATCACACCATCCCTGACTATCTCGTAACGGGCAATTGGTTCATCACCTGCGTAGCTTGTATCCCAGGTGAGTCTTATCTTATCGGTTTTGGCAATTTTAACATTTCCCGGCGGCGTAAGTCCCCGGCAAGCCGGCTGAAAATAATTGGTTTCGCCCCCGTGAGCCCTGGTCCCTATTTTCTCAATTTCCCTTCTCGCTTCCTCGCTCAGTGCATCGGCATCAATCTGTGCTGCATAATAATTCTGTAAAAGCTGGCATTTGAGAGGGTCACTGTTTACTTCACCTATTCCGGCGATAATAGTATGCATACCCCGGGCGGTAAGGACATATTCAATAAGGGGCTTGCTTGGAACCATGTCGGTGCCTACTGTCCTGATTACGTCACCTGGAACTTTAGGCCCTTCCCAGGGCTTATTATTAAACAATGCCCCGCGGGCAAACACCTTCATGCCGATTATCCCCATATTCCTGGCCTGGGCAACCGGTATTACATTATACTGGGTATTAAAATAACGCCTGTCATTTACGTTAATTACGATAAGCATCCCGTCCATAAGATCCCACCGGTCACGCTGGATCAATTCGATCATGGGGGCATTGTCATGGCCTGATAATCCGAGGTGCCTGATTAGTTTTTCGTTCTTCGGGTTAAGTCCCGTTATGTTGGTTCCGTCCCTGAAATCACGCAGGGCAACCAGGGCTCCAAAGTTTCCATCCCTGTCAAGAGGCGTTTCCAGTCCCCGGTAAACAACATCCACCTCCTCGAAAGTCCCTATGCCGTGAAGCATAAACATATCAACATAAGCTCCTTCCGGGTATGTTCCGTCATCGCTTCCGAATATTTGTGAAAGGGACCTTTTCAGATCGGCTACGGCACCTTCACCGTGATCGCCGTTTGTCCTGTTATTCACGTTTGGCAGGGTGGGATATCCACCTTTGGCCCAGCGGATCAGGGTTTTGGAGGTAATGAAGATGGATTCCCGTAACTGACGGTCATAGCCGGATTGTCCGGGGATTAGGTTCTTCTTTCTGAAGGCTTTGCCGAAATTCATCTGGCTTGGGCCGTAAAGATTGGAGGTGTCAAAATAGTTGATGCCCAAATCCAGGGCTTTTACGATAATGTTTTCTGGCTCAACATCATCGGGCGTCCATTGCAATGAAGCCTGGCCGCCAAGGGCCATGGTAGTAACATCAAAATTAATCTTGCCGAAACGACGTTTCATTGGCGCAGGTACCGTTCCCCTGCTGCAGGAGATTGCAGGAAACAGGGCCATGCCTGCAGCAGCAGAAGACAGGCGGATAAAATTGCGTCGTGACAGTCCGGATCCGGTTTTGTATGACATAATATTAAGAATTTATGGGGTTATCAGGTAATTTTAAACCGAAGAAAAATAACAAACTCTGACCATATTTCCAAATTCCAATTTTTCTGCGAATCTTCTCTAATCCCTCACCTGCACTTTCCATTCCGGAAAGGCTGGTTTTACTGTCAAGCCCCGTCAGGCGGTTCTTCCGGGCAGACCAGG
>SLJO01000146.1 GCA_007135095.1 Bacteroidales bacterium | reverse complement strand
GCCTTTAACGGAAACACATGCCCGGGCCTGGCAAGGTCTTCGGGCCTCGTTGAAGAATCGACCAGGGCATTGATGGTTTTTGCCCTGTCGGATGCTGAAACTCCGGTGGTGCACCCCCTGCCGATCAGATCGACAGATACGGTAAAAGCGGTTTCATGAAGGGATGTGTTTTTCCCTACCATCAGTTCAAGCTCAAGCTCTTCACAGCGTTTCTCAGGCAGTGCGGCACAAATAAGGCCCCGGCCGTGAGTTGCCATGAAATTGACTATGTCGGGTGTGGTCAGTTCCGATGCTGCAACGAAATCGCCTTCATTTTCACGATCTTCATCATCCACGACTATGATTACCTTGCCTTTCCCTATATCTTCTATGGCCGCATCGATTGTATCCAGTTTTCTACTGGTTTCTTCTTGTTGGTTGCCAGACATTTGTTTTAACTCCTCTCAAAAATTTTACAAACCCCACCAGTAAAGCAAAGTTCATGCTGATAAAATGTGTTATAAAACGCAAAATTATAATATGAATTTTGATTTTTCCCAATAAATAATCAATTAATGGCAACATAAGCACAGAAATCTGCAATGCAAGAGCATATTGATAAAATGTGTTTTCCCGGCTTAGCCACAGAGTGCTGAGAAAAACCGAAATCAGGAAAAAGGGACCAAACCATCGCAGCACCTTATGTGAGATAAAACTGAAGGACAGGCCGGGGATGCCTGAAAAGATGTGCCTGAAGAAATAGCTAAGATTCTGAAAATTACCCGCCGCAATGCGGATTTTCCGTCTGAACTCGTCTTTCAGGCTGTTGGATACATCTTCGGTCACAACTGCTTCAGGTTCGATAATGGCTTTATGGCCGGAGGTAATTACCTTCATATTTATGAAAAAATCGTCAACAAGGAACAGGTCGGGCACGTCACAATAAAGTTTTTTCCTGATGGCGTAACACCCTCCGAACGGCCCCATCATGGTTCCCCATATCAGGCTTTCGTCATATTTTATCCTGACCTCCCTTGATATATAAGCATTTTCCGGTACAGAAATACCATCCTCCTTCAGTCCCTTGTGCATCATATTTGAATCAACGAGTCCAATTTTACTGTTTTTAAAATGCTTTACAAGATGGTATATGGTATCCTTCCCCATAACCACATTTGCATCGGTTATTATCAGTACTCCGTTGCGTGATATCCCTGCCAGTTCGTTTATTACCAAGGATTTACCCCTACGGTGACTGAAGTAGAAACAACGGAGATGACTTATGGAAGATGACATCTCTTCAAGGATTGCATTGGTTTTGTCGGTTGACTCATCTGATCCGACAAGAATCCTGAGCTTGCCAGGGGGATAATTGTTGTCAATAATGCTGGAAATTTTTTCCCGGAGAACTTCCTGTTCGTTATGCACAGCCATCAAGATTGTTACGGCAGGCAGATCTTCCGTTTTACTGTAAATGA
This sequence comes from Bacteroidales bacterium, assembly GCA_007135095.1. Taxonomy (GTDB): domain Bacteria; phylum Bacteroidota; class Bacteroidia; order Bacteroidales; family PUMT01; genus PXAP01. The sequence goes on along the minus strand of SLJO01000146.1, from coordinate 3,380 downwards.
TATTGTTTGGAGTTCTGCGGCGAGAAAGCACACGTAACAAGAAAGGGTAAACTATATAGGAATAGGTAAGGAAAATAACCGGCAGCCAGAAAAAAACAAGAGCGATCATACGGCATATTTTTTATAAAAAGCAGAAAGTTCGCCTGCTATAAGCCCGTTATCAAAACAGTCAGCAGATAATTCCCCTGCCCTGGTCCCCAGACCGGTAAAAAGTTCCCTGTCCTCCAGCAGACTGATTATATGACCGATGAATTCATTTTCATAATCGGCAAGAAGGATATTCTTTCCATTTTCAACAGGAATCCCTGTTACAGCAAATGATGTGGCTATTATGGCCTTCTTCATGAAAAGGGCTTCAATGATCTTTACCCTGATGCCACTGCCTGAAAAGAGGGGAACGACGAATATGCCGTTTTGTGAAAGAAAATCTCCTGAGTCTTTTACTTCGCCATGGAACTCAATACCTTTTCCGGCCATTTTCTTCACAAGTCCCCTGCCTGCATTTCTCCCGGCAACCTTGAATTTCAATCCGGGATATTTGCTTTTTATCCTGATCCAAACCCTGTCGATAAACCAGTTTAGTGACTCGATATTCGGCAACCAGTCGAGCGCCCCGATATATTGAAGACAAATATCATCCGCGGTGTTATCATTTACAGGAATTTCCCCCGGATACATTCCGAAAGGCGAAACAACAGAAGGCTTTTCATTGCCCATAAGGTTCAATTCCTTCAAATCGGCCCCGGTAATCGCAACAAGCAGGTCATATTTATTCACGAACTCCAGTTCGAAATTCCTAATTTTTTCTTTCAGGCCACCAAGATACAATTTCTTGAAGAGATTCCCAGTATTTTTGTGGTAACTGTCCCATATTAAGTACTCGATATTATGGGCTCTGTAAACAATTTTTGCCTGTGTATTTTCCCTGATTGGCTTAATATACGGCGCAAGGTACAGGCCCTCAAGCTGAACAATATCGTAGTTGCCCTCACGAAGCATTTCCAGGAGCACTGCCTGGAATTCAAGACTGAAAAACCTTGTCGCATTATAGGGTTCTGAAGAAAACAGGAGATTAAATATAAGTCCCGGAATACTAATTGAATTATCTATATAAACATCCCTGACCCGATTCAATCCCGCAATGTCAATTTCCCGGGTGCCCACCGGCGAGAAATGCCTGCTTGTATTCATGGCAAGGAGGTCAATCCGGTTGCCTGCGCCTGCTAGTCCCCTGATCATATTGAATGTCGCCAGTGAGCCTCCGTCTTTGGGAGGGTAAGGAAATTTGTTGCAAACTACCAGGATATTCATGCTCGTTAACAATTCAGCCAAATTATTTTTTGGTGAATTTGCTGAAAAAAATTGAAATCCATCTGAAAAAATTAGAATAGGTTTCGGTATTCATTATTGGTGAATCGGATGTTGCTTTGTATGTCAGGAATATCCCGGCAGGAAGCAAAATGAAACTGGATATCCACATTCCAGGGAAAGCGGGTATTACGAGCTCCTTTACAAATTTCTGAGCTGATATGTCGATGACATAATAAATTACAAAAAAAAGCACCGATATCACGGCGGGCATGCCGAGTCCGCCTTTTCTTATAATGGCTCCGAGTGGGGCCCCAATAAAGAAGAATACAAGGCAGGCAAATGAAAGAGTGAACTTTCTGTGCCATTCCATTTCATACCTTCGTATCCTCTTGTTTCTCCAGTCAAAATCGGTTTTGGTGGATATGATTTGATTTCTGACAAGCCTTGCATCAACAGCCGCCTGGTCCCATGCACTTATTCTCTGGTCGATTGTCATCCCGCTTTCAATACCCACTATGTCTGCAGGATGCCTTTCCTCCTTCACGATCTCTTCGGGTAATTTCCTCTGATAGGCCTCCCTCTTAAAAAAGGCAGATTGTACAATGTTGCCTGTATGCTCATCAACCCTTTCAACAAGTATCAACTGGAGCGAATCCATAGTGAAATCAAGCTGGCTCAGGTTCATCATCTGAGAATTATGTCTGAATGCCTCTTCGTCTGTCCTTTGCAGGTCAAAGCCCGTGAGCTCTATGATCAGTACCTGTTGGTCAAAATTGTCCCGGCGATGGGGAAAAGTCCTTTCCCGTCTTTGCCTTGCCCTTTCTTCCATCTCCTCGTAATTATACCCACTGTAAAGGGTTGTCACCAGGTGCCCTTTATCTTCGGTTATCCTCATAAAACCGGAATCAGCCACGCTTACTTTCAGATTGCCCCTGCCAAGAGAATGATCATATATTTTTACATCATACATCATATTTGTACGGTAATTACGGCCTGAAATCTTAATGCTGTAATTGTCTATGCCATTGTAAAACACCCCCTCCCTGATCTGCATTTCAGGCCTTTGCTGCTGGACATCATAAAGCAGTGAACGCATTTTGAGGTTGGTATAGGGAAGCACATTATTGGAGAAATAAAACGCTCCGACACTTATTATAACAGTCAGGTATATCAGGGGACTCATAATCCTTTGAAGGGATATGCCGGATGATTTGAGTGCCGTAAGCTCAAAGTTTTCACCCATATTGCCGAAAGCCATCAGCGAAGATAACAATACGGCCAGTGGCAGGGCAAGCGGGACCAGGCTTGCGGAAGTATACATAAGCAATTCGGCTATCACGGCAAATTCAAGCCCCTTACCTATCAAATCATCGATGTATTTCCAAAGAAATTGCATGAGTAGTATGAAAACCACTACAAAAAAAGTGGAAACAAACGGACCCATATAAGTCTTAATTACAAATAAATGCAGCTTCTTCATCTAATGATCCTTTTCGTTGATCAGACAGGCGTGCCGCGAACTGAGGATCTCTAATCCAGCATCCGGTTTATCAACAAAGCCCGGTGTTGATTTCAAGCAATTACAAGAAAAAATAAAACGAATTTCTGAAAGTTTTATGCTGAATAACTGCAAAATTAAGCTTTTTTTAAGAAGCATTCCGATGGCTGGTAACCAGGGGATGGCATTCGGCGGGAAATGGGGAAGCGGATTTTTTACAGGCCCATAGTATGTTTTAGCCGTGAAATCTGGGTATCCCAGAGGTCACGGGCATCATCGACATCATCCTCATCGGCAAAGTCAGTGATTTCAAGTGCTACATCGCCGGTAAGCTCATGCTTGTTAATCTTGAATTCGAAAAAGGCATCCTTGTCATCTGCTGCCAGCCAGCGAAACTTTACGAACTTATTCTCCTTGAATGATATCATCTCTGCCTGCTCCTCTGCTCCGTCCCAGATAAATGTAAAGATATTGCCTTTAAGATTCACATCATCGGCAAACCATTCAGATAATCCGGAGGGAGTAGTCAATTGCTTATAAAGTACGTGGGGGGAGCAATTGATTGTGTATT
>SLJO01000222.1 GCA_007135095.1 Bacteroidales bacterium | reverse complement strand
TGTGGTTGCTTCCTTCATCAATATGTTTGTTTGATTGTCCATATTATCATTTTGTGTTGGTTCAGTTATAATTAATTTGCCCGAAACATGCGGATCACTTATGCCGGGAATGGATTTTTTTCAATCCGGGTATTTTCAGTATAAGCCGCAGCGGCATGAATGCTTTTTTCTCCAGGCAGCAACCTTACTGCTCCGGTATCGGCCGAGGTTACCATTTCGGCATAGATCCTGAGTGCCCTGGACACCTGTCTGTTCCTCTCACCGGGGGTATACGATTGCCCATCACGCGACAGTTCCAGGTTTCTTCTTGATGCAAGCACCTCGTCAGGCAGATCAGCATTTATGCTTCTGGATGGAATATCAATAATAATCCTGTCACCCTCCCTTAAAAGTGCAATCTCCCCTCCTGCGGCGGCTTCGGGAGATATATGCCCGATAGAAAGCCCGGATGTGCCGCCGGAAAAACGGCCATCGGTAATCAGGGCGCACCTGGAACCCAGTCCGGCCGATTTAAGGTAAGTAGTGGGATAAAGCATTTCCTGCATTCCCGGCCCGCCTTTGGGGCCTTCATACCGTATTACCACCACATCACCGGCAACAATGCGGCCGCCGAGAATAGCCTTGCAGGCATCATCCTGAGATTCAAAAACCCTTGCCACACCCTCAAAATGCATAACAGAGGGATCCACCCCGGCCGTTTTGACTATTGAACCCCTGCTGGCTATATTGCCATACAGCACAGCCAGTCCCCCGTCACCGGAATAGGCATGCCCGGCAGACCTGATGCAGCCATTTTTACGGTCAAGATCCAGGCTTTCATACATTACATTTTGTGAACCCATCACAAGGTTGTGGTATCCGCCAGGGGCGCTGCCATAGATATTCCAGGCCTTATCGGTGGCAGAAGACTGCCGGACATCGTAATCCCTCAATGCCTCCCTGAGACTTGGATAATCAATCCTCAGGGCATCCGCGTCAATCAGCCCGGCATCATTCAGGGCAGCCATTATACCAAGTACACCGCCAGCCCTGTTCACATCCTCGACATGATAACTGCTGCTGGGGGAAACCTTGCATAAAACGGGAGTTGTACGTGACATTTCATCTATGTCGGCCATGGTGAAATCAACCCCTGCCTCATGGGCAATGGCCAGAAGGTGCAATACTGTGTTTGTTGAGCCTCCCATGGCAATATCAAGTCTCATGGCATTCAGGAATGCATTCCTGGTGGCAACCGACCTGGGAAGGACCCGGTCATCACCATCGCTGTAATAGCGGTAGGCAAGCCTGACAATAAGGGATGCGGCATCCTCGAACAGTCCGGTCCGGTTAACATGGGTGGCAACCACCGTACCATTGCCGGGAAGAGCCAGACCAAGTGCTTCATTCAGGCAATTCATCGAGTTCGCTGTAAACATTCCCGAACAGGATCCGCAGGTCGGACAGGCATTTTTTTCAACCTGGTAAATTTCTTCATCTTCCGCTGCAGGATCGGCCGCGATAACCATGGCGTCAACAAGGTCCAGTGACTTGTCACCACTCCGGCCCGCTTCCATTGGTCCGCCGCTTACAAATACAACGGGTATGTTGAGCCGCATGGCTGCCATAAGCATGCCGGGGGTAATTTTATCACAATTGCTGATGCATATCAGTGCATCAGCACAATGAGCATTAACCATATACTCCACGCTGTCGGCAATAAGATCCCGTGAAGGCAGTGAATACAGCATACCGTCATGTCCCATGGCGATACCATCATCAATGGCAATCGTATTGAATTCAGCAGCAAAGCAACCCTGCTTTTCAATCAGCTTCTTTACCTGCTGCCCGATACCATGAAGGTGGGCATGGCCGGGAACAAATTGAGTAAATGAGTTTGCTATTGCAATAAGCGGCTTTCCCATTTGCTCCTTTTTCATGCCATTGGCTCTCCATAGACTTCTGGCTCCGGCATTTAATCTGCCACCTGTTGTTGTACTGCTTCTGAGTTTCCGTCCCATAAACTGCTTTTATATAAAAGCCCCCGCACTTTGAAGTGAGGGGGCTTTTTGTTTTTAATTAACTATATTGTCAAACACCATTCTCACTTCGCCCTGGATGCCCCAGGAGAATAATAAATAGAATGGTTGTTAGAAGATATCTCATATGTTTTATAACATAAATTGAGCACAAATGTATAAAATAATAATGAAGGTCAAACCTGTTTCAGGAAAAAATTATGATTTTTTTCATTTTTTTTTTCTCAACCAATACATTGCATCCGGCCCTGCCCACTTTCGGGCAGGGGTTTCCTGCCATTCAATTTCTCGTTGCATATTGAACCTCAGCCGTTTTGCAATTGGCCGCTTTTGTACTCCCCGAGTATCTGCAGCTGGTCAATCAGCGGCTGAACAGCAGACAGGGCTTTTTTATACATTGAAATATCGTCAAACAGCAAATCAAGGTGGAAGAAGTATTCCCATTCCTTACCTACTACCGGAAGCGATTGTATTTTCGACAGGTTGATCCTGTAATAGGCAAGAACCGAAAGGATCTGGGACAGGCTTCCCACATTATGAGGAAGGGTAAAACAAATAGATGCCTTATTGAGATCGGTTGCTTCTTTTCCGCCTTTCTTATCAGTCCGGGGTTCAACAATAAGAAACCTGGTAAAATTTCGCTTATTGCTTTCAACGCTTTCAGCAATTACTTCAAGCCCGTAAATAACTGCGGCAAGTTCGCTTGCCAGGGCAGCAATTCCCATCATGCCATTTTCCTTTATCCATTTGGCACTTAATGCAGTATCTATCGATTCAACCACCTTTACCCCGCGCTTCCTGAGAGGCGCCAGAAAGTCGTGACACTGGAGTATCGCCATGGGGTGTGAATGGATCTCGCTGATATCGTCGAGATTCTGGCCGGGAAGCGCAATGAGGTTCTGTATGATGCGCAGATAGACCTCACCGGTAACTTTTACGCTGGAGCGGCTTAAAAGGGCATAATTCGGAATCAGCGACCCGGCCACTGAATTTTCTATGGCGACAACCGCAAAATCGGCATTCCCCGAGGCTATGGAATCAAAAAGATCAATAAAGGTATCGCATGGAACTATCTGAGGCTCTGATTCTGTAAAATACTTCCTGGCGGCAATTTCATGGAAAGCGCCAAAACCACCTTGTATCGCAACCCGTTTTCCTTGTTTTTTCATGGTAATTGTTTATTAATCAAAAAAGTCCCGGGTGACCGGGACTTTGATGGCTTTTTATATTGAGCAACATATACTACAGTCCCTGTTCCGGTTTTCCAAAAAAGAAAAATAGGAAACTGAAGCGGCTATTATTTATTCCTGTTGACATTAATGCAAATATAATTAAAAATCATCATTATCAAAATGAAGGAAATATTTTTTAACAAAGGCAGGCATCAAAATAAGGTATATGGTTTCAACAAAATACTTCCGGTAATGTTAATTAGATAGATTCAAAACAATCTGAAAGATGTGTAAGAGACCGATAACTTCACCAGGCAAACCAGCGGCAATTATCCGCAGTATCAGGGAGTACAGAGGAATACACCCTTTGATTGCCATGGCAGCCGTTGCATTATTTTTTGCAAGCTGCAGCAAAGGTGAAATACCCGTAATAATTGCCACTGAAGAAATAAGCAGCATAACCACCAATTCTGCTGCAGGCGGTGGCATCATCGTTTACGGTGAAGAAACCGGTATAGTGAGCAGGGGACTGGTATGGAGCACACGACATGACCCTTCGGTTGAAAATCATGACGGAAAAACCACACATGAAGGGAACGGCAACAAATTTTCAGATATGATCGGGAATCTTGAACCGGCAACGGTTTACTATGTCAGAGCTTACGCAATTAATAAAACAGGAATATCCTACGGCGATGAAAAATCATTCAGGACATATTACGGCAGTATAACCGACGTTGAAGGAAATATTTATTATACCATAAAGACCAACGGGCAGGTGTGGATGAGCAGTAACCTCAAGACCGGCAAATACAGCAACGGTGATGTCATTCCAAATATTAAGGAGCCCTCTGCCTGGAGCACCCTGACAACAGGAGGATGGGTTACCTATAATAATGATGAATATCTGCAGCGGGACTATGGCAATTTATATAACTGGCATGCTGTAAGCGATGAAAGGGGCCTTTGCCCTTCCGGATGGCGTGTACCTTCTGACCACGACTGGAAGGAGCTCGAGATATATCTGGGAATGCCGCCTGCATCTGTTATCAAGTCGGGAGTGAGGGATAATTACGCAGGCGGCAAGCTGAAAAAAACAGGTACCACACACTGGGCGGATCCTAATGCCATCGCAACTGACGAGATAGGGTTTTCTGCCCTGCCGGGAGGGTACAGACACCCCGGCGGCGGGTTTTCTTCACTTGGAAGGGATATGTTCGCATGGTCCTCGACAAGCAATGGATTCAACGGCGCATGGTACAGAAACCTCTACGCTGACAATGCAAGTATCAACCGCGATGTTTTCCACAAAAACGGCGGCTTCTCTGTTCGCTGCATAGCCGATCATTCCCCGGTCAGGCAGATGTGAGGAATTATAAAATAATTTATTTATTTTTAACATAAATAATTATTACGATTAGTTGATAATCAATTAAATCCTTGCATAATGATCCCAAAAACAGCATCAAGACTTTCAAGGCGTGAGTTCATGCGTCTTTCCGCAGCAGCCGCGGCAGGCATAACACTTATGCCCTCTTTCTCCTGTAGCAGGGAATCCATACCTGCACCAATGAAGCGCCGTTTCGGCAGGATCAATTTCGATGTTACCTCGATGTCGCTGGGAGGTCAAAGCTCCCTTCAATGGACACCCGCCGATGTTGAACCCGTGGATATTATACTAAAAGCATTTGACCTGGGCATTAACTATTTTGACACCTCCAATGTTTACGGACCCAGCCAGCTGAATTTCGGTAAAGCATTCAGAAAACTGAATCTTATTCCGGGACAACCGGGTTATAACAGTGAACTCAGGGAATCTATCTTCCTCACATCAAAAACCATGATAAGGTGGGCAAAGGGCGGTTATCCGCAACTCCCCAATGTAAGGAACAGCACAAATGGTGACCACGGTGAAGGTGCAGTGGCCGACCTCAAGCGGTCCCTCTCACAGATGTTCGGCAATGATGACGGTACATACCCGGAAGGGGCCCGGGTGGATATGTTTCTCATACACAACCTGGTAAATTCCGAAGAGACGGACGTTGTTTACAGGGGGCTTGAAACACCCCTGAACACGGATGAGAATTTTGGTGCCCTGGTAGCATTGCGGGATTACAGGGACGGCACAAACATCACCGGCCTGAACCCGGGAAATGAAAAATTAATAAACCACCTTGGATTTTCGGGCCATCATAATGCCCCTGCCATGATGGATATGATTCAGCGCGACAAATGGGATCTGCTCGACGGGATGCTGGTATCTATCAATGTCAATGACCGGAGGTATCTGAATATGCAGTACAACGTGATTCCGGTGGCAGAGGCCAGGAACATAGGGGTAATAGGCATGAAGGTGTTTGCCGATGGGGCCATGTATACAAAGGAGCCCGGATGGTCGACGGTGCCCGATGACGTGGTCAGAATTATAGGCACCGAATCGGTTCCCAGTAAGCCGCTTATTGAATATGCATTAACCACCAGAGGAGTTCATACGCTTATCGTAGGAATAGGTGAGATAAATGACGACCCTCTCAGATGCCAGCTTGTGCAGAACTATTATGCAGCCCAGATAGAAGCTGATGCCCTCGGCGAACCGGAAAGAAGGGAGCTTGAAAAGATTGGCGGCAGATCACGGAACGGTGAAACAAATTATTTCCAGATGGCCGACAGGGGACTGACACCTCCGGGAAATACAAATCTCACTAAAACAGACAGGATAAAGCTAACATGGGATACCAGCTATGCTGGTGATGAACCCATTGACCATTATGAAATAATCAGTGACGGGCAGCTGGCGGAAACCATCCGGCACACCCCGCAAACAACGAAAGAACCCTTTACCTGCGAACTTTCGCGCGGGACGGAGTTCAGGATAGTAGCAGTGGACGCCGCAGGCAGAAGAGCTGAAAGCAAAGTACTTACCGGCTGATAAAATGTTCGGGGATCAATATCCGGGTGGTGTTGTCAGCAGCAGCAATGAATCCCGCAAGTCGTAAATAATGCTGACCGAGATATTTTCCTGACTAAGGTGTATTACATATAAATTCCTGTCCGCCAGCCTCCATGTTCTCAGGGAGGTTATCGTAGTGTGTTTTGCAATAAAACTATCGAGTACACCCAGGAATGAGTGATAGCCGTAATATGTCGGTATCCATACCACAGAAGTGCAGACCGGCCTGCCATTCTGAAAGGCGGGATCCTGTTCCAGCACCTTTCCGCTTACAAAGTCAGCCAGGGATTCAGCGAATGTCGCCTTGTCGCTCGCTCTTTCATCCGGATACATTTCATGCCCCCGGCCAAAGGCAGTTTGCAGCAAAATAATAAAAACAGCTGAGATGGCCAGGAATTGCTTTATCTGAAAAAATCGTCGCATGGCATCCATTTAAATGACAGTTTTACATTCCGCTGAATTCAGCCCGCACCTACAGTTCCTTAATATATATGTTGGCAAACTGGACGGGATCACCATGATGCTGCAGGCCAACTGGTCCTTTTCCGGGCATGCCCGGCAATTCAGCATCGTCTATAACTGTCTTTCCATTCAATATGCAAGTTACCCTGTTTCCGGTAACTATAATTTCAAACCTGTTCCACTGGCCGGCAGGGTTATCAGCATTCAGTAAGGGAGTAGCCCCCTTTCGCACTGAGGCAGGCATGTTCATATCATTCCGGTATCCGTAAATCTCCCCGGAACCTACGGGCCAGCTCCAGATATTAAACTGGCTCCTGGTACTGCCGCGTATATATATACCACTGTCTCCCGCATCACCTACCGGGATTGTCAGACGTTCCCCGTCCGGATTCATGGCATAGGAACCATCGGGCAAAACGACAGGCAATTCCCTGATGACAGGTTCCCCCGTCAGGCGCCAGTCGGCAATAAGATGAAAATCGCCGAATTCCTCCTTTGTCCACAAATCCTTTACTTCAGCCCGGCTTTTGCCGTCATAATTCAAAATCCATCCTTCGGGAGTCCAGTGGCCCTCACTTCCCGGTGCCACTTCCCACTCCCTGAGATCGTTGCCGTTATACAACTGCCTGAAGTCCTGAGCTATATCAGCTACCACAGATGCGGGAGGTGTTTCTCCCGGCAATTCCATGATCCTGATATTCCGGAAATGAGCCTCGCTCCCCTCGGCTTCCAGGCAGATATACCCTTTCCGGGGATTGGCATGGTAACCCCGGTTGACTTCCCGGCCATTAACCGAAAGTATGATCATCCCGTCAAGGCTTTCGACCCGGTAATGGTTCCACTGTCCTGCGGGATGATTCCGGTTTTCCAGCGGCAGGGAGCGTACCCATCCGCCGGGATGGGGCTTCCAGGGAGTCATGGTTGCTCCATGAATAGGAAATATGTCACCGCCATTCCCGTCCAGTATCTGCACTTCGACTGCGCGGCTGAAAGGACGGCCCACCGCAGGCATGGGGTCAGAATGAATAAACAGTCCGGAATTGCCACCTTCAACGGTATGACGCCATTCCAGTTCCAGGATATAATTCTGATATTGTTTCTCAGTGCGCAGTATACCATGGGGTATGCCGCTGGTTACAATCATGTTATCGCGCACGGTATAGGTTTCAGGTGCCCCGTTGACATTCACCCATCCATCCAGGTTCCTTCCGTTGAAAAGGGGAACGAAATCTCCTTGCTGTTCCTGCGCCTGATCCATTTTGGTACCGGCACTGAACAAAACCGGAATAATACAGGCCAGGGTGATGATAAAGCTGAACTTTCTCATAGACGATTTCCTTTGGGTGTTAATAGAACATTGGTTCAGAAAATATGTTTAAATATAAACTATTTATTATCACGCTGACGAATTTCCACCCGGCGAATTTTTCCACTAATGGTTTTGGGCAGTTCATCCACAAATTCAATAATGCGCGGATACTTGTAAGGGGCGGTCACATTTTTCACATGATCCTGCAATTCCCTTATCAATGCGTCGCCTGTCCTGTCTTTATAGTCGCTGGCGACAATGATGGTTGCCTTTACTATTTGTCCCCTTAATTCATCCGGAACACCCGTGATTGCACACTCTACAACGGCAGGATGAGTCATAAGAGCACTTTCCACCTCAAAGGGCCCGATGCGGTAGCCGGAACTCTTGATCACATCGTCTGCACGCCCGACAAACCAGAAATAGTTGTCTTCGTCTTTCCAGGCCAGATCACCGGTAAAGTATATTCCGTCTGCCATGGCTTCATCAGTGAGCTTCCTGTTCCGGTAGTAGCCCTTAAAAAGTCCTGCCGGGTATTTTTTGTCATAGCGTATAACAATCTGTCCCTGCTCACCTGCTTCGGCCGAACGGCCGTCGGGGGTGAGAAGATCGATGTCGTAATGGGGGCTGGGCAAACCCATTGAACCGGGTTTCGGTTCCACCCATGGAGTGGTTAGCACCGTAAGGGTAGATTCGCTTTGGCCATAGCCTTCGCGCAGCCTGATGCCGGTAAGTTTGAAAAATTGCTCATAGACTGCCGGATTCAATGCCTCTCCTGCAATGGTGCACCACTGCAGGGCAGATAAGTCATATGCGGTCAGGTCTTCCCTTATAAGAAAGCGGAAGACGGTAGGCGGCGCACAGAGAGATGTGATTTTGTGCTTTGAGAGAATTGCAAGTATATCTGCAGGTATAAATTTATCGTGGTCATACACAAAAACGGTAGAACCAACAAGCCACTGACCATACAGTTTGCCCCATACGGCCTTTAGCCATCCGGTATCGGCGATTGTCAGGTGGATGCTGTTTTCATTAAGGTTATGCCAGTATCGGGCAGTTATGATGTGTCCGAGAGGATAAATACTGTCGAGAATCACCATTTTGGGATCACCCGTGGTTCCGGAAGTAAAGCTGACTATAAGGGGATCGTCATTTTTCGTCTGCTCTGCGGGACGTTCGAATGGTCTGGCCTTGTCGATACCTTTATGAAAGTCCTCCCATCCCCGGGGTACCAGGGGGCCGATAGAAATCAGTTTCCGGATTGATGGAGAGGCGGGTTTTGCATCATTTATATTCTTGATTATCTGCTCGTCTCCATCGCAAATAATAGCCTTTATATCAGCAGCGTTATTCCGGTAAACAATGTCTTTCCCGGTCAGCAGATGGGTAGCGGGAATTATGACAGCCCCGATCTTGTGCAGGGCTATGATTGTAAACCAGAATTCGGGCCGGCGCTTCAATATTGCCATTACCATATCACCTTTCCGGATGCCGAGAGAGGCAAGGTATCCGGCGGTGCGGTCGGAAATATCTTTCATTTCACCAAAGGTATAGGAGCGGCAGTCGCCTTTGTCGTTGGTCCAGAGCATTGCCTGCTTGTCAGGGTCAATAGCTGCCCACCCGTCTACCACGTCGTAGGCGAAATTGAAGTCGCCCGGTACAATGAGTTCATAATTTGCCTTGAAATCGTCGTAATCACTGAAATTCGTTTGCTTTAAATATTTTCCTATCATTTACCTGCCCGATTATTTAGTTTGATATTATTCAGAAAATGACAGCCAGAAATTTCACCGGCTTCCCGTTCATGGCTTTCATTCCATGCGACAGGGTCGAATCGAAATAAAGACTGTCTCCTTCATCCAGGATCAATTCATGCCCGTCTATGGTCAGCAGCAGCCTTCCTTCAAGCACGAAGTTGAATTCCTGTCCGCTGTGGCTGTTCAGGTGAACAGGGGTGTTATCAGGCGCCGGCTCCACGGTAACGATAAAAGGATCCGCTTTCCTGCCGATGAACCCTGCAGCCAGGGCCTGGTACTTATATGCCCTGCTGCGTTCCATGGCGGTGCCCTGACCGGCACGGGTCAGGAAAAATGCCTTCATATTCGGTTCGTCGCCAAACAGCAGGGCAGTCAGCTCCACATTATATTTTTTTGAAATGTTTTGCAGGGCGCTAACCGGTATGTCTTTTTCACCGCTTTCGTATCCCAGGTATTCCCCGAGGGAAACATGACAGACTGCAGACGCCTCTTCTGCCGGGATACCGAGAAAATCGCGCAGTCCGCGCAACCTTTGTGCAATTTCATTGATTTGCTGGTTCATATCATCCCTTTCTATGGTTAAATGCAGAGCAAATGTATGTTTTTTTTTATGTTGTCATAGCCTATGGCTGAAGGTTCACCCCGGGTTCTGGTCTTCATGATCCTGGCGGGGAATGAAAATCAGGTTTCAATGTCCCTGGTAACAATTGTGCCCGGAAGAGTTGCAATGCCGGGCCATATTTTCCTGCCCGGGTAAGTGGATGTGTTTATGCCGGTATGGACACCATCACCAATTATTGCTCCAAGTTTTTGCCGTTTTGTATCAACTTTTTCTCCGTTTAATCTGGTAACAATCAAGGCCCCGTCGTGACGCAGGTTTGAACTTATGAATCCGGCACCCAGGTTGGCACAATCGCCGATAACACTGTCGCCGGCATAGCTTAAATGACATACATTGACATTATCTCCCAGAATTGAATTTTTTATCTCCACTGCATTCCCAATCCTGCAATTATTGCCTATGGTGCAAAAACCCCTTATATAACAATTGGGGCCGATTATGCAATTATCACCTATTGTAACATGACCTTCAATACATGCTCCGCTTTTAATGAGAGTACCCTTGCCTATTCGGATGTGTCCACTGACAACCGCGCCGGCTTCTACCTGACCTTCATTAATTATTCCTGTTTTAACAATATGTTTTTCCTGGCAGGATAGGAGATCCCAGGAATATCTGACCTTGTAAATACCGGCCATCAAACCTTCAAGAGAATCTGATTTCGGAAAATAATCGGCGCTATCCAGAATCATATCATTGTCTGAAACAATATGGTTTAATTGTGAATTATGCTCAATAACCTCATATTTAATTTCATCACCCGGGTCTGCATTTCCAAAAAGGGGGAGGTGATTTTTGGAAATTACCACCCTGACATCTCGGCAATGGGGCAATACACTCTCCAGGGCATGTCCCAGCAGGGTTTGGCCGTTTACCTTCATAAGTGCATTAGGCTTGTTAACAGTCAGGGGATAGCATGATTTTGTCTGCGCTGTTGCCAAAAGTATTATTTTCATCTGTTTCCTGTAATTAAATTGGGGATGATTATTTAGTCACAGCGTCAATGACAAAGAAAGGAGAAAACAAGGATTCATCCGGAACCGTAATGAAAACCAACCGTCCGGAATGAATCTGCAAGCTTGCTGGTCTGTTACTGGATTCTTTAAGTGGTCTGGTGATTCCGCCAGGATTCGAACCTGGGACCCACAGCTTAGAAGGCTGTTGCTCTATCCAACTGAGCTACGGAACCATTAATTTGCCGCAAATTTATAAAAAATAATCCGTTTTTTCAGCTCATCGTCCCGTTTATTGCCGGGCGGAACTCAATTCAAAATTCATCTTTATTTACCTGACGAAAGTTACAAGTGGGTTCATTTAATTATATTTGTGTCAGGAACAAAATAGATATATGGTAACGATAGAAGAAAATTTTCCACTCAGGCAATACAATACCCTCGGCATAAATGTCAGTGCCCGCTATTTTGCCAGGGCAGAAAACCTCGGGGAAATCAAGGAAGTATTAACTCACCGTGAATGTTTTCCATTTTATATTATCGGGGGAGGAAGCAATATCCTGTTCACCAGGGATTATAACGGACTTATTCTGCAGCCTGCAATCAAGGGGATAAAAATTACCGGCAATGACCATGAACAGTGCATGGTAGAGGTGGGTGCAGGGGAAAACTGGGATGATTTTGTAATGTGGGCTGTCAGCAATAATCTGGGGGGCATAGAAAACCTGTCACTTATACCCGGTTCAACAGGCTCAAGCCCCATTCAGAATATCGGAGCCTATGGTGTCGAGGTAAAAGACGTTATTGAAAAGGTGAATTACCTTGATCTTGAAACCTTCGAGCTGACATCCCTCTCTAACAGCGAATGTAATTTCGGGTACAGGAACAGCATATTTAAAACCCACCTTAAAAACAAGGTGATCATTACCTCTGTTATTTTCAGATTAAAGCACTACCCGGAATACAACATAACATATGGTAACCTGCAGGAGGAAATTGAGAAGACCGGGGATATCAGCCTGGAAAGAATACGCGATGCGGTGATCCATATCAGGAGATCCAGGCTGCCTGATCCCGCAATAATCGGTAATGCCGGCAGTTTCTTCAAAAATCCGGTTGTTGATAAAATAAAGGCCGGGGAGATTGAAGAGCAGTATGATTCGATGCCCTCCTTCCCGGTAAGTGAAACCCAGGTGAAAATTCCCGCCGGATGGTTGATAGAGAAATGCGGCTGGAAAGGCAAAAGGGCTGGTAATGCCGGGGTCCATGAAAAGCAGGCGCTGGTTCTTGTTAACTATGGAAATGCCACTGGCGAAGAGATCAAAAATCTCGCCATGGAAATAAAGGAATCGGTTTGTTCCAGGTTTATGATTCAACTCGAACCGGAGGTAAATATAGTCTGATCATTTTTGGCAGAAACCGGAAAAAACAGGCCGGCTCCATAGATAATCATATCTGTTTTGCTGATTGTATTAAATCCCTGCCGACCCTTAATATCTCCATGGCCGATTCATGACTGCCAGATTCAGCGTAAGTCCTCAGCACAGGTTCAGTACCGGAAGACCTGATCATAAACCATTCGCCTTCATTGAAAAAAAACTTGAATCCATCAAGGGTCTCCACCCTTTCTACGATTCTGCCGCCGAAATCCCGGAAGAATCCTTTTTTGCATTTTTCTATTACTGCACTTTTCATGCTTTTTTCCATTGGCAGATCTAACCGTTCATAGGCGAAGGAGCCGGTAATTGAATGAACCTCGCCGATAAGCTCTCTGAGTGATTTCCCGGTTTCAACCATGAACTGCCAGATAAGAAGCCCCATCCATATTCCGTCCCTGTCAGGCATATGAGAAAAAACAGAAATCCCTCCTGACTCCTCCCCTCCTACAAGCACCTTCTCTTTCAGCATGATGCTGCATACCTCCTTAAACCCGACGCGGACCCTTTGCACTTCCAGTCCGTAATGTTTACAAAGTTTTTCAATCCTTGCCGTAGATGAGAAGCCGGCAACCACCTTTCCCTCAAAGCCTTTATATTTATAAAGGTAGTGAATAAGCAAAAGGATGACATTATGGGAATCTATATAATTTCCGTTTTCATCAATAAGGGCTACACGGTCGGCATCGCCATCAACTGCCAGTCCGCAGCTTATTTCCCCGTTCTTCCTGATATAAGCTGAGAGCTCCTGCAAATTGGCGCCGGTGGGTTCGGGAGAAACGCCGCCGAAGGTAAAGTCATGCCGGCAATGCATCAGATGTACGCCCGGAAGCAGTTTTTTTATGACCTGCTGTCCCGAACCATACATTGCATCAAAGGCAAAGGCAAAACCGGATTGCGCCATGGAGTCAAGATCAAAATTAGCCCTTACATGTTGCAGGTATATCTCTTCGAGATTTATATACTCAATATTGCCTTTTTCTATATATTCATTCAAATTCAGTGAATCAAGGTGGATTTCATTTGATTCGGGAACCATATTTTCTATGTTCCTGATATCTGTGTCAAGCAAGGGTCCGCCATAATGACCCTTCAGCTTAAAGCCGTTATAGTTATATGGATTGTGACTGGCAGTGATCACCACCCCCAGGGAAGCATTCTTATGAATAACCCCGTATGAAACCATTGGCGTTGAAACAAACCGGTCGGAGAGATAAACTTTAATGCCGGCAAGAACAAATATTTTGGCAGTAGTTTCTGCGAACATCTGACCGCCAAATCTGGTATCGTAGCCGATGATAACCGAGTGTGGTGTGTCTTTCTGCTGGTTTACCAGCCATCGCGATGAGGCACGGGCAATTCTTGCAAGATTTCCCACTGTAAACCCGTCAGCAATAATTGACCTCCAGCCGTCTGTACCAAATTTTATATTATCCATAAGGGAGTCTTTAAATTGGGGGAAGGACCTAAACCAAAAGGTAATATATCCAAAATTAAATATAATACTTTTTACCGGAATACCCGCCTCTGGTTCAGCGCATTTTGATATAACCGTGCGTTCCGGTTGTGTTCGGAAAGCGTTCTGGCAAAACGGTGATAACCTGAAAAATCCTCCCGGGCACAGAAATAAATATATTCATGTTCCTGTGCATTCAGGACCGCATCGATGGCCTGTACAGGAGGAATAACAATGGGACCGGGAGGTAATCCGGGGTTCCTGTATGTATTGTATGGAGAATCTATGTCAAGATGTACCCGTAATATCCGGTTAACCGTGATATCGCCGAGGGCGAACTTGATGGTTGGATCTGCCTGCAGAGGCATTCCTTTTTTTATGCGGTTAAGAAAAACTCCGGCAATAACAGGCATTTCTTCAGCCTGTACGGTTTCTTCACTTACAATAGAGGCCAGCGTACTGACTTCCAGGCGGTTTAAGTCCAACGCCTTCCTCTTTCTCTCTCTTTCCCTGTTCCAGAACCTCTCATACTCATTCTTCATGCGCCTGAAAAACTGTTCAGCAGAAGTGTTCCAGTAAAATTCATAGGTATTGGGTATAAACAATGAAGGTAAAGTGGCTGAATTAAAACCCAGTGATTCAATGAATTCATCGTCATTGGCCAGATTCATGATATCTGATGAATCTGCCTCAATCTGACGTGAAACAAGCAATGCGATATCTTCAAGCGTACGTTGACTTATAAAAACAAGGTTTACAGAGACCTGGTTGCCTGAACGAAGCATATTAATCAGTTCATTATTGCTCATCCCTTCCTTCAGCCTGTAATAGCCGGGGCGCACATTATTCTGATAATTCTTTTTCAATGCAACCCATTCCAGTGTTGAGATGTTTGTTATCAGGTCCTTGTTTACCAGTATATCAAAAACATCGTACATGTCACTTCCGGTAGGTATGTGAATATCGGCGGTTTCCCGGTCTCCTGCAGTGACATTGGGTTTAAAAGCCCTCGACCAGACCATGTAGCCAAATCCCGCCCCGGTCACCAGGGCAACGATCATAACAATTATAAAAGCCTTTATAAAAAATGCATATTTGGTTGATTGTTTGTTTTCAGCCATTCTCCGAATATAAAAATCACAAAAATAGTATAATATATAACTTCATAAATTTATTATTATCAAAAATAAAGCCAAATAACCCGGTTCATAATAATTATGCCTTCAGGGTTAACCCCGGGCATCACAGAGCAGCCTGAATCAGGGAAAACCATCAGAATATAATTATTCCATAACGGTGTGCAAGTGCCGTAAGGGTATAGGACAGGGCAAGAGAGAACAATGGGGCAATTATCCATACTATCCAGAATTTCCGGACAGTTCTGTCAACAATAACTTTCTTCCAGCCCACCTTGGAAACTCCTACTGCTATTATGGCAAAGGTATTCAGCTGGACAAGGGATGTGGGAATTCCTTTGGTCACTGACGCAATTAACAGCAGCGTAGCAGTAACAGTAGAAACAAGAGTTGCCCCTACCGGCCCGAATTCAACTATGCTTTTGCCGGTGGACTGGAGCAGCCTGTATCCGAACAGTGAACTTCCGATCGCGAAACAGGGAGCAATTATAAGGGAGGTTACCGTAATAATCACCAGGAAATTTTCCTCGCTGTCGGCATCAATCCCCAGTTCATTCAGCACCATAGATGCTATCGGCCCGGAAGCATTTGCCACGTTATTGGCACCAATGGCAAAGGCAACATAACAGGAAGATACAAATACAAGCGCCTTAAGGATTATATGATTCGACATCCTCTCATAATCTACCAGCGGCGATTCCTTTATCCTCTTATAGAGAAGCTTGCCGATGAGGAGAGTCAAAACAAAGCTGATGACTGGTAAAATCAACCAGGTTGGAATTATTTCAAACAGCAGTTTGGGCGAGTTCAGCTGGCTATAAAAAATGGCAGGGCCTGAAATGGCAAATACGGTGGCCTGGCTGGTGGATTGAGGAACAGCCAGATAATTGGCAATAAGCATGGAAAGCCCTACGGAAAACAATATAATCGTTAAAATGTCGGGTGTTAGCATTTCGGGGGGCATTAGATCCTTGCCCATTGTAACTCCAACCTGCTTGCCTGCAATTATGGCACCTAAAAGGACAAACAGTCCAAAGACACCGGGAATTGCCAGCCTTTTTATTATGTTGGCTCCGTATGCTGCGGCAAAAGAAGGGGCCGTTCCGCTGGCTCCCATATTCACCGCGAGGAACATTGCGGCTAAAAGAGGTAATAAGAGTTCGCTGTACAATTTTCCGTTTTTAATTCAATTACATCTCTCTTTCGAATGCTGGCATATTCAAGGGTGATAAAAATATGAATAATAGTTTAATTCCGGGTAAGAATTAGTAAACTAAATTTATTGGCTGCTGATATGCACTATTGGCTAAAGTCTGGTTATATGCGACTTAAGCTTATTTCAATGCGTGACACCCCCGAATGAAACATAAACAAAGCTGTTTCGTATTAACATATCTATCAGTAACCATCCTGGTCTGCCGGGCAGTTGCAACAGATCAGACGGGATTGACCAGAGAGAGAAAAATCCTGAAAACAGCAAAATGGTTGAATGGATTTTTGTATATTTAGAATTATTTGATATTCTATTCTATGATCTGAAACTTTTACCATGTCCGACATACTGTTTAACTATCTTAACAGGCGGCTTCATGAAGCCGAAGATAAAAATTCCAATCTTAAAGAGCCAGGACCGGTTGTTACCATTTCAAGGCAGAGTGGTTGTTCAGCACGGCGGCTGACAGAAAGGCTGGTTGAAGAACTCAATAAACGCAGAAAGGCAGATGAGAGTTCCAGGGAATGGGATTATGTGAACAAGGAACTTCTGCAGAAGGCGGCACGTGAACTTGATGTAAAACCTTCGGAAATCGCATATGTTTTCAAGTATCAGGAGAGAAATGC
>SLJO01000025.1 GCA_007135095.1 Bacteroidales bacterium | reverse complement strand
GAGAAGGTTTGATATACCGGCGGCCGCTGTCCGGGTAACCCGTCTCTTTGCTTATCCTTTCAGCCAGTAAGGGGTGAAAGGAGACGCATTGCCTTTTCAACCGGGATTTTCTTTCTTTCAGCATAATCCCTCACCTGATCTTCCAGTATCAGTCCGATATTAAAATATTTACTTTCCGGATGAGCGAAATAGTAACCGCAGACTGATGCTCCCGGAGTCATCATATAGCTTTCAGTCAGCTCTATTCCTGTTTTTTCCCTTGCCCGGGTGACCTCAAACAGCTTTTCCTTCTCAGAGTGTTCGGGACAGGCGGGATAACCAGGCGCAGGTCGTATTCCCTGATATACTTCCTTAAGCAGTTCCTGAGGGTTAAATTTTTCTTCCCTGGCATAGCCCCAGTATTCCCTCCTGACCTTTTCATGAAGATATTCGGCAAATGCCTCCGCCAGCCGGTCGGCAAGAATTTTAAGCATTATACTGCTGTAATCATCATTATCGGCTGTGAATTTATTAATCCATTTCTCAATACCTTTCCCGGCGGTGACGGCAAAAAATCCGATTACATCAGTGATCCCGCTTTCCAGTGGGGCAATGAAATCAGCAAGGCACAGGTTTGGCACACCCTCGTCTTTCTTCTCCTGGTTCCGGAGGAAATGAAACCTCGATACCTCCTTTTCCTTTTCATAACCGTTATAGATGATCACATCATCCCCAAGAGATGCCGCGGGATAGAAGGCCGCCATTCCGTCAATTTCCAGCATGCTTTCAGCGGTTATTCTCCTGAGCATGTTCAGGGCATCTTCATACAGTCTGGAAGCTTCCTTTCCCTTTAGCGGATCGTCAAAAATTGCCGGGAATTTGCCACGGATTTCCCACGCATGAAAAAAGAAAGTCCAGTCGATATATGGGATAAGTGTTTCGGCCGACAGGCCCCTGAGAATTACTTCGGGTTTTGCAGGGTATGTTATTTGTTCCTGTGTGATGTTGCAGGAGAATTTGTTTTCCCTGGCCTCCTGAAGGCTTATGTATTGTTTACCCTGCCTGATGTTTTTCTGTTTCTTCCTGAGTCCTTCATAACGTTCATTCATCTTGCTTATATAACCGGGCTTATGTACCGGCGAGAGCAATGATGAAAGCACTCCCGTGCATTTTGAAGCATCCCGCACGTGTATTACCGGATTCTCGTATACGGGCGCGATTTTTACGGCAGTGTGCATTTCACTTGTGGTTGCTCCCCCTATCAGCAGCGGTATTTCGAGGCCACGAAGCTGCATCTGCTGTGCAACATTTACCATCTCCTCAAGTGACGGAGTGATCAGCCCGCTCAGGCCGACAACATCAGCTTCCTGTTTAAGTGCAGTTTCGATGATTAGTTCTGAAGGCACCATGACACCAAGGTCAATTACCTCGTAATTGTTACATCCCAGCACCACTCCGACTATATTCTTGCCAATATCATGAACATCGCCCTTAACGGTAGCCAGCAAAACCTTGCCGGCATTCCTGCGGGTATCGCCTTCAAGTTTTTCCTGTTCAATATAAGGCTGCAGGAATGCAACGGCTTTTTTCATCACCCTTGCACTTTTAACCACCTGGGGGAGGAACATTTTGCCTTCTCCGAACAGGTCGCCTACGACATTCATTCCCTCCATCAGCGGACCTTCAATAAGATCCAGCGCCCTGTCGAAGCTTTCACGGGCCTCTTCAACATCATTAACAATATACTGGTCAAAGCCGTTTACCAGTGCGAATATGATCCTGTCGATAACAGGTTTTTCCCTCCATTCGGCGACTTTTATAGTTTCCCTGTTGCCCTGACTTCCTGTCTCTTCTGCATAAGCTGTCAGCCTCTGGGTGGCATCCTTTCTCCTGTTGAATATGGCATCCTCAACCAGTTCGAGCAGGTCGGAAGGTATCTGGTCGTAGACTATAAGGGATCCTGCATTTACAATACCCATATTGAGACCTGCCTTGATGGCATGATAAAGGAAGGCTGCATGCATGGCTTCCCGAACATGGTCATTGCCTCTAAAGGAGAAGGAAAGGTTTGATATTCCTCCGCTTACGCTTGCATATGGAAGATTTTTTTTGATCCATGTTACAGATTCCAGAAAATCAATTGCATAGTTATCGTGTTCCTCCATTCCGGTACAGATGGTGAGAATATTAGGGTCAAAAATTATATCATGGGCAGGAAAACCAATTTTATTAACAAGGAGACCGTAGGCCCTGGTGCATATTTCAATCCTCCGCTCCAGGTTGTCGGCCTGCCCGCGCTCATCAAAAGCCATTATAACGGCTGCAGCACCCATTTCCTTAATGAACCGCGCCTGTTCAAGGAATGCGGCTTCACCCTCCTTAAGGCTGATGGAATTGACAATGCCCTTTCCCTGCAGGCACTTTAATCCCGCTTCCAGTACAGACCATTTTGATGAATCAATCATGATGGGTACCTTTGCGATATCAGGTTCGGCAGCCACGAGATTCAGAAACCTCACCATTACTTTTTGGGAATCAAGCATGGCATCATCCATGTTGATATCAATGATCTGGGCACCGTTTTCAACCTGTTGCCGCGCCACATCAAGGGCTTCATCAAATTTCTCCTCCCTTATCAGTCTGGCGAACTTCCTTGAACCTGCCACGTTTGTTCGTTCGCCGATATTGATAAAATTACTTCCTTCAAAGACCGGCAGAGCCTCCAGTCCGCTCAGCCTCAGTGCAGGCTTTTCGCCGGCAGGAACGCGGACTACAGCCTTTCGGGCCAGGGAGCTGAAAACCTCAATATGTTCACGCGTGGTCCCGCAGCAGCCACCGATAATATTAACCAGTTTTTTCTGAAGGAATTTTTCCATAAATATGGCCATCTCTTCCGGTTTCTCATCATATTCCCCGAACTGGTTAGGCAGACCGGCATTGGGATAGATGCTGGTATAGAAATTAGTACGGCTGCTGAGTTCATCAATATGGGGGCCAAGCTCTTTTGCACCCATCGCACAATTCAGTCCCACACTCAGGAGGGGAAAATGCGATACTGAATACAGGAATGCTTCAAGCGTTTGTCCCGAAAGTGTTCTGCCGCTGGCATCGGTTATTGTAAATGAGAGCATTACCGGAAGAGTCTTCTCCTTTTTGTAAAAAAGGCTGCTAATGGCGCTAAGGGCGGCTTTGGCATTCAGTGTATCAAATACCGTCTCCAGAAGGAGTATATCTGCACCTGCATCAATGAGCGCTTCTGCCTGCTCATAATATATATCCCTGAGGTCATCAAAACTGACAGCCCTGAACCCGGGGTCATTGACATCGGGTGACATGCTTGCAGTCTTGCTGGTTGGACCGATTGCCCCTGCGACAAAACGCGGACGGGAAGGGTCGGATTCATTAAACCTTTTTGCACATTCTTTTGCCAGCTTCACAGCTGCAGTATTTATTTCCCTGACCAGATGCTCCATCTTATAATCTGCCATGGAAATGGCATTTGAATTGAATGTGTTTGTTTCGATAATGTCGGCTCCGGCTTCGAGGAATTCTGTATGGATTTCACATACTATTTCAGGCCTGGTGATACTCAGAATGTCATTGTTGCCTCTGAGAGAAACAGGGTGGGAGGCATAGATGCCGGACCTGTATCCCTCTTCGTCCAGCCCGTATTTCTGTATCATGGTTCCCATGGCACCATCGAGTACCAGTATTCTTTTTTTTATGATCTCGTAAATCGGATGTATGTTGTCCATTTATTAACTGTGTTAACGTTATTTGCCGTTCCCGGTTGTATACTTTTTTAAATTGTGGATATTCAGAAATAGTGTATTTTGCAAGGGTATAATCAGATATTGGGTTTCTTAAGGCCCAGCAAAATTGGAAATGCCTTGTGTACATCCTTTTCCGCCACCACTATGCTCATTTCATTGGTAGTGGAAATAATTTCACAGATGTTGATACCGCTCCAGGCCAGATTCTTTAGAATATAATAATAGATGCCCGAGACTTCGGTATTATCTTCCGGAAGCCTGATTGTGACCGATCCAAGTCCGGACTTCTGTGAAAGCCTTTTTTCCCTGCTGAAGATCTGCTCGATTTTATGATCAATAGAATTACTTACTACAATTGTTGTTTCGTAAATTCCCTGTGAAAAGGTACAGAAAACGTTCCTTTCCGGACCTATTTCATCAATAAGGTCACGCTGGCAGGTTATCAGGGTAGGGGAGTTGGCGAAACTGTGATCGCTCAGGTCGGAACGGACAATTATATCGCCGAGTTTGCTCATGAATGTCTTTATGCCTTTGCTTACCTTGAAGTAGTAGTCCGGGGCACGACGGTTTATTGCCATTACAATAGCGCCTTCCTGCACCGGTTTTTTCAGTAATATTTCAACTTCGGGCTTAAGCTTGCGAGCGAGTGAGGATATATTTATTAAATCATCAGTTATGGCTTCCTCAAGAAAAGGATGCTGGGAAATCAGCCTGTCGACAGCCTGGGCTATGTTCATAGGGATTGTGTTTTGTTAAATATTAAACACAAAGTTATAAAATATATTATGTTATTTCTACGATTACAGATGTTCATTCATTTTAGGAACATACTTTCCTGGGACTAAAATAGGATCGATGTTACGATATTTGCATTCTTCATCGTACCCGTAACTGCCAGCGCAGAAGGTCAGGGAATTATAACCTTCCGGGGGCCAAATGTTGTCTTAATAATCAGTGTTTTAAAGGATAACTAATTTATCAGACTTTTTAATTGTTCAATGTCAGCAATAGTTTACCAACAGAATTAATAGAAAGCGTAATCGATTTTGAGCATAAAGCTGTTATTGGGAAATATATTAAAAAGATCGCCGACCTGTTTATTTATGGGCCTTTCATAT
>SLJO01000054.1 GCA_007135095.1 Bacteroidales bacterium | reverse complement strand
TTGAAGGAGGCCGCCACCTTCGCCGGATAAATAAAATACCATTTAAAAATGATTTATAACCCTATTACTCTCAATGGCAGGGATCTATATTCATATTCCATGGTGCAGAAAGGTTTGCATTTATTGTGATTTCCATTTCTCGGTTTCAATGCGTAACAAGGAGGCGTTAATCGAATGCATGGGAAAGGAAATAGAATTACAAAAAAACTACCTGGCCAATGAAACCGTAGAATCAATATATTTTGGAGGAGGAACACCTTCGGTTTTAAGTTCCGCTGAATTATCAGGTCTGCTTGACAGGATTAAAGAGTTATTTGATTTGTCTGACAATACAGAGATAACCCTTGAGGCAAATCCCGATGATATGTCCGTTGAATACCTGAAAGAATTAAGAAGCCTTGGAGTAAACCGGTTGAGCATTGGCATACAGTCTTTTTTTGATGATGATCTGCAATGGATGAACCGTCGTCACAATCGCGAGATTTCGATAGGGTCGGTTAAAAACAGCAGGCAGGCCGGATTTGACAATATCAGCATTGACCTGATATACGGAATACCCGGCATGGATTCAGCAAAATGGCTTGAAAACCTCAAAATTGCATTTCAAAGCAAGCCCGAGCATATTTCTGCATACCACCTTACCCTTGAAAACAAAACGGTTTATGCACATAGAATAAAAAAGGGTCTGATGCAGGAACCAGATGAAGCTGCCGGTCTGGAGCATTTTGAAATGCTGATGGATATGGCCGGGGAACACGGATATCTCCATTATGAAATTTCAAATTTCAGTCTGCCTGGCTTTATTTCCAGGCATAATACCTCCTACTGGCTGCAGAAACCTTACCTGGGAATAGGACCCTCTGCAAATTCATACAACAGGAAATCAAGGCAATGGAATGTCAGAAATAACAGTGAATATATCAGGGAAATCAACAAAGGCATTATTCCCTGCGGCTATGAAGAACTAAACCAGAATGACCACTATAATGAATATATACTTACCTCCCTTAGAACCTCCGGGGGAACTGACAGCCGCAAAATAAAACAAGATTTCGGACAAGTGTACCACAACCACTTTTTGAAGGAGTCCCAAAGTTTACTCAATGAGGGAAAAATTGAAAAACAGGGAGACAGGATCGTGCTGAGCCGGAGGGGCAAATTTTTTGCCGATGGTATTATTTCAGGACTTTTTATGGTTTAGTCAGTCTTTAAAAACCTTGCTTCACCTGGTCGCGGTAATGTCCTGGCGCTTCGCCCGAAAGGCATGTGTGATTTCCAAAGATATTTTCAGAATACAGTCCTGTTGCCAAGTTGCCTGGCCAGCTGCATGTTGATATTTTTCAGGATCATATATCGCTGCTGCAGCAATATCGATTCTTCATCTCCTGCATCCTTTAATTTCGCCTCCGTATCCTTTAGCCACTCACGTACAAGAAAGCTTTTATATGCCAGCACCGTGGAAGGAACAAGTTCTTTTAATACATCTTCCTCTGTTTCAACCTGCGCCTCCTTTCTTTTCCAGATCCTGCTCAAATCGTACGATGTACTTAAAAGATCTGCAGCAACATGGCTGATTTCTGTATCCTGATGATTGGAAAAGCTCTTTTCCGAAGGTATCATATTCTGCCCTATCAGATTTTTACATTCCCTTATAATTATATTGTAAATCACATTGGAGAGAACCAGTTCATCCCTTTCAAGCTCATTTATAATGAAGTCAGCAACCGTGACGGGCTTTTCAGGATGATTTTCCGTGGAAGGGAATAATTCCTTTGATCCGTGATTAACAAGCAGGCGGATAATTTCCCTTTCATGAATTTCTTTTTCAGGCAGGGGGCTGTTCATCAGCGCTGACTGGCTTGTGATTTTTTCAGATTTGGATCTCTGCTGATCATTATACTGATGGCGGTTTTTCTTTACTGCCTCTTTTCGCCTTATATCATCGGCCTCGGAATACAAAATACTTTCCTCAACATTAAGTATGGCTGCACATTCCCTGATATAGACCATACGGGTTATGCGGTCGGGAATTTTTGCCACAGACCTTACCACATCACCAATCATTGTGGCTTTTTTAACCGGATCACTCTTTGCTTCTTCACTGAGCAGGCGGGTTTTAAACAATACAAAATCGAGTTCATTTTCCCTGATATATTCGATGAAAGATTCGGAATTACTTTTTTTGGAAAACGAATCAGGGTCTTCTCCTTCCGGGAACATGAGCACCTTAACATTCATGCCCTCCTCGAGGATAAGGTCTATGCCCCTTAGCGAAGCTTTTATTCCCGCCTCATCGCCATCATAGAGTACCGTTATATTGTTGGTGAATCGTTTTATAAGGCGTATCTGTCCACTGGTAAGGGCAGTGCCGGACGATGCAACCACATTTTCTATACCTGCCTGATGCATGGACAGTACATCGGTGTAACCTTCTACAAGATAGCATTTATCATTTTGAACGATAGAGCGCTTTGCAAAAAACAAACCGTATAAAATCCGGCTTTTATGATAAATCTCTGACTCTGGCGAATTAAGGTATTTTGCGGTATTCTTATCCTGTTTAAGGGTTCTTGCCCCGAATGCCAGTATCCTGCCTGAGAGTGAATGGATGGGGAAAATTATACGCCCGTTGAACCTGTCAAATAACTTGTCTCCCTTGTTTATGGACAGGCCGGTTTTTTCAAGGTATTCGGCTTTGAAGCCGTTTTTCAGGGCTTCCTGAGTAAAAGCATCCCACTTGCCGGGAGAATAACCTACCTGGAATTTGTCTATCACCGGCCTCCTGTACCCTCTTTCTTTTAAATATTCCATTCCTACTGCCAGACCTTCTTCATGATTATTCAGGCAGCCGGCAAAGAATTTGCCTGCAAAGCCGCTGACAAGCATCATGCTTTCACGGTCATCCTGCTTTTCTTTTTCTTCCGGCGAAATTTCCTTTTCTATTATCTCGATGCCGTATTTACCGGCCAGGAACCTTAGAGCCTCCACCCATGAAACATGTTCATGCTCCATTACGAAATTAACCGAATTTCCCCCTTTCCCGCATCCAAAACATTTAAATATACCTTTCGAAGGGGAAACTGTAAATGAGGGTGTTTTTTCATTATGGAACGGACAAAGGCCGATATAATTTACCCCCCGCTTTTTCAGTGTTATGAAATCCTGGATAACTTCGGTAATCTCTGCTGTATCAATTATTCGCTCAATGGTTGAAGGATCTATCATTCGCCTGAAAGTCTGTTGATTGCAATCAAAGTTAAAATTTTAAAATACAGGACTAAGTTAACCAATTATCGAAATAAATATAAAAGCACATAACGGATGTTATCAACATAACTCAAAGTCAAAGTAAGCATCCGTCCGCGATAAGGGTTTTCCGGCAAGCATGTGAAAAAGCACTAACGGTTCATCTGATCTTTCAGGAAAGCATAGGTTTTTTCTACGGAACACATTATATTAGTGAACAGTAATTGTCAGGGGTATGGAGCCCTGGTGTCAATGGCGGCAACCGGTTTGTCAGAAAATGATTAAGAAGGTGCGCCTAAGGCCGGGAATGGGGAATAAATACAATTTAAATCGAAATGGAAAAACTAGTGGTATTATCGGGAGCCGGAATAAGTGCTGAAAGTGGCATCAGTACTTTCAGGGATAAGGGGGGACTGTGGGAGGAGCATGATATAATGGAGGTGGCAAGTCCGGAAGGCTGGGAAAGGAATCAAAAGCTTGTCCAGCGCTTTTATAACGAAAGACGCAGGCAATTACTTGACTGCGAACCCAACAGGGCTCACAAAGCCCTGGTGGAACTGGAAAAGTACTTTGATGTCGAGATTATTACTCAAAACATTGACGACCTGCATGAACGGGCAGGAAGCAAGAAAGTGACGCATTTACACGGGGAACTGAGAAAGGCACAAAGCACGAAATACCCGGACCTTGTTTATGAAATAGAGGGTTGGGAGATCGGCGACGATGACCGTTGTGAAAAGGGCTTCCAGTTGCGCCCTCATGTAGTGTGGTTTGGGGAACCGGTGCCGGCCATGGAAGCCGCAATCGAAATTGCTTCACGCGCCGATATCTTTGTTGTAGTCGGAACCTCGCTGAATGTTTATCCCGCCGCAGGCCTGCTGGATTATGTTCCTTCAGGCACACCGCTTTATCTCATCGATCCCGGCGAGGTTCAGTACAGGGGACAGTCTGGAATTAATGTAATCAGGGAGAAGGCGGGAACAGGCTGTGCCGTGCTGTTCGAAAAGCTAACCGGGGATCAATTACCTTTTTAATTATGCGCAGAATACTTTTTGTGGTAATGCTGTTCGTGGTAGTTTCGCTGACAAAGCTCACGCAGGCACAAATATTCAATGCAGGGATTTCTGCAGGGATAAATATATCGCAGATTGAGGGAGACGGATTTGCAGGTTACAATAAGGCAGGACCGGCTTTTGGGGTTTTTGTAAATACATTTTTTTCAGAAAAACTGGCAGGGCAGATGGAAATTAATTATTCGGCCAAGGGCAGCCAGCGGCAACCTTCGCTGGAAAACCCTGAATATTACCGGATTGATTTGAGATATGTTGAAATTCCCATACTGGCCCGGTACTTTCTGCCATCCGGTTTTGTCGCTGAAGGAGGGTTATCGGGCGGTTACCTTTTCAAATCGGCCGAAAGGGATGAAGTGAGCGAAATACCCGTAACTCAACCATTCAGAAAAACGGAATTTGCCTTTGTCGGGGGAATCGCATGGCTTGTTACCGGCAATATTTCGTTAAACCCGCGCTTTTCTTACTCCATTATACCGGTGAGAAAACATGCAGGAGGCGGAACTTACAGGCTGAACAGGGGGCAGAACAATAATGTCATCTCCTTTATTTTTCAGTACAGGTTTTAATTTCTCTTATGCGTAGGCAAGGGTCAGAATGCTGACCTTTACACCTTTTTTCCCCAGCAGCACCGATGCGCATGAGTCAAGCGTGGCGCCCGTTGTGACAACATCATCAACAAGCAGTACGTGCTTATTCTCAATGATACCCGGATCCCTTATCCTGAAATTATCCTTAACATTATCCCACCGTTCTGTACGCGATTTGCTTGTTTGTGTCTCTGTGCCCAGAAAGCGGACCAGTACACCGCTGCAAACCTGCTTTTCCAAAATACACGCCAGTCCGCGTGCAAACCATTCGCTCTGATTGAATCCTCTTTTTTTTTCTCTTGATAAATGCAGCGGGACGGGGATCAGGAGATCAATATCCGCAAACTTTCCGGCACGGGTGAGTTCACTGCCATAAATCGCTCCCAGATAGGAAGCCAGCTCTTTGTTTCCCCTGTACTTGATCTGGTGAAGTATTTTCCTGCATTTGTTTCCTTTTTCAAAATAATACAGCGCCGCTGCATTTTCAATTTTCACCCTTCCCCAGAATAATTGTGCCATTGAGTTATCCGGGTCAAGATGAAAATTTGTCCTGGGCATATTATAAAGACAGGAAGTGCATATATGGCTTTCCTGTTTAAGCAGCAGAGAATTGCATGCAGCACAATCAGGGGGGTAGAAAAGGTTAAAGAAATCCTTGCCCAGGGTGTTTAACAGGCCTGACATTGTTTCAGGGTTTAATTACTGATCGGGATCACAGGAAGTACGTTAACGGTATCCCGGCTGCCGGGGCGGTTGTCGGGGGATATTTCCCTTTAACCTGGCGATCTCTTTTTCCTTAATACCGAGGACTTTGTCTTTCCTCTGCAACAGGGGAAGAAAATACAGGAAACTCATAAGAAATCCTGACACAAGGCATATCATCAGCGCAAGCGCCATTGATGCATGAAATCTCCAGAACCACAGCCTGATTTCAACTGGATGGGCGTTCTGAATTGCAAATACAACCAGCAGCAAAGCGAATATCATCAGAAATATAAGCTTGATATGATGGCCTGTAACCTTCGTTTCCTGTTGATTATCTTTATCGGTTGCTTCCATGGGTATAAATTTTAGGTTATGTGGAGTGACAAATAATCAGCCGGGTCATATTGAATGGTACACGGGTGTTTTGAACTATCTTTTTGAGACAAGAATCGACAAGCCTGCTGCCACAAACAGAAAAGGCCAGAAAATACCTGCTTCCATGGGATTGATATTCCATATATCGGGTATCAGGAAATAAAAGCCAATTGCCACCAGGACCAATCCCGGGGTTTTATCTCTTTCCGTAACAATAAAGATTGCACCCAGGGCGACTAGCAGCGTTTTCCAGGAAAAAAAATATTCAGGGAGTATTTTGGGTATTATTGACAGGTTGTTCAACAACAGCAGTATTCCCACAATTATCAGGAACAGGCCGAAAGCCAGGCTGCTTGATTTGCTTTTTCGGTTCATTTTTAGCAGTAATTTTTTACGGGACCTTTATCCCTGACACAAAGCTAAAGATAAAAAAAGACATTGAGCAAAAAAGTGTTGCAAATATTTAACCCGATGACCCCGGAGGGCCTGGGCCATTATGCCCGCGGAATGGAAGGAACAGACAGGTGAAACAAAAATTCACCCCGCAAATGAGACGGGAATCAGAATCTGGTATTTACTACATTTGAAAACTGAGAACCAAAACTATAGGAAAGGCCTATTGCTCCTGCCATCTGGTAGCTGGTTGCCTGCCTTCTCTGCTGCAGCAGTATCTCTTCGAGGGTCTGCTCGCCTGCCGGAAGGGCAACAAGGTCATTAATCAGATCAAGGTTGCCGCTTAAATTTAGAGAAAGCCCCTTAATAATGCGAAAATCCAGACGGGCAAAAAGCTCGGCCCTGTTTGAGGAGAAATTGTGAAAATGATGCGATCCGGAAACACTTGCCCTGAATGAGCCCCAGGGCTGCTGAAAACGGAATGACAGGTCGACGGACTGGGCTGCGAGGAATTCCTCGTTTTTCAGGAAGATTGTCTGTTCCATGTAATTATTGTATGACAATCCCGCCCGGTAAACAAGTGTGATTGATTTCCTGGAAGCTTCCGTATAGGGATAAAAGCTGTATTCAATACCGGGAGAATTATCGACATTAAATTGCAGGTTGTGAAAGGTGCTGGAGAGTATGTTCGTAAAAAAACCGACCGACCAGTGCTGGTTAATGCTCCGGATAAGGTGCCCGTTAAACCCGTGCCTGTGTGACCTGCTGGTAACCAGTCCGTCGTCGGTGTCGAAATTGCGTTCGTTCACATTGAAATACGGGCGGAACCTTATCTTCCAATCTTCCGATATCTTATCGGCGCCGAAGCCATACCTTGAATTAAACCTGCTTTGCGTTTCTTCTTTATGGAAATTTGCCCCTCCCCAAATCTCAAACACCCAGTTATTCCATGGATCTTCAACCGCCATTCTCGTCACCTCCGTCTGCTGCGCTATATTGAGCGAGATCTGGCTGGCCATATTGGTGCTTGCCAGGTAGGGGACCAGTCCCATGGTTAAAATTTCCACCAGTCCCCTGCGTGTCTCATCGGTTGTATTTGTTCCGGGGGCCCAGTAAGTTATTACATTGTTAATTCCCTGATACCGTCCTCTGCCGATAAAAGATATCACATAATTTTCGCCTGCACTGCCGGAGCCGTGCCTGCTAATCATGATATGCACCTGCGACAGCTCTCTGTCGCGCACATAGTTGACAAATGTAATTGTTTCACGGATATATTGCTGATGGAATGAGAAATCAAGAAAAACTGTGATCAGGTTATTGTTTGTCTGCTGGGGAGTTTTGCTGTTTGCCTGGAGTGCATGATGGTCCGCATGACTGGTTAAAAGAAGCAGCAAAACGGCGATAACGGATATTCGTCCTCCTGCAATACATTTACATTGAAACGGCATGATAATCGGGAATATTTATTTGACCTTTAAAAATTTTATCTGCACCATATCGGACAATGATTTTTCACGGTGCGCCCATTTGAAAAAAACGCTATACATATAACGAAAAATAAAACAATGAGGTGTGTTAATTGACAAGAATTTACCGACGGCACCAGATTATTAACGCACATTTCAGAATATTGTTTCATTACCCGGTATCAATAGTACCATTAATAATATCGTCCAGCAACTTGCTTGTACGTGCCGCTGAAATACCCGTGCTCGGGCATTTGCCCTTGCCCTGCAGCTCTGAAACAACTGCCTCTATCAGGGGCTGCTGGACATGCGCGGGCCGCTGGTTTTCAAAGTAACGGGTTTCCTCTCCGACAGTAAGTATTATGTTGCTGAAATCAAAGCATGAAAATACGATTTTTCCTTTATCCCCGGAAATTTCAATTTTGTCCTGCCTTAAATGCTCAGGTGCATTGAAGCTCCAGACAGCATTGCCGGCAACTGCGCCCGGGCACCTGAAGCCGGCAGAAACAAAGTCCTCCGGCCTGTAAAGGTTCCCCTGGTTAAATGCCAGTGAGGATACCTGTGCAACGGGTCCCAGCACATAGTCTATGAAATCAAGCTGGTGGCTGCCCAGATCAAAAATATACCCTCCCCCTGATATTTCGGGAATTACCCGCCAGTGAAGACCGGGCTGATAGTCATCCCGGTAAGGAGGGAGGAAAAAATTTATTGAAAAGAAAACGGGGGTGCCAATAGCTCCCGAGTCAATCAGTTCCTTTACTTTAACGAAACCCGGAAGCATTCTTCTGTAATATGCAACGAAGATTGGTGAGCCTGTCTGTTCAGATACCCTGTTCATTTCTTCACACTCGCTATGGTTCAAAGCCATCGGCTTTTCAACATAAACCGGCTTACCCGCCTTCATCGCCATTATCGCATATTGTGCATGTGAGGAAGGTGGTGTGGCCACATAAACTGCATTAACTTCGGGATCATTTATCAGGTTTTCGGCCTTATCATACCACCGGGGAACATTATTACGGGATGCATAATCTCTGGCCTTCTCTGCGTTACGCCGCATTACGGCCACCAGCTTTGAGCCCGGCACCTTATTAAAGGCGGGTCCGCTCTTGACTTCGGTTACCTTGCCGCAACCTATGATACCCCAATTAATTGCTTTCGCCATGACAAGTATTTGATATATTAACCTCCCCCATTCCGCCCTTTGTCAGGGGGTTCGAAGTTAACAAAAAAAATGATTTCACCGTCACGGTTTTATTACCGGGGAAGAGCGAAATACTTTTTAAATCCGGTTAATGGGCAATATGATCCGGATCTTCGGGCTTTTTACAGCATGCAGGCAGTTCAGCATAGGCCTCGGGGTCGCCTTCCATATCGTCGGCATCATAACCCAGTTTGTTGATTGCCTTGCGCAGCTTATCAGGATCCGTTCTCCTGCTGTTGTAACGCACGGTTACTTTTTTAGTTTCCATATCCAGCAGTGCATGCCTGACGCCCCTTTCAAAAGTGAGCATCTTTTCTATAGATTCTTTGCACATCGGGCACTGGGCCGAAGTCATGATTTCAACCTCTTCGGTATTCCTGCCCTGTGAATATGCTGCTGACGAAAACAGCATCAGCGTGACTGCTACTGTAAATAATCTGGTAATATGCTTCATAATTGCTGATATTTTTTGTTTTGTTAACTGGTAAACTGATAATAGTCTTTCCTTTCCGGGCTATGCGCGATTAAGAAACCCCGAAGCCGGCATTCCATATGCCGGGATTGATGGTTATCATATTTGTAAACCTGAATTTCCCGTGAAAAATAATATCATCGTAACCCCGGTTTTTCTGTTTTTAAATTATTCAAAAGTATACCTGATTCCTGCATAAAACATGCGCCCCATAAACGGACCCCAGATCATCGATGAGTCGAAATAGCTGCCGAAAGGATCATTTGCCGCGATAATGGGATTATGCTGCTTGAAGTTGGTAAGGTTTTCTCCCCCGAAATAAAGATCCATGTTCCTGTACTTCCTGGTTATCTGTGCATGCAATATGTAATATGAAGGGGAATATTCCGGCATGCGATATTGCTCGGGACTTTCCCTGGTATCGGGAATGCGTTTGGGGCCGTTGAGCTGGTTGGTCATATCGAATCTCCATTTTTCAAAACGTGTTGAATATGAGAGGGTCAGCAGACCTTTATGGCGGCTTACCATGGGGCTCTCCACAAGGCTCCCGTTTATGGTTGTTTTCACATCATCCAGCCTGTAGGCGGTATATATCTCGAATCCGTCCAGGGGCTGCATGGTGATATCGGTCTGGAATGAATTTGAATATGACTTTCCGTCAAGGTTATGGAACACTACCATGTTGACACTCCGGTCAAGGTCGGCAACTACCTGGTTTATAAAGTCGGTCCTGTAAAAATCGGCGCCTACAGTCACATTCCTTTCCCGGGCAAGGGGAAAAATATGGGTGTAGTTGAACCCGTAATTCCAGGCCTCTTCTGCCCTGAACTCCTCTGCGAAGACAACCTGCCTTGAGCTGGCCATAATGGATGAATGTTCTGAAAAAACATTTGCCGTGCGGTAGCCTTTTCCTGCCGAACCCCTCAGTGTTCCGGTATTACTGACCTGATAGCGAAAATGCACCCGCGGGGTAATAAACCAGTCATGGATATTGTGATGATCAGCCCTTAATCCCAGAATCAGCGTGAACAGGTCCGGCCAGGTGTATGTATACTCCCCGAACATGCCCGGGACTGATTCTGTGCGCTTTAGAAGCGTACCATTGAATTGTTCATTGTATTCGTCAAGCTGGTAGCTCATTCCTGTGTTGACCCTGTGGTTGGTATTTCCAAGAATGGACTGGTATACAATATTTGAATAAAGGCTCTTCTGCTCCCCATTATAGTTATTCAGTCCGTAATATGAATCCTGGTCATACCAGGTTGCCACACCCATGAACCCTATGCTGGATTCAAGGGTATTGGGAAGGAAGAACCCGGCTTTCACAAAGCCCTGCAGTCTGGTAGTGGCGGATTCCATGCCCCAGGCATTTGTTGTCCCCCTGTCAGCCTGCCTGTCGAAAAATGTCTGGCCACCAAACCTTTGATCATTCAGTATATGTAACCCGAACTGCACATGACGTTTGTGATCCACTTCATGATTCCAGCGATTCATTATATTTATCTGGGTTCCAAGCGGGACGTCCAGAAAGTTGTTGCCGTTATGGTCTATTTTGAACTGCTGGGTGGAAACATGTCCGAGCACCATAGTGCTCCATGTATCGCCAAGTTCAAATGAGGAATTCATATTGGCCTCCATCCTGCCTTCGGAATTGGCGAATAGATTCAGGAAAAGGGCCTCAGATCTTTGCGGCTTCTTGTATTCAATATTTATCTGGCCGGTGGTGGATTCATAGCCGTTAAGTACAGAAGAGCTGCCCTTGGATATCTGGATTGATTCCATCCATGTGCCGGGTATGTAGGTCAGTCCGAAAGCAGACGACAATCCCCTGATGCCCGGCAGGTTTTCAAACATAAGCTGCGAATAGACACCCGCCAGGCCAAGCATCTGGATGCGTTTGGCTCCTGAAACGGCATCGGAAAACCCGACATCAACCGTTGCACTGTTTTCAAAACTTTCGGACAGGTTGCAACAGGCCAGTGCCTGGAGTCCGTGCGTGGTTATCACCTCTGTTTTGGCTGGTTGTATGGCTGAAATATAGCTGCCTCCCATTCTGCGGCGTACTGTTACCTCCTCAAGCTGCACATTTTCAGAAAGGAGTATCTCGATAAATGTTGTTCCCGGGACAATTGCTATGGTATCGGCGGAAAAGCCGGTGTAGCTTACAACCAGATAAAGCGTTTCCCTGGCATGGGGCTTATGGAGATCGAAATTCCCGTTTTCATCACTGGTACCGCCATGGGTGGTTCCGGCCCAGTAAAGAGAAGCATAGGGAAGTGTTTGAATTTCCTTATTCCCGTTGATTTCCACCATGGCCCTTACAACACCTTTTAAATGCTCATGCCCGTTATGCCCTTGTGCCTGCAGTCCGGAAGAAAATAAAAGGGAAAGGACAAGTACTGATGAGAATAATTTTGTATACAATGATTTTCTTTTTTCTTGTGAGACAAAAAACATTTAATATTTGCACCGGTTAAATGCAAGCAATAATCACAATTAAAAA
Organism: Bacteroidales bacterium; assembly: GCA_007135095.1. GTDB lineage: Bacteria > Bacteroidota > Bacteroidia > Bacteroidales > PUMT01 > PXAP01. Next base: position 5,250 of record SLJO01000054.1, on the reverse strand, counting down.
GAAATCATAACAGGAGCTGACGATTGTAAAGGGCAAGCAGTTTACCGTGCCGGCCGGGGGGCAGTGAACTGCGGCAGGGGTGCAAATTCTCGTCAGTGCTGAGGGCATTGACTAAATTAAAACCAAAAACCGGTTGTAAACTGGTATGGCCTGCCTGGATATCAGGGGGTTCATTTTTAACAAAATCATCATCAACATCAATATAAAGCACAGTATCAGAGCAACAACCGTGATCTAAAGGCACCGGGCAGCAACCGCGACTGTTTGCATCCTGCTCACATCCGGTGTCACAGGAATCCCTGGAGGAACTGTTTGCTTGGTGACCGGTTTGTTGATGATCGCAGTACCCGTCGACGGGGGAGAAGAGGAATAAAAGGGTAAAATTTTCAGATGTACAATGATGAATGGTAAAATAGACCCCCGTTGCGGAGATCATAAATAAGCCCGAGACCAGTAAAAGTGTAATATGTTTTAATATATTCCTCACGGCAGTCTTCAGTGTTAATGATAATTTCCCGGTAACCGGCAATCTCATGAAATTATTACCCGGTACAGGAATAAATCTCCTGCAAAGTTACCATTATTTTGAAATTCCTCCAAGATGCAATGTAAGAAACATGCGTGTAAAAAAAGCCGCACCCGTGTAATTATTTTACAATTCAGAGCAGTTTTCAAGAATAGCGCTGGCAATGCACATATCAAGGGTGGTGGTAATTTTTAAGTTGTCCGGCTGCCCTTTTACAAGATGGATCTTGTGCCCTGCCGCTTCGACAAGGCTGGCTTCATCGGTAAAAACATCTGTATATGGCTGCCTGAATGCATCGATCAGCAGATCGGACTGAAAGACCTGGGGCGTTTGTACAAGTCTGTATCCGGAACGGTCGATGCCGGTGTTTGTTTCATTCCGCACCTCGCGTATCGATTCTGAAAGTTCAATGGCCGGAACAGCATTGCCAAGAATTCCGGCGGTATCAAAGCATGTTTGGATGAGGGCTTTGCTTATCAACGGCCTGACACCGTCATGTATGGCAACCAGGCAGCCGGGCAAGATTTCCCGGATTGCATTTTTAACCGAGTGATGCCTGGTTTTACCCCCTCCCACTATATGATGGTGAATATTGAACCTGTGCTTTTTGCATAAGGTCTGCCAGTATTTTATCTGGTCCGGGGGCAGGACAATGATGAATTTCATCGAAGGGTTATATTGGTGGAATGCCCTGGCTGTTCTCATAAGAACAGGATCGCCGTTAAGCAAAAGAAATTGTTTTGGAATTTCGGTATTCATTCTTTTGCCTGATCCCCCGGCTACGATAATTGCTATTTGCTCCACGCTGGTAAAATTTATATTTCTTTGAAAAGAACCCTTATATCAGTTTAACAATAAAACTGACAGCAATATCATATAACAACTTAAGCGGCATTTAATTATACCGCATGTTGTGGTGCGTTTCTTCTTATTTTTATTAATATTTCTTTTTTTGCTTTCCTTTCCTCTTCAATGTCAAAATCATCCTGTAACCCAAGCCAAAATTTAGCCGAATTTCCAAAATATGAACTTAGCCTCAATGCAGTATCCGCTGTAATTCTTCTTTTCCCTTTTATTATCTGGGATATACGTGTTTGGGGTATCTCTGTAGCTTTTGATAGTCTATATGCAGTTATATCAAGAGGCTTGAGAAATTCTTCTAATAATATTTCGCCAGGGTGGATATTTGATAATCTCTCCATAGTTATTCTCTCCTTTTTAATGATAATCTATAATTTGCACGTCATGAGCATTATTATTATCCCATCTAAATATAATTCTCCATTGACCGTTAATCCTGATACTGTAAAAGTCCTTGTTTTTTCCTTTTAATTTCTCAGGACGATTTGAAGGGGGAATTCTTTTATCTTTTAAATCTTGAGAATTATTTATCATCCTTAATTTCCGTCGACCGATTTGTTGAATTTCGATTGGAATCTTTCTGACTCGCTCTCCCAGCCAAATCTTCTCAGAATCTTTTGAACCAAATGAAATTATCATGCTATCATATCACATTACTAACGTCAAAGATAACTATTTATTACCAATTATCAAATTTGCGAAGGATTCATTTCTTATAATGTACTGGATCTATTCACTGCCTGATGTAAGTGAGCATGTGTTCCAGACCGGGATAACCATTTCCCTATCTTCCCGGCGCATTGCCCCGTCCCGGTTCCTGGTGTGCCCGCTGTAACATTAATTGCATTTTGTCCCATATCATTCTAGTTTGTACCAAAAATAAAAATTATGGTACAGATAGCTCCCGGCTACAAGATTCTTCAACAAAATCTTAAAATCGAGCACCGATTTAATTGAATGAATTTATATGGCCAATATATGGAAACACAATGCCATGGAATGGCAGGTAAAAGGCAAGTATCATTTGGGAGGATTAAAGGGTAGTCAGGGAACCTAACAACATTGAGTATGATAAAATCGTTGAAGGGCGAACGAAAAAGTATCCCCTGGTTCATGTGTAGTATTATAAATAAACCTAATCTGCATATTTATCTGTCGATATGAGCAAATGAGGCGGGAGATTTATAACTTTCCACTTTTGTTGTTTCATATGTCAGGAAGGAGGAAGATGTCCGAAATAACGAATTATTTGACGAAACTTGAATAAAAATAAAATCATGGCGGAAAAAAGAACGGAATACCTGCGGGTACTGATGATTGATGCATCCAATGGTTTTTATCGAATAAAAAAGTATCCTGTGGGAGCGTTCTATGGTCCTGTCGACCTGGGCATTCACCTGGCCTTTAAACACAACAGCCTGAATGTTGGCGCCGGACTTTTGGCCGGTTCGGTTTTCCCGGGATCAAACAGGCTGATGTTCACGGGCATTTCACCCTCATGGCATGGGTTCTTCATTTCTTCCATGGGTGGCGCAGCCCTGGTGTTCGACAACCTGGGGATTAACATGTTCTCCATAATAGGGAAGGCCAATACGCCATCTATTCTCTATCTCAACAGGAACCACGGGGAAGAAGTTGAGGTGGAACTGCATCCGGTGCATCCCGAGAATCTTTGGCAGACGGGAAGGGGAGGGGTTTACGGGGTCATGCAATATGCCCTGGATCGTTTTTCCTCACACTACGAAAAAGAACCCAGGGTACTTGCTGTGGGTCCGGCCGCAATGTACACCGACAATGGAGCAATTGCATCAGCGCCCGTAAGAAAAGGGGAGCTGACCGCCGTCGATTGCTGGGCCGGACGGGGAGGCTTCGGCACCAAACTATTGCAGCAACATGGCATTATAGGCATCATTTACGGGGGTACCTGGGTAGATGAGGATTTCAGGGATCGCATGGTGGCCGACCAGTGGTTTCAGGACAGGTATGAAAAAAAGATGGCGGCCAAAGATTTTGAGGTCACCACCAAATACAGGTATGATCCGGAATTCAACACGGGAGGAACCTTCGGGGTCAACTTTGCTACGATGAATGAAAGGATCATCGCTTTCAATTACCGGACGCTGTATATGAGCGGTGAGGAGCGCATGGACCTGCATAAGCGGTTTGTTGTTGATCATTACCTCAGGCAGTTTAATGAGGAAACCATCGAAACTAAGCAGCAAAAAAACTGTGGAGAGCCCTGCGTGGCCGTTTGCAAGAAAATGCACAACCACTTTAAGAAAGACTATGAACCCTATCAGACAATGGGTCCGTTGTGCGGGGTGTTCGACCAGCGTGCCGCCGAACTGCTGAACGGCAAGGCAGATGCTTACGGTTTCGACGCGATATCGGTAGGCGGGGTGCTGGCGTGGTTGATGGATTGCATGGCAGATGACCTGATCAAGCCACAGGAACTGGGAGTGGAGCAGAAACCGAAATTTTCACCGGAGAATTTTGATGTGGTAAAAGACTCCATGCATAATGCCAGAATCGGAGCAGCCCTGCTTGACGAAATGGTCAGGGTCGATGGCAAAATAGACCTTTCGTTTGGTGCCCGCAAGCTGGCCCGACACCTGTCGCGCGAAAAAGGGGTTGGGGTCATCGACCGCTTCGTGCATGTCGGCTTTGCCCGGGGAGGGTGGATGGTGCCAAACCAGTACTGGACACCCGGCGTACTTTCACCCGGGGCCATCATGGGGAAATATTATATGGTATACGGCAAGGATTTTATCCCGCCACGCGAACTGGGAAGGCAGAATGCGAAACGCATGATCATGGAACTAATGTTGGACAACCTTGGTTTTTGCCGTTTCCATCGTGCCTGGGCTGAAGACATCCTGCCGGTTGTGATGGAGAAACTTTACGGGAAGCGGGATGATTATCTGCAAAAGCTTAAACTGACAGCAACCCGGATAAATAGCCGCAACGCCTCAATTTTCTGGGAATCGGAGCGGAATGTGGACTTCGTGTATTATTTCCTGAAGAAAAAGGCGGATGAAGATGGTGTGGCTGATGAGGAGTTGAATAAATGGATCAAGGCATTTGAAAATGATAAGTTTGAAGCAGGATTGCAATTCTGGTTTGAAATTCACAAGGGAATTCACGAAACCCTCAGGGAGTTTCATTGATTTTAATCCCGGGTTCCTCACGCCCTAAGTGAGTTATTGAATTGGGTCAGGAATATGGTCATTCTCTGCGGCTTTAAGCATAAACATTATCCATTCTTCCCGCTGTACGGTCATATTATGTGACAAATATCAATAGTTGCAATGTGATTTCCTGTTAAAAAGGGTGTAATTTTTTTACCCGATCGTGTAACAAAACAAAAAGAGGATCGTCCTATAGGAAAAGAATTAAATATCCAGAGAACATGGAAGGACTTGATCAGCTAATTAGCATGGAAGAGAGGAAGATAGACCAACTCAGCAGGATGCGCCGGAATCCCGGAGTTGCCCGCCGTAATTCAATAAGGGGTCACCGGCCTGTGGCTACAGCTGAAATTGATAGGGATATTGAAAAAGCTTACGAGCAACTGGCCATATATAAAATCCGGAAAATGATGGGGTTCTGATAGCCGCCCCCTGCCACGAGCATTTCTCTCCAAAGAACCCGGAGGCTGAAGGCCATGAGCGCTTCCCGGCACAGGGAACAATGTTGCCCCACAGAACCCGGAAGCTGCTGGTTTCTGATTGCTGCCCTTCCGGCGCAGGGAATGGTAATGCTCTACTTATAGAACCCGCAGGCTGCGGGTTTTTTTGTTGCCTCCACTCCTCCTTTTCTTTATGCAGTCTGCAAATTTAATATTCAGTTCCCCCCGTCTTCCT
>SLJO01000034.1 GCA_007135095.1 Bacteroidales bacterium | reverse complement strand
TGCCATGGGTGATCAGCATCAATACCAGGATAGTGATGATAACTACACTGGTGTTGCTGGCCGGTGGTACATTTTTCTTCTTTATCCTCGAATCGGAAAACACCCTTGCCCCCCATGAAGGAGCGGGTAAGGTTATTACAGCATTTTTTGGAGCCGCCACTCCTAGATCTGCAGGTTTCAATACCGTCGACACATCAGCGCTAATGCTTCCCACCCTTATGATCGTCATGCTTCTGATGTGGATAGGTGCAGGTCCGGGCTCCACCGGTGCAGGGATAAAAGTTACAACATTTGCCGTAGCGGTGATGAACATCGTGAGCATTTCACGTGGAAAAGACAGGATCGAGGTTTTTGGCCGGGAAATATCGAATTCATCGGTAAGAAGGGCATTTGCAGTTATATTGCTGTCATTTCTGATGATAGGTGTTTCAACTTTCTTTGTTACATTAATCGAGGGGGACAAGGGATTGCTGCCGGTGGCATTTGAATGCTTTTCAGCTTACAGCACCACGGGTTTGAGCATGGGTATTACCGGCGATCTTGACGGTATAAGCAAACTGATCATTACTTTTAATATGTTTACCGGAAGGATAGGCATGCTTGTTATCATACTGGCACTGTTACGGAAAGTAAAGCATCTGAATTACCGTTATCCTGAAGAAAATATCTTAATTAACTAAATATATTCTGAAATGAAGTTTATTATAATCGGACTGGGGAACTTCGGATCGTCACTAGCCACCAGGCTGGTCGCCATGGGCCATGAGGTTATAGGCGTAGACCAGGAGATGAACAAGGTTGAAACGATGAAAGGCAAACTCACCCATACACTGTGCCTTGATTGTTCTGATCAGCAGTCAATTACGAACCTTCCGCTTAAAGAAACCGATGTTGTTGTGGTCTGTATCGGGGAAGATGAGGGCGCCAATCTGATGACCACTGCACTGATGAAGAAAATGAATGTCAAGCGGCTGATAAGCAGGGCGGTCAATCCCCTGCACGAGACGGTTCTTGATGCCATGATGATAGGAGAAATAGTCCACCCCGAGGAGGAAACAGCCGAGAGGTGGGCAAACAAGCTGGATTTGCCGGGCATAGTTGATTCCTTTGAGCTGTCAAGGGAGTACAGTATCATCGAGGTGGTGGTGCCTGAGCGTTATGTCGGAAAGAAACTCGGAGAGATAAAATTCCGGAGAAATTACAGTATACTGCTTCTTACGGTAATGAGGGTTGAGGAAGAAACCAATGCCATTGGTGTCACCAGGAAAGTTACCGTCCCTCAGGGTGTAGCCTCGTCGGAAACAGTTCTTAAGAAAGGTGACATAGTTGCTTTTTTCGGCAAGATCAGGGATATCCAAAATATGCTTAAGCATGGCTGATCAGTGCAGCAATTTATGGCTGGTTTCCCGGGGCGTTCGTGGTTGTTGTCCCGGGCATCCGTGGTTACTGTCTTATTACTTTCAGGGTTGATTTCCGTAAAGCATTCCTGCATGAACGGCTGCCCGTCCAGGGCCTCATCATAACCGGGCAATCAGCGGGTTTTCAAACATCTGCGGATATAATATGTTTATTATATTTCCCGATTGCCGGGGCCTTTTATTGCCTGTTTATTACCAGGTTAACAATCTTATTGATACCTGTTAGCCATTGATTTCATTTTTTTTTGAGAAGTATTATGGTTAAATTTGTTAAAACCTGATTTATTGAGAAGGCCGATAATTCAGCAGGCAAATCATATTACCAGGAGCTGGATAAATTAAGGGAGATTTGGATCATGAGATTGCTTATAGTATCTAACAGGCTGCCTGTCACGTTAAAGCTCAGGAATGGTGATTTTTTGATTGAGAAAAGTGCTGGCGGACTTGTTTCCGGACTAAGTGATTACCTTTCTTCATTAAAAGATCCGTTATCAGAACCCGGAGACTACCTCTGGCTTGGATGGCCGGGAATATCAGTAAAGAAAAAACAAAGGGAAGCTGTCAGGATAAAAGTTCAGAAAGAATACAATGCTTCCCCTGTATTTTTATCGGAGAAGCTGATGGACAAGGTTTATCTTGGATTCTGCAATAAAACTGTCTGGCCTTTGTTTCACTATTTTCCAAGTTATGCTGTCTTTGACCGTGAATTCTGGGATGAGTACAAAAGGGTAAATGAGATTTTCAGGGATGAGCTTCTGGAAATAATCAAACCCGACGATATTATATGGATACACGATTACCACCTGATGCTGCTTCCCCATCTGCTGAGAGAAAAAGTTCAAAATCCCATCGGATTTTTTCTTCATATTCCCTTCCCGGCATATGAAAAGTACCGGCTTCTGCCCGAGGAGATACGCAAAGGCCTGTTGAGCGGAATGCTCGGAGCCGATCTTATAGGGTTTCATACCCATGATTATTCACAGTATTTCCTCAGGTGTGTGCTGCGGATCCTTGGATATGAAAATCATATGGGACGGATTGATATGCCCGAGAGAGCTGTAAAAGTAGGCACTTTCCCCATGGGGGTGGATTATAATAAGTTCAATAAGATGGTTTCCCGGAAAAATCACCCCGCCCTGCCGGGAAAAAAGAACCTGAAAATTGTCCTGTCTGTAGACAGGCTTGATTATTCAAAGGGCATCCTGCACCGGTTAAAGGGATTTGATTTATTCCTTAAAAAATATCCACAATGGCATGGCAAGGTTTGCATGAGCATGATTGTAGTGCCTTCACGCACAGCAGTTGATTCCTACCAGGATATAAAAAGCGGTCTTGATGAATGGGTGGGATATATAAACGGTGTATACGGAACTTTCAACTGGACACCGGTTATTTACCAGTACACCTCATTGCCCCATGAAGCCCTTATATCCATGTTCCGGATTAGTGATGTTGCACTGCTTACCCCGCTGCGTGATGGAATGAACCTGGTGGCCAAGGAATATATTGCCTCACGCAGCGATATGCAGGGCGTGTTAATATTGAGCGAATTCACTGGAGCATCAAAGGAATTAAGCGAAAGTATAATTATAAATCCCAACAACATTGAAGAAATAGCCGATGCGATTCACGAGGCATTGAATATTCCCAAAAGTGAGCAGATTCGAAGGAATGAAGCGATGCAGTCAAGGCTCAAAAGATATGACGTCCGCAAATGGGCTTCCGATTTTGTTGAATCCCTGAAGGAAATCAGAAGTATTTTTGAAATTTCTTTCAGGAAGAAATTTTTAAGCGGAGAAGTTATTCAGAAGCTTGCAAGTGATTACAGAAGGGCCGGGAGAAAAATATTGATATTCAATTATGACGGGACCCTTGTGCCACTGAGTGAAGTGCCGGATTCGCCCAAACCCGCAGAAGAGATGTTGAGCCTGTTGAAAGAAATCAGGGAAAAATCCGGCCCTGACATGGTTATACTAAGCGGCCGCAGCAAGGAAGACCTTGAAAACTGGCTTGGCGGGATACCGGTAAACCTTGCAGCCGAGCATGGTTCCTGGATCAAAGAACATGATATGAACAGCTGGACACAGCTAAAGCCCCTCTCTGGTGAATGGAAAGAGGATATCCTGCCAATTCTTGAAATTTATACGGATCGTCTCCCGGGGGCCACCATAAGCGAAAAGGATTATTCATTGAGCTGGCATTACCACAAGTCGGATATCGAACAATCATCATATATAGCCAAGGATCTTACAGATCATCTGATCAGTATAACCGCAAATATGGGTATCCAGATTTTTCAGGGAAACAAATCCCTGGAAATAAGCAATTCAGGAATCAATAAAGGGGACCTCGCACGGCATTGGCTTAATAAAGTAAATTATGATTTTATTCTGGCAATAGGAGCAGGCTGGAGCGATGAGCTGCTTTTCCAGTCCCTTCCTGTAAATGCTTATACCATTAAGGTAGGGATGGCCCAGACGGTTGCCGGTTATATTATCAAAGGGCACCAGGAGGTTAAGGAACTGCTTGTAAGATTGAAATAACAAGATATGGTAAGGTCCATAAGATCAACTATTTAATTTAAATATTTGCTTATGAAAGAATTACTGGTTCATGTATTATCACCTGCGAAGGCTCAGTTGTTCATAACCTATGCGGCATACATTGCAAGGGATATGGACCTGACCGTCAGATATCTTTATGTTCAGCCCCCGGCAAATGTTACGATGGGCATACCCGGCAGCCTGGGTGCTGCTGCTGAAGCAAGCCAGCTCGATACCGACCGGGAAACAGTTAAGGCCACGCATCATTTTAAACTCCAGATAAGCAACCTTTATGCTTCAGAGCCCGGTCTGCCATTACTGGAATACAGTATTGAGGTTGGCTACGCACCCGATATTATACACGACTACTGTATTAATAAAAGGGTGCATACCTTAATGCTGAGCAGTTCGAAGGGACAATCCCTGTTTTCTGATGACTCTGGCAATATTGACATAATCAGGAAAGTCAGGTGCCCTGTCTGGATTGTTCCCGAAGGGATTACCTATAAGCCTTTTTCTGAAATACTTTATGCAACGGATTATCATGAAGAGGATTTGTCTAAAATGACACTGCTTGCCGAATTTGCATCCAGGTTTCCGGCCAGCATCACTGCAGTTCACATTACCGGAGATGACAGTTTTGAAGAAAGAGTCAAGGGGGAGGGGTTCGTCAATATGATAAAAAAGGAAACAGGCTATCAGATGATTTCCATAAAAGTGCTGCCCGAAACAAAAGGAGAGCCTCTGGTTGCAGAACTTCACAGATTTGCCCTTATGATCGATGCAGACCTGATAGTGCTTCTGAGAGAAAACCGAAGATTCAGTGACCGCCTGGTTCACGGCAGCAGATCTGAAAAAATAGCCAGGGAGACCAGGCTCCCCGTTCTTATTTATAATGAAGAACGAAAGTAAAGGGCTGTTCATTAATGCATTACGACGGTTAAAATTCCCTTACATCCAGAAAACTT
>SLJO01000064.1 GCA_007135095.1 Bacteroidales bacterium | reverse complement strand
CCCCTGTAATAAATTCCTCCAATGGCTCCCGATGTAATTGGTTTTCCAATCATATCAACACTTTCATCCAGTGTATACCTGTATGTATGAATGGCAAATCCCCCCCAGCCCTGCAGTGCACCTGCAGCAGCCAGCAACAGTGAACTCTCGGCCCTCCATTCATTGGGCCATGGATTATCCCATTCAGAAACAAAAAAGGGTTTATCCTGTACCCTGTAATAAGCAAGTGTCGGCAGCATATTATTCCTGCTGCCGGTCATCGGGTCATTCATAAATGATTTGTCATCCTTTGTCCATGACCAGCCATACCAGTAGGCATGGCTGTCGGTAAAATCGCCTGCCATCTGGGCTGCCAGATGGGCTGTACTTATTGACCAGTTGGTTCCTGATATGGGTATCTTAACTCCCAGTTCCCGCATATGGTCAATCATCTCCCTGTAATAATCAGTGGTGATATCAATAAAAAAGTTCTGCATGTCAATATCCCCCCCGGGATTAAATACCACTTTATCAGCACCTAACTCTATCTGCCTTTCCCGGGCCCACTCCCTGTATAAATCCTCCAGTTCGGTTCTGTAAGGCTCGTGCACCACCTCATACCTCGGGTATGTAAATAAATCATTCTCATTGGTGACACCAGTGAGCACTATTGCAGGATCATCCTTGTATGCCAGTTGGGTGTAGGGATTTGTATGTGTCCATAAATCGTGGTTAAAAGCTTTCTGCAGCTCAATCATTCTCCTGTTGTATGTACTGTATGCCTTCCCGGCCTCGCGCAGGGGGGGATCCAGCAGATGGGCATTTTCAACTCCGTCGCCTGTTTTAAACCTCCTGTATGTCAGCAGGTCCATATAGATATAAATCCCTTCTTTTTTAAGGCAATAAATCAGGTAATCCAGCCTGTCCATGCTCTCAGGGTCAAACTCTGTCGTGGTGGGTTTGTTTTCGCCCTTTGTGAACTGGAATATATTAGGTGTTGACCACTCAGCATCCATCTGGTGAAACCGGACAAGGTTAACACCTGTTTTGGCCAGTCGCTTCGCTACCTTTTCACTATGTGAATGAGATGGAAAGCACTGTGCACTGTTGAAATTCGTGCCCCAGAACCTTGCTTCCGTGCCGTCTTCAAAAACGAACCTGTCATCTTTCACTTCCATAAACCCATGCCTGCCTGCCGGCTTTTCATTTTTATATACAAACGAAAGGTCAACAGGCATGTCATCCCAGGGCAGCGTATAGGGTATCGTATTTCGTGACATTATTGATGACACCCTGTCATCCCTGTCTGCTATATCCCTGCAAAAGCCGGGATCCCCGCTATTGGCCGGAAAGCCTGCAGCGAAAACCAGAATGAGGGTGATCAGGATCCTGTTTGGGGTATTCGGTATCTTCATCGCCATGGGCTTTAGTTATTATTAAAACATGTGTTTATTTCTCTCCCTGCCATGCATTATTGATCATCTCAAGGGTTTTTTCAACAAATTCCTCCCCCCCCTCCGGACCAATGAGTGTACTTGCCGGCACCGCCCCGTATGCGCCCCCTGCAATTGAACGGCTGGTGGGAAGGTATGTGCCGCTGCCGGCAAGCTGCACGATAAATGTCTGGACAGCAGGGCTGCGTGCCTTTATTCGCATGCCATAATCCAGGTAAAGTTCAAAGGGATTGGTGGCTATTACTATATCCCCGATTCGTATTACGTGAGCCTCAACAGGTAACAGGGGCTGCACCTTTTCCATCTCATACCGCCTGCTTACATTCTGTCCCCAGGACATCCTGCTGAAAGACCTCGATATTTCATAATACCACCTTGGTTTATCCTTTATTGCAGGGTTCTTTCCCAGATCAAGCAGTAGCTGTTCATACCTTTCTCTCCATTGTTCACTTTCACTAATGGCACCCTCAACGTCTTCCTTGCTCATCAGCCGCCTTGAAAGCTCCATGACCTCCATCCGGTGAGAAAAAACAGGATCCCATTCAATATGGTCTCTCATATACGGGAAAACAGAGGTGACGGCATCAGAAATGCGGATGGCAATTTGCTTCCGGCGAGCCAGGCTGCCGCGACCGCTTTCCACACCGGGAAACTTAATCCGCTGCATTCGCTCCTCAGCACCGGCGCCAACCATTACGTGCGGGGACTGGTCGCCGGCAGCACTGCATTGTGGAAAAATAAAAATATCCTTCCCAAGCCGTTTCCGCAATTCTATCCTGGTGTCGTGCCAGAAATCTGCACTTAACCTGTATTCATGCTCACTGACCTGTGAGGGAGCAGCCAGGTTAATCAGCACACCCGTAAGGTTCCTGCTGCCATCCCAGGTAAAAAGAAGGTTGACCGAATGGTCCTCAAACCCTTCCATATGACTGAATTCAGGCCTGTTCACATTTCCATACATATTGGAATTACCCGACAAATCAACCTGCAAACGGTTGTGGCTGACAACAGCCTGGCCCTGGCCGTAGCTTATGCCGCCAACCCTGCGGTTGTTCCATGCACGTTCGGCAACAATTGCTATCCTCTCCGAGAGAAATGAAAGGCATTCTGCCGGCGGCATTGCATCAAGCTCAACCCCGTATGCCTCCATGGCGTCAGCACCCGTACTGTATAATGGACCCGAATGGGTGTGTGTTGCATTGAGAATAATCTGTTCCGGCCGAAGCTCAGGAATGGATTCCTGTAATATCCGCCTGACATTATCACGCAGATTATCAGCAGATCCGTCCCTGGTGCCATCAGTAATTACGACCAGGTCGGCGCTTATCATTATTGTCTTTTCCGACGACGGCCCTGAACCGGATTCCAGTGCCAGTGCCGTTACGGTAAGGGGATCCATGATGCCCTCCGAAACGCGTGCATGAAATTGCCCGCTTAAAAGTACCGGCTGATCAGGGGTAATATCCAGAGAAGCCCATCCTATCTTGAAATTATCGGGGGCTCCTGTATTGCCGGCGGAAAAACCGGCGGATAAAACCAACAGTGCTGCAGGCAAAAACAATATCAGGTATTTTTTCATATTCGGATTTATTAAAACAGGAATGCATCACCCGTGACTTAATTTTCAATATGCTGTTCAGCTATTCCTGCCGTACAATTCATCTGCCTCGATAAGGTTCCGGTATATCTGATGACAAACCCATGCATCGGTTGCTGCATAGACCAGCTGAGCGTCTGTAAGCACCTCCCTCTCCCAGTTGGAAACCTGCTGAGATTTGGAAATCTGGATGCCCAGCACTATGCCGGCAAGCTTTCGCAGTCCGCTGTCGTTAATAAGGTAATCTTTTACCATGTCCTGCAATTCCACAAACCCGGCCGGCCGGAAGCGGGCCAGCCTCTGCAGTAATCTGATATCATCCCTGATTGCTGCACCTGCCTTTACAATATCAGGGTTTTCCAGCAGAGAGGCGAGGGATCGCGGAAGTCCCGTCTTGTTAAGGCGGAAAATAATTGCCCTGTCCTGCGTGGCCAGCTGCAACAGGGCAACCTCGTTGATTATTCCTTTTTTGAATGCGGGCTTGGTCTCTGTGTCAAAACCCAGCATGTGGAAGCCTTTGAGCATTTTAACAACTCCCGGCACACTTTTCGGATCATCAACAACAATGATCTCACCCTTAAAGGAGGTGAGCGGCAGATTCCTTAATTCTTCATTGGAAATAGCCTGCTCAAATGAATTAATCCTTTTCCTCATTCCAGAGTTTTTGTCTTTGTGAAAAGATCCATTTACCGGTATCTCTTTTGGCTGAGGTATCCTGGTTCGGATTTTCATCCTGCTCTTCATCAAGGCTTTCGCCTCCATGGATCAGGCTATGAAGGATTCGCAGACTGTTTAGTAGTTTTTGTCCCCAATATTGTTCGAAGTGCTGGGAACATTCCCAAAGGGCATCATTCATAATTTCCACAGTTCCCATACGGTAGATCAAAATAAAATCCTTAAGATCCTGGTATATATCTGCAAGGTCTTCAGCAATGCTTCCTCCCACCGATTCTTCAGTATCTTTGAGGACAGGATCAATAATCTCAGGATAGTCATTGTGCCTGCCGAGCTTCTTGAGAATTGCATCGTGTACTGCCTGCCAGTCCTCTTCTGTAACAAGTTTTTCGGTACCGTCCTCAAAAACTGCCTCTGTGGCAGGAAGCAATGTTGCCTTATAGTAAAGCAAGGGCAGGATTTTCCTGCTCTTATCAATAAAATCGAACCTGGAAAATCCTCCTGCCTGCTCCATGAAATTACAAAGCTCATTTGCCACAGCTACAAACTCTATCACCTGGCCTGAATAAACCAGTCCTTCCTTATTATTCTCCATAAATACGGATTTTTATCAATGAATGCAAAAATAACAAAACAATTCAATTAATTAAAATCAACACAGTTATCATCTTTTGACCGGCATTACAAAGAAGCAGCAAGGGAAAACCAGAAAGTTTGCTCCTCACAAATTACCGGATCAGAAACATAACATTTTAAAAATCCTGTCGTATAATCAGGCTGAACTTTTATAACGCAACCTGCAAAGTTCTTTATACCAAGGGCATAATAGCTATTCGGACCAGGATTGCGATGCCTTGTCCAGCCTGAATTCCAATGCCCGGTATATCATCGGGATTGCCCGCAAGGCAGGTTATGGTATTAACTATAAAAGCTTTGTTCAGAAATGCATAAAATCAATTAAATAAATTTCATATGAGTTCTTCAACTGTACCGGACTTGAAAAAACTCCTGTTCTTGCCATTTATCGTTATTTTTATGCTGGTTGCTGCCTGCGTTAAAGATAATTTTGATCTGGACAGGTTATCCGGCAGGGTCTTATACAATCCCTCCTTTGTACTTCCTATTGCCTATGGAAACATTACCCTTGGAAATCTTCTTGAGCCTGATGACTCAACTGTTATTTTTAATCCGGATAATTCCATAAGGCTTGTAATAAGGGAGGATTCTGTTTTTTCGGTTTCCGTTAATGATATACTTGAAATACCACTGCCTGACCCTGTGTCTGAAACCTTCAGGACAGATCCGATTAAAATGGGCGACTTCAGCACTCATGCCAGCATTAGTCTGGGAGAGATAACCGGCCGGATCTATGAGCCGGAAGCGTCATTTATCCGTGGCTCGGACGGAAGCACGGTCCACTTCCCGGCAATTCCACGACAGTACCTGGGCAATCTGACTCCCGGGGTACTTGAGGATATCGAATATGCTCATTTTACTGCCGGCTGGTTGGAACTGGCGGCCCACAACAACCTTCCCGTTGAGGTAAGTATGGAAGTCATTCTTATTAACGAACCTGACCACTCTGAAGTGGGCAGATTCATTTTTGAAGATATAGCTCCCGGGCAGTCTGCTACACAGGGCACCGGACTGGAAGGAATTATGGTCAGAGAGTCAATGACCCTGGAGATATTGGCATTCAGCACATCCTCCAGCAATTCTGATGCACAAATAGATCTTTCCGATGAAATTGAATTCGATATAACAGCAAAGGATCTGATGGCATCAAAAGGCAGGGCCAGGTTAGAAAAAACCTTACTGGACAGCGGTTCAGCATTAAGAGATCTTCATTTTGACGAAGAGGTAGTACTGGATGAATTATCCATTGAGGAAGGGTTTATTCATTATTCCCTGGATAATTACTCCCATGGCCTCACTCTTGGTGTGAGCCTTGTAAATTTAACCAGTGAGCAGGGCCCCTTTACCTTTAACATCTCTCCCGGCAGGGGAGGAAATATTTTTGAAGGAGCAGAGAAACTTTCTGACGTGGATTTTGATTTCTCCGAATATAATAACCAGCTGCTGATCGAATTTACCGTTTTTGTCGGCTCGGATGATAAGGAGATGGTGGAATTTGACCTTTACAGGGAGGTGATGGATTTTAATATGCATTTCAGTGATTTATCTGTAGGTTATGCCAGCGGCTATTTTGGCCAGAATGAATTCGACCTTGATATTGATGACATTGATCTTGATTTTGACCTTTTCAACAAGATTACAGGTGATTTTCGCCTGACCAACCCCTCTGCCAGCATTTTTTATACTAACAGTGCTGGTGTGCCAACCGGACTTATGTTGAACATGAATGCCGGATCGCATGATGGAAGCCGGCAGGCAGACTTGTTTGACGGGGAGTTCAGGACTTTTTCAATAGATACCCCCATTGACCCATTGAATCCGGTTCAGGGCGAATTCCTGATCAACCGGGAAACTTCCAATATTGTCGACTTTATAGCCCTGCCTCCCAGGGTTATGCAAACAAGGGTCCGTGCATTGATAAACCCGGATGGCCCGACCGGAATACCGAATTTTATTGATTCCAAAAGCAGCGCTTTAATGGGAATTGTATTTGAACTCCCTCTTGAGATGCAGCTTACTGATCTCAGGCTGGTCGATACAGTGAGCCTGAAAATCGACCCGGATGATATTGATTTTATTGAAATATTGCTGATGACCCTGCAGGTGACCAATGCTTTTCCCCTTGCCGCAACCATTGATCTGGAACTATATGATTCAAAAACAGACCGGGTGATTTACAATTTTGAAGAACTTGTGCTGATGGAGGCTGCCTCCCTTGATAACAATGGTGCAGTTGTTGCCGGTGGTGAGGCCAGAACAGAGGCAGAGGTGGAAATTTCGAAAAATGTGGCCGATCATCTTAAGCAGGCAGACCATATGATTATCTCGGCACGGTTTAACACGGGGAAAAATAGTGACGTACAATTACCGGTCAGGTTGCTGACAACCGACAGACTCGATTTCACCATCAGGCTTAAAGCCGGGCTGAGTACAGGGAACTAATATAAATTTTTTACTTATGCAATACATTACAAGAAAAACAATATCAATGCCCCTGATAGTGGTATTTGTAATTTCTTTAATCATGCCGGGCATCGGTTACACAAGCGCACAGGCACAGACAAGTCAGACACTTTATTTTATGGACCGGGTACCTCAGTCGGTTTTCCTGAATCCTGCGCACCGCCCCGGTCATAATTTCTACATTGGTCTGCCAATGATCTCTTCACTGAATATAAATGCAAAATCCAATTTCGCAAGTTTCAGTGATCTTGTTTTCAAGCATCCGCAGTATGATTCGCTGATCTCTTTCCTCCACCCTGATGCTGATACCGGCGAATTTATATCGAAGCTCAGGGACAGGAATACCATAGGGCCTGATCTGAATGTTGGAATTTTATCCTTTGGCTTCAGGGTTAATTCTTCATATTTCAGTTTCAGCATTGCCGAAAGGGCCTCTTTCAGTGCCACCCTGCCAAGGGAGCTGATACTTTTAGCACTCCAGGGTAATGAGCAGTTTGCGGGCAGGACGGCCGACTTCTCCAATCTGGGAGGAGAACTGAACTACTACAGGGAGTATGCGGCTGGTTATTCCCTCCCTGTCAACGACAGGCTCACTGCAGGCGGCAGGGCTAAACTGCTGTTTGGAAAGGCCAATTTTTCATTTGCCGACAAGGATATCAGCCTTTATACCGATCCGGGATCATATAATATGAGATTACGGTCAAAATTCACCATGAATTTCTCCATGCCTGTCACCCTTGTTAAAAATGAGAATGGTGATATCGAAGATATAAATGCCCGTAATGATTATGAGGCGGGTGATTTTATCTTCAACTCCGGCAATGCCGGCGCGGCAATTGACCTGGGAGCCACGTACCGGCTAAGTGAACCGTTGATGATTTATGCCAGCATCACCGACCTTGGATTTATCAACTGGAAACAGGATGTTTATAATCTTTCAATGGACGGTGATTTTGAGTTTGCAGGCCTGGATCTTTCACCCGTCTTCAGTCACGGTGATGATTCTGATCCGGGTGATAATCTGCTGGACTCCCTGAAAGCAAATTTCAGGATAAATGATACCGGTAATGCATACCTGAGGGGGCTGCCGGCCAGGATCTACCTTGGAGCCACATACGGGCTTACTCCGGGGATCAGTTTAGGCCTTCTGAGCCGCTCGGAGATATACCATCAGAATATAGAACAGGCTGTGACACTCTCTGCAAATGCCACGGCTGGCAGATGGCTTTCTTACTCGGTTTCCTATACAGCCATGAACCACAGCTACGACAATCTCGGCATGGGGCTGTCATTAAGGGGAGGGGGATTCAATTTTTATGTGCTCAGTGATAACATTCTTTCCACCTTTACTCCCCACAGGGTCAGGAATGTCAATTTATGGTTCGGCTTTAACCTTGCCTTTGGCAGGAGTAGTGATGTTAACCTTCCCATTTGACAATATTGCCGGGGCCCTGCGTGAGCATGGCATTATCAAGCAGCCAGCGGATTACTTTCAGTGATTTTTCAGGCGGATGGTCAAGCAGCTGGACCAGCTCATCGGGCTGGACATTGGCATGCCTGACAATATCCTTTATATTCACTGAAATCAGGTCAAACTCGTAACGGCTCAGGCCCATTTCATTCTTTTTCCTGCAAATATCGCAATGACCGCACCTGGCCGGATCTTTTTCTCCGAAGTATCCGAGCAAAAATGCACTGCGGCACTGCGTGGTGGAGGATGCATAGGAATAGACTGAACCGAGTTTTGAAACATACTGATCCTTACGTGACTTTAAAGAGGCGGTTGAAATGTAAAAGGAGTTCCTGTCCAGCCTTTCGGTATTCATTATTATCAGCGGAGATTTCCTCTGGGGTATGTACTGGATTATTTGCATTTTATTCAGCCTCACCAGGTATTGATAAACAACATCGCGCGATGTGCCGGTTTTTTTTGCAAGGAATTCTTCATCAATGACTGCGAAACCTGAAAAAACCCCTGAATATGAGCGCAGAAGCAGTTTTATGAATCCATCAAAAGCGGCATTGGCCACCTGGAACCTGTATAGTTCATCGCGTCCGACTGCAAAGTGTATTTTTGAAGGATTGTTTACCTCGTCAGTCAGTTCCAGGCACCCTTCAGCCTCAAGGGTTTTAAGGCAATAATAGGCTGTTGTTGCATTGAAGCTGTACCTTGAGGAAAAATCGTTTATGTTAAAATCGAGTACTGAACCTTTCCCCCCCCCAAAGGGTATACTGAAATAACTGCCAAGTGCCTGATAAACCTGGCTGATCATTTCAATTTCCGGAAACCTGAGTGATACCCTCTTGCCGGCATTTACCTTGTCGGCATCGTTATAAAGCAAAATGGCGAATGACAGCCGGCTATCCCTGCCTGCCCTGCCGGCTTCCTGGAAATAAGATTCCAGCGAGTCGGGGATATCGAAATGGACAACGAACCTGACATCGGCTTTATCTATGCCCATGCCAAATGCGTTAGTTGCAACAATTACCCGGGTCTTCCCCTTCATCCATTCATTTTGCTTTAATGACCGGGTTTCAGAACCCAGTCCGGCATGATAATAGTCGGCACTGATGCCGTTGCCTGTAAGAAATCGGGCTATTTCCGAGGTTTTCCGGCGGTTCCTGGTGTAAACGATTCCGCTGCCGGGGATTTTCTGCAATATTTCAAGCAGCCTCCTGTGCTTGTCTTCAGTCACATCAACCATGTAATGCAGGTTTTTTCTCTCAAAACTTGTCCTTATTACATTGGGTGATGCAAAATGAAGCTTCTCCTGAATGTCATCCACAACATCGGCTGTTGCTGTTGCAGTGAGTGCCAGAACCGGCACATCGGGGAGAATTTCCCTTAATTCAGCAATTTTCAGATATGATGGCCGGAAATCATAACCCCACTGTGATATACAATGAGCCTCATCGACAGCTATCAAATTGATTTTCATTTTCTTTACCCGTTCCCTGAAAATTTCAGTTCCCAGCCTTTCCGGCGAGACATATAGGAATTTGTAGCTTCCGTAAACACAATTATCCAGCGAAATATCAATTTCACTCCTGCTCATCCCTGAAAAAATTGCCTGGGCTTTGATGCCTCTTTTCAAAAGGCTTTCCACCTGATCTCTCATAAGTGCTATAAGGGGCGTTACAACTATACAGGTACCCTCTGTAGCCATCGAGGGTACCTGGAATGTAATGGATTTGCCCCCGCCGGTCGGCAACAGGGCAAGGGTGTCCTTTCCGGAAGCAATGGAGCTTATTATTTCTTCCTGCATGGGCTTAAAGACGCTGTAGCCCCAGTATCGGTTCAGTATCTGGCTGTATGTATTCAAGTTATATTAATTTGTTTGCCCGTTCTGTATCCGTAAATCGTTTCAGTTTGCAAAGGGCAAAAAAACAAAATATCTGTTTGAGTCCACTTATTTTTCTTACCTTAGCGGAATTTAAAAATAACCAAAATTTAACAGAATGTCATTTACTTACGATAAAATAAAAGGTGAAGGACTGACCTTTGACGATGTTCTTCTTATCCCGGCCTACTCCGAGGTTCTGCCTAAAGAGGTTGATATCTCATCATTGTTCTCAAGAAACATCTCGCTGAACGCTCCAATCGTTTCGGCAGCAATGGATACCGTAACTGAAACCGATATGGCCATTGCCATGGCAAGACAGGGAGGCATAGGTGTCATCCATAAAAACATGAGTATAAAGGAACAGGCCGGACAGGTAAAATCGGTGAAAAGGGCGGAGAGCGGCATGATATACGACCCTATAACAATAGAAAAGACCAATACTGTAGGAGATGCACTGAAGCTCATGAAGGAATATAAGATAGGAGGCATCCCGGTAATTGAAAACAACAGGAAGCTGATAGGTATAGTCACCAATCGCGACCTGCGTTTCCAGGATAACATGAACAAGCCTATCAGCGAGGTTATGACCAGGGAAAATGTTATTACAACCACCAAGGCCAATATCGAAACCGCCACTGACCTGCTTCAGAAATATAAAATAGAAAAGTTGCCGGTAATAGACAGCAACAATAAGCTTATCGGGCTTCTCACATATAAAGATATTACCAAGGTAAAAGACAACCCCTGGTCCTGCAAGGATGAAAAGGGGAGGTTAAGGGTAGCCGCGGGAATCGGGGTCGCAAAGGATTCCCTGAGAAGGCTCGAGGCACTTCTGGAAGCCGGTGTTGACGCAATTGTAATAGATACCGCCCATGGCCATACCAGGGGGGTCTTCAAACTGCTTGCCGAGGCCAGGAAAAGGACCGGTTCCGTTGATATCGTTGTGGGGAATATCGGCACGGCCGAAGCAGCAATAGCCCTTGCTGAAGCAGGAGCAGACGGTGTTAAGGTAGGTATTGGCCCGGGATCCATCTGCACCACCAGGATCATCGCAGGTGTAGGAATTCCCCAGTTAACAGCTGTTTATGAAGTGGCAAAGGCCCTGAAAGATTCGGGGATCCCTGTAATAGCAGACGGCGGGATCAGATATTCCGGCGATATTGTAAAGGCTATTGCCGCGGGTGCCGATTCAATAATGGCCGGATCGCTGCTGGCAGGTGTAGAGGAATCACCGGGAGATACAATTATCTACAATGGCCGTAAGTTCAAGGCATACAGGGGAATGGGCTCTATTGAGGCAATGCAGCACGGATCAAAGGACAGGTATTTTCAGGAAATTGAGGATGACATCAGCAAACTTGTGCCTGAGGGAATATCTGCGCGAATTCCTTATACGGGCGTCCTTTCGGAAATAATATATCAGCTGATTGGCGGTTTAAGGGCCGGCATGGGATATTGCGGGGCACCGGATATTAATGCTCTTAAAAAAGCATTGTTTGTCAGAATAACAAATTCCGGCCTTAACGAAAGTCATCCCCACAATGTTACTATAACCAGGGAGGCACCCAATTACAGCAGGTAGCCTTTGATGGCACAATCTTTGATGAATACCGGACTGATATCCCGGGTTATAATGCCTTTGGAGCACCCATTTGAACATAATGACCACAACTTGCCATATTAGCAGAGGAAATTGTCTGATGTATAAATCATTGATCGGAAAAAGCAGAATATGTGCCCCGGTGTGGCATATGCTTGCTGTATTATTTTCGTTTCTTTTGGTTCAAAACATCTCCGCACAGCAAATTAATGACGATATCCTTCTTGTTGTGGATAACAGGGAAATAACCACTGCGGAATTTTTGCACCATTGGGGAAAAAGTGATTTTTACCCTGACCCCGGAATGATGGAAGAGTACCTGGAACTGTTCATTGATTTCCAGCTTAAGGTTGCCCATGCAAGGGAAGAAGGCATTCACCGGGAAGCATCGGTCAGGAATGCCCTTGCACAATACAGAAGAAACCTTGCCGCTCCCTACCTCGGTGATCCGGATATGGAAGAAAAACTTGCCAGGGAAGCATACGGGCGTTTGCTTTATGATGTAAACGCAAGTCACATACTGGTGCGGCTGGCACCGGGATACAGTCCCGATGACACACTTATGGCATGGGACAAGGCCATGCAGATCAGACAGAGTTTACTGGACGGAGAACCCTTCGAAATAGTTGCAAGGGCTACATCTGACGACCCCTCGGCAAAATTAAATTCAGGGCACCTGGGGTACTTCACAGCGCTCCAGATGCTTTACCCGTTTGAAAATGCGGTGTTCGCTGCTGAACCGGGAGAAATTGGAATGCCTGTCAGAAGCCGGTCAGGATATCATATAATCCGGGTAAATGAAAAAAGAAAATCAAGTGGAGAGATAAAAGCCGCTCATATAATGATCGGTTATAATCATTATGATATCCAGGAGGCAGAGAAAAAAGCAAGGGATATCTACAAAAGCCTGCTCGCCGGACAGAGTTTTGAGGATCTTGCCATTGAGCATTCAACTGACTTCAATAACGCAGGGCATGGCGGCATACTGGACTGGTTTGGCGCCGGCA
Organism: Bacteroidales bacterium; assembly: GCA_007135095.1. Lineage (GTDB taxonomy): Bacteria > Bacteroidota > Bacteroidia > Bacteroidales > PUMT01 > PXAP01. Next base: position 4,540 of record SLJO01000064.1, on the reverse strand, counting down.
GGTTTATTCCTGAATTTGAGACTGCAGCATTTGCCCTCCAAAAGCCGGGAGATATATCGGAACCTGTAAGGACTTCATACGGGTGGCACATAATAAAGCTTATTGACCAGAGGGAGATACCTCCTTTTGACCAGGTACGAAAACAACTGCTTGACAGAATACGGGAACAAGGGGGCAGCCGTTACGCGCTTATCAGGAATGCCCTGGTGGAGAGACTCATGAAAGAATGGGGGTTTTCAGAAGATCCACGTGCCTTTGATATTTTTTACCATATTGTTGATGAGAGGGTGTTTGAGGGTACCTGGACTGTTCCGGAAAATATGCCGCTGGACAGGGTGATATTCAGCGTGACCGGCAAAAAAGTCACCCAAAGGGATTTCGCGGAGTTTATTTCCGAAAATTCCTATCGCAGCAAGCCATGGTCAATAGATGAATATCTTTATCTGCTTTACCGCGACTTTGTCGATAACTGGCTGGTGGAGCTGGAAGAGGGAAACCTGGAAAACAAATACCCCGAATTCCGTTTAATGATAAACCAGTACACCGACGGCATGCTGCTTTATGAAATTTCCCAACGGGAGGTATGGTCACCCGTAAGGGACAGTGCAGGAGTTGCGGAATTTTATAAACGCCGTATTGATGATTATATGTGGGACCGAAGAATATCAGCCACTGTTTATACAATCTCCGACAGCCGGCTTGCAGCAAGGACTGCCAGGAGGGCCAGGAGAAGTGTCCGGTTCAGCAGCAGGGACGACAACTGGGTTGTTGACCGCTTAAACCGTTCGTCCCGGGAAGACAGGGTGACATTTGAACGGGGATTGTACACCGCCGGGGATAAGGATATATTTGGCATAATACCATGGGAGGAAGGGGCATCTGATATTCTCAGCGTCAATGATACTTACAAGGTTGTTCTGATACACGAAATTCTTGATCCTGAGCCAAAATCCCAGGAGGAAGCAGGTGAACAGATAATTAAAGATTACCAGGAATACCTCGAAGACAGGTGGATTACAATGCTCAGGGAGAAATACCATATTAAGGTAAACAGGGAAGTTTTATCAACCATAAACTGAATTGGCAATATGAGGAAATCCATTTACTTGTTATTGATAATGCTAACTTTAGGTGCATGCAAAAATTTCAGCAGCAAACAGCAGGAACCGCTGGCCAGGGTATATAATGCCTACCTTTACAGGGAAGATCTGTCGTCAATATTCCCACCGCACATAAGCTATGCCGACAGTATCAAGATGGCACAAGGCTATATTGACAAGTGGATACGTAACCAGCTTTTCCTGAGGCTCGCTGAGGGCAATCTCCCTGCGGAAGAAAAAAATGTTGAAAGGCAGATAGCAGGTTTCAGGGCATCATTGCTCATACATAAATACCAGCAATACCTGATTGAACAAAACCTTGATACCATAATACCCTCTTATGAGATAAATGAATATTTTGAAAACAATGGGAATAACTTTATGCTTGACAACCCGGCAATCAGCGGAATTTATGTCAAAGTTCCCCTTTCCGCCCCGATCCGTGACAGAATGGTCGCCTGGTTTAGAAACGGCGACTTTATGCAGATTGAAACCTATACCGGTCAGCATGCCGAAAGTTTCATATGGTTTGATGACGAATGGGTTTACCTTCATGATATTCTTTTGAATCTTCCCGCGGGCTCTTTTAATCCTTCTGCCAGTTTATCCGGCCTGGATCACATAATGGTAACCGATTCAGAATACCAGTATTTCATTGGAATAACAGATTACCTGGCTCCCCGCAGCCAGATGCCAATTTCCATGGCCACTCAGAAAATCAAAAGTATTATACTAAACAAGCGGAAAATTAAGTTTTTAAATGAACTGGAAAAGAGTGTTCTGACAGAAGGCTCAAGTAAAAATTCATATCAATATTTTTAATAACTCTGAAATAACATGATTAAAAGGTTTTGCTTTATAATTTATACATCAATATTCATTTTATTAACCGGTCATCTCACCGTGAATGCTCAGGGAAGGATCCTGGACCAGATCGTGGCAGTGGTTGGCAACAGTGTTATTCTGCAATCTGAGATTGAAAACGAGCTTTTGCAAATGCAGGCACAGGGCTATTCGCCTACCGCTGATTCCCGGTGCGTATTACTTGAAAACCACCTTGTGCAAAAGCTGCTTCTGAACCAGGCAATAGTCGACTCCATAGTGGTGACAGAAGGAGAGGTTGAGATGGAGCTTAGCCGCAGGCTCCAATTTTTCGTTCAGCAAATCGGATCTGAAGAAAATCTGGAGAGGTACTATAACAAGAGTATCCTGGAGATCCGGGAAGACTTCAGGGACATTGTCCGCGACCAGTTGATCACCCAGTACATGCAGCAGGAAATAATTGGCAATGTCACGGTCACACCGGCAGAGGTAAGGCGGTTTTTCAATAATCTTCCCGAGGAAGACATTCCAATGATCCCTTCGGAGGTTGAAATCAGGAGAATAATTAAATACCCCGAATTCAGCGAGGCCGAGAACTTCAGGGTAAGGCAAAGGCTCAATGAACTCAGGCAAAGAATAATTGACGGTGAGAGCTTCTCGACAATGGCCATATTGTATTCCGAAGATCCCGGATCGGCACGCCGGGGAGGAGAGTTGGGATACATGTCACGCTCGGATCTTGTAACCGAGTTTGCCAATGTTGTTTTTTCACTCAAGGAAGACAGGGTATCATCGGTATTTGAAACCGAATATGGTTTTCATATAGCACAGCTGATAGACCGGAGGGGGGATCAGGTCAATGCAAGGCATATTCTCCTGCGGCCGGCAGCCTCAGAGCAAGCCAATGCAGATGCAAGATCATTTCTGGATAGCCTGGCCACAGTGATACGCACCGATACCCTCGACTTCCGAAGAGCAGCAATCATCCATTCAGATGATACTGAAACAAGGATGGGCGGCGGACTAGTGATAAATCCGGAGACAGGGGGATCAAGGTTTGAACTTGACCAGCTTAATCCCGTTCAGTACCAGGCCGTCAGAGACATGAGGGTTGGCGAGATAGCAGGCCCCCTGGAGTCAACCAATCCACAGGGAAAGACCTTTTACAAGCTCCTTTACCTAAGTTCCCAGACAGCGCCTCACCGGGCAAACCTCAGGGATGATTACGCTTACCTGAGAGAACTTGCCCTGAATGAGAAAATGATGAAGATACTTGATGAGTGGGTTGCGGAGAGAAGGACCCAAACCTACATCAGGATTGATGAAGCATATAAAAACTGCAGCTTTACTGATCAGATGTGGGGGAACAGATAGTTGACAATTACGGACATGAACCGATTTGTGTTATCAGGCCTTATCATACTGCTTTTTTTGGCAGCCACAAAGGTTAAGCCACAGGACGGCACAAGGAAGACCGCAGAAATCAACATACTTAATGCAGAAAGCATGGAAGCCCCCTACCAGGGCATGGCTTCCGATGCTATCCGCCTTATTGGCAATGTGCGCCTCAGGCATGAGGATGTCCTGATGGAGTGCGACAGCGCTCACCGGTATTCAAATTCCAATATTGTACATGCATTCGGCAATGTCCACATAAACCAGGGTGACACAGTTCATCTCTCGGGCGACTACATAACCTACTACGGCAACAGGAGATATGCCGAGGTAAGGCAAAATGTCAGGCTGACGGACAAAGAGACAACGCTTACCACCGAATACCTGGATTTTGATCTCCAGAATGATTTCGGCTACTATCCTGCCGGAGCTGTTGTGATAAACGGTGATAACAGGCTGGAGAGCATAAAAGGTTATTACTACACCAAACAGAAATTATTCTATTTTCAGGACAGCGTCATTGTAACCAACCCGGATTATGTGATAGAATCTGATACCCTTAAATATAATACTGTGACCGAAGTGGCGTATTTTCTTGGGCCCACATACATCAGGGGTGATGAAATCAACATTTACTGCGAAAATGGCTGGTACAATACACAGACGGATATAGCCCAGTTCAATGAAAATGCCCGGGTAACCAATAATAACCAGGTGCTTTCAGCCGACAGTCTTTACTATGATAACAGGAAGGGAACAGGAGAGGCATTTATTAATATAGAGGTTGTTGACACAACCGAAAATATTGTGATCAAGGGTGATTATGCCTGGTTTGTCAGGGAGCCGGAGCAATTGTTTGTGACCGACAAGGCATTGTTTATCCAGATGTCGGGCAGTGACACCCTTTACCTCCATGCTGACACCCTTCGTTCCTGGATCCAGATCGGCGGTCCTGACCCGGTAATTCCAGACAGCGCCACCAGAGACACCCTTTCAGCAGCAGATGCCGCAACCTCCGCCGCTGCGGACACCCTTTTGGCAGTTGATACGGGCGAAATAGCCCCGCAGCCTGCAGACACCATTTCCCTTCAGGCAACCACCCCACCTGCAGATACCCTTTTGGCAGTTGATACGGGCGAAATAGCCCCGCAGCCTGCAGACACCATTTCCCTTCAGGCACTCCCCCCCCCTTCCGACACTGTCACAGTCCCCCCGCCTTTGAT
>SLJO01000286.1 GCA_007135095.1 Bacteroidales bacterium | reverse complement strand
TGCTGGATTATTATGAAGCGGTAAGAGTTGTGAATTAAGGAACCGCCGTATACGAGAACCGTACGTACGGTGGTGTGGGAGGTCGAAACGGGAATTAATCCCGTTTCTCCTACCCGATTGCTCAGAAGCTATAGCGCTGCCGGTAAAAATATTACCTGCCATCCTGGAAGGCTGGGCGGCCTTGTCATAAATATCCAATCTGCCGCTGGTGATTATATTGTTGTAAAAATGATTGTCTCCACCGGGAATATTACTTAACCCCTTGATAGAAGTCGAATGAGGTTCTTGAAAAGGGGTTTTTCGGTCAGGAACAGCCATTTGGTTAATCCTCCCTGCAAAGATATTGTGAGCATAAGTCCCGCCCTGGGACCAGTCATTTTGTTTCCATACCCATTCTTCTATTACCTCTGATCCTTTGATCTCGACCCTCTCACCCGGAGCAGCCTGAAAAACTATACGCCTGTCGTCTGATAAACCACCTCTTACCGGACTGATCCGTTCCCTGTAGGTGCCCTGGGATACCGTGATAATATCGCTGGGGTAAGCCACATTTACTGCTGCCATTATACTTTTAAATGGTTTTTCGGCAGTACCCTCATTGTTATCGTCTCCATTTATAACCGAAACAAAAAGTTCCCGGCCATTTGTTTCTCCTGAAAGACTAAAGGATATTTCCGGTCCGCACGAAAACAGGAAGAATAACAATAGTACCATGTGGTTTCTCATAGCTTTTATTTTAATGTAATAGTTTCCTGAGGTAAATCCTTTATTTTCAGCTGTGCAAATACTTTCCGTTATTTTTTACGGCCTGGAAAATGTGTTCGGTGTGCCCAGGGTTTGTTAACTTATATTCCAGATATTCTCTTTTTCCAAACCAGGGAGCTCCGACCTTATCGAAAAACCTGACTCTTTTTGTCATGAATTGTTTTGTAGGTTTTTCATGCCATGAAATTATTAAACCCATGCAAACAATTATGGGGCTGATTATTACATAATACAAGAACATCCAGTCGTTAATGCTAAAAGTACCACCCCGTTTCACCAGAAGGACTGTAGCAAAACCAGATATAATTGCAATAATTGTGGTGATCCATATGGCCTTCTCTCCTGTTCTCCACCATAAAAACCCTCCCAGCGCAGGGAAAAATAAGGATGCCATGAATATATTGGCAATAAAAAGAGTGTTGATAACCTGGTCTACAATGGTAATCGAAACCACTATTGTAAAAAGGGCAATTCCAATGGTAAATATTCGTGAAAACCTTAAAAGTTTTTTCTCCGAGGCATCCGGGTCGATCATGCGTTTGAAAATGTCATTTGTAACAATTGAAACAATGTTATTCCAGATTGTCCCAATTGTTGTCTGTCCGATTGCAAAAATCACTGCCAGGGTCAATCCCTTTATACCAGCTGGCAACCAATGGTTAATTGCCATTGGCAGGGCCAGCTGCGGATCAGGCAAATCAGGAAATCCGGCTTTAACAAATGTAGCAGTCTGCATTGCCAGGCCATAAACGATCACTATAAGAACCGTTCCGATCATCATGCTGGCATATGCCACTTTTTCATTTTTGGCTGCAGTCATAAGCTGGGCGTACCAGGGGGATTGCATATAAATTAATAACATTAATATATAAGTTGAAAAAGTGAAACTGAAAGGCATTACCGGATCATCCCACATGCCTGAGGGATTAACATTTAAATAGCGGGCGTCGAACACATTCTCCAGGCCTCCCGCATCCATAGCATTAGAGCGCGCAAAATACCATATCAGGGGAAGAGCAACCATGGTAATCACAAATGAAAATGTATTGGTGTGCGCAACTGCTGTCAACCCGCCAACCACACTGAAAATAAGTACCGCAGATGATATGATCAGGACTGTTGCCCATAACGGGATACCCAGGCTTGAAGCAAAGATCAGTGAGACAGCCCTTAAATAAGCCGGAGAAAAAAATATCAGCATGGCAACAATCATAAATGTTGCAAGGATCCTGAAGTTCCTGTTATATCTGATTTCAAACAACTCAATTATGGATGTTGCATTAATCCGTTTCCACCTTTTGGCTACAATAAAAGTATAACAGGCGAACCCGATAAACATTCCCATTAAGATCCATTGGGAATAAAATCCTGCCATATAACCAAAGCTGGAATAGCCCACCATGGTTGCCGTGTTAAATTCAGTCATTACTACTGTTGCAACCAGGATAAATATGCCCAGACTGCGCCCGGCAACCAGGAATCCTGAACTATCCGTTACATTCCTGGATCTCCATATTCCATAAGCTATTACGACAACTATATAAGAAACAATGAGGGCTAAGTCTATTCCATTGATATTCACAATATCATCTTAATTTAAATGCATAAAACCGATACACGCAAAAGCTTATTTTAATAAAGACGCCCCTTTTTAACCAGTCCTAACCGGTCTGACTCTTCATGGATATAGCTGCAAACTGATAAATCGTAATCCCGCTCCAGGTGGTATTCAATCTTTAAATTGCCGCCATCATTTTCCTTTAAAGTTTTTGTCAGCCATTGCTGAATATTTTCAGATTTGGAACTGCCTGTTAGAATCTCAACAGGCGGAAAAACATTAATCTCGAATTCCTTGCCCATTCTCTGCCTTATCTTTGCAATGGAGGTGTTGGAACCGGTGTCAATTACCCGGAGATTCCCGATTCCGAAAATTGCAGGCAAAACATGATCTGCATTCCCGCAACTATGTAATCTTATTTCCCCAAGTTCTCTGCCTAATATGTTTATATATGGAGTCACAAATTCCATGTAGAAATTTTCATCCAGCATGGTGCCGGAGCACTCGCCAACGTGAACTGAGGTTACCGGCATATTTCCAAGGCTAGAAAAGTGCCTGACAATACTTATGTAAACCCCGGTAATCCAGTAATGGATGTTTTTAACCAATTCAGGCTCCGTCATCATTTTTACAAAAATATCCTGCCCTAAAAATTTCAGTGAAGTGGTTATTATCCCATGTATGGTAGCCCTGCCGGAAACGTCCCAAAAAAAAGGAGGGATTATGGTGCATGTGGGATATTCCTCACGTGCTTTCAAATATTGTTTTTCAAGCGACCGGATTAAAGGTAATTTTAAAACTTCTTCCGTTGATGGAAGTTCATTGATATCTTTAATGTCCCTTATCGGGGAATCTGCAACATCTGAATCCCTGTCGGGCGCAAAGACGAACTCAGCACCCAGGGCAGCAGCAATGATCATATTTGGCTGGATCGCTCCTACAAGCATCATATCAGGAACAACGAATTCTGCCTGGACAAGGTTGTCTTCCATATTGTACAAAGGATATTCAGGAAATTTTTCCTTTATGAAATTATGGCATTGCTGATCCTGCTTCATACGGTGATACGGATCCAGGTAATACTTTTCGTCAAAAACAAACCCGCCATAAGTGTTCAGCCACCCTTTGGATACACTGGCCTGAATTTTTATCATAACTGAGTAGTTAGTTAAGCCGCTTATTATCAAGCAATTTTATCCAGGCCAAAATAAGGTTTGCGATCTTTCCATTTACCTTTTGTGAAATCCGGAAAAGGTACCGGTTTGTTTTTTTGAATAGAAATACCCGACAACTCAACAATGGCACTCATCACGGCAGAATCATATACATCCAGTGGTACAGGACCTTTAACACGTACTGCATTTATAAACTCCCTGAGCATAATAAAATCCGTTCCGCCATGCCCTCCGTCACTTCCTTCTTCCCACCATTTATGCAGGTATTTTTCCTCATATGGCTGCCATAGTTCCCACTGGTGGTACCGGGGACTATTTTCAGTAAGGTAGATTGATCCCTTTTCTTCATCATATATCCCCAGTGTGCCCTGAAGCATCCAGCGATTGGAATATGGCCGGGGTAATTGCATATCGTAATTTATTACAATTGTTTTCCCTTGTTTGGTTTTAAGAAGCGAGGTTACTATATCACCCTGACTAAAAGTCCGTTTGGCATTTGGATGGCCCTCACCGAATTGCCTTTTCATATAGGCATTTATCCCTTTTGAGGCCGTAGCCGTGGAATATATTTCGGTAATCACATCACCACAGTTTATATCAAGCCAGCTTAATACCGGGCCCACACTATGAGTAGGATACTGATCCCTGTTGTACCTGACCAGGTATTCGGCCGCCCACCTGTCCTCCCCGGTATTCCTGTCGAAGAACCAGTGGTCGATGCAATCATGAGAGTGGGCACAATGCGAATGCACAATTTCTCCCAGCATGCCTAACCTGACCATATTTAAAGCCGCAAGGTTATCTCTCCTGAAACTCCAGTTTTCAAGCATCATGCAGGGGATATTAGTCTTTTCCGATGTTTCTGTCAGCTGCCAGCAATCATCCACCGTTAAAGCCGCCGGAACTTCAATTCCAGGATAAATGCCATTTTCCATGGCATATAAGGCAATTTCAGCATGCGAATCCCAGTAAGTTGCTATAATTACTGCATCAAGCTTCCCGTTATCCAGCAATTTCTTCCAGGTATTCTTACTATCGGAATAAATTTGCGGATTCTGATTCCTGGTGTCCCTGCATATCGATACTGCCCTGTCTGCCCTGTCCTGATAAAGATCACACACCGCGGTAATCTCCACATCATCAATTTTCAGAAGCTCTCTCATAAGCCAGGTTCCGCGATTTCCTGTTCCGATAATGCCGACTTTGATTTTACTTTCATGATCGGCCGTTCCGGGGTAACCTGCCACCAAACTGCCGGGAAGCCCCAACAGGAGAGAACCAGATACTCCGCTTTTAATAAATTTTCTTCTTGAAAAATTATTCATACGAACAAACTATTGTTATCAAATTTATATTCAAATATTTACTAAGGCATGTAATTCATATTCGGTATTTCACTCGTATGGATCCCCCTGGTTTGTTCATGTCTTTTTGTGTC
>SLJO01000081.1 GCA_007135095.1 Bacteroidales bacterium | reverse complement strand
TTTTTAGTAGCCTCCCCCAGATTCATCAACAGGTGAAAGCGATCTGCTACTTGCCTTGCCTGCGGAGCCCCTTTTCTTATACCCAAAGCAAATTATATGGGAAGGTCAGTATTGAAAATCCAAAGGGCGGATCCTGCAGAGATAAAAAAGATGTTAACTGCCAATGAAGCATTTACTGTCGGTATCAGGTTGTTTATTGTTTACCTTGTAGCCCTGGGTCATTCCAGCAGGAAACTATCGGAGATTCATAATATAAGTTTTAAGCAGATTACTAATTGGGTGCATCGGTTTGAAAATGAAGGAATCGAGGGACTAAAAGACAGGAAGGGGCGTGGCAGGCGCAGCATTTTGTCTGATAAGGATATGCAGAAAATAAAAACCATAATTCTTACAGAAAAGCCCGAAAAATATGGATTCAAATCAGACAGGTGGACAGGTCCGTTGCTAAGGGAGTTGATTAGACTTAAGTATGGTGTATGCTATCAGAAGGCACAGATTTATAATTTGCTAAGGAAAATTGGATTGCGTTTTGAAAAAAAGAAGGGCCTGGTAGAAGCAGATTAATAAGTGTAGTTATTTTATATATTTTCACCAAAAATGACGAAGAACCTCTTTTCAAGTGAAATCTACATATATTTTCAACATCTTCAGTAATTCCGGTAAGTATATATGGTCCAACATCCGATTTTCTTGAATCAGGAATCAAGCCAAAAATGAATCCCGTTTTAATTATTTTATGGAAGCCAAAATAAAACTATTCGAGTGCAATAAGAGCAAGAACTTAGTGAAAATCATCCTCTACAGTAATTATGAGAGCCAGCCTGCCTCCAGCTTCTACATACGGATGTTGAGCAGGAAGGCTTGCATCACATAAAGCCCAGTGACATACTCCGAATTGCCACAGATATCCATTAACTGGTGCATGAACGATTTCCTTTTTAAGATCAATCTCATTAATAATATGACCAAGCATCTGACCTTTAATTACATTATCTTCAGGAACAAGTATCCTCCCTTTTTCTTCAGAAAATCCCGGCATAAAGATACCTGAGCAGGAAGCCACAACTTCATGGCTGTTATCGGATCTTCTTTCTATGTGCTTTCCGGATAATTCAGGCTCTCCCTGAATCATGCCGAGCCTTTTGGCTATATTGATCATAGATGACAAACCAGTTTGAACCTGTAGTTCCTGAATCTGGTATTGACCTGACAGCTCAATTGTAATGGCCCCATTGCCCTTCTCAACCATCAACCGTCTCAACATCAGTGTGTTACTTTTTACTTCAGGCACAGGACTGGAGCTGATAAACCGCGTTGTAGTAACATCCCCCATGATACGGGATGGTTCGTGATCATAATATACAAGGGTTTCTGCAGCCTTTACATGCTCCCAGCAATGTAGATCGACAACATGACTGCAATGACGAAAAATTGATTGATATAGAGACCATGCTATGCGGCCTGTATCATTACCTTCAGGATTACCGGGCCAGTGCCTTTGCATATTATGAAGCTTGTGGGGATTTAACCTGTTATTTTCCTCAGGCCCAAGATCGAAAGAATGTCTTCTTTTCCGGATCGCTGGTAAATTAGCCATTGGTATCAACCATACTTTGCCTGCTATAAGTTGTTCCGAACACAATTTTTGAAAACGTCTTGCAACTTCGGCACCCTGAACCTCATTTCCATGTTGTGCAGCAATCAGCACGAGCGAAGGGCCTCTCTTGCCGCTGTCAATCATCCAATAGGGGATAGCCAGTGAACAGCCATCTTCAAGAATAGCTACAGCCTTCTTGACTAGTGTTTTATTATTTCTTAAATTTCGTTCTCTGGCAAATGATTGCAAAATACTAGTACAAGTTATTCCAATAGTACCTGAGACTGTATTCTTAATAAATTTTCGACGATTATACCTCATAGTGAAAATGTTTTTTAAAAACAATCAAGGAATTGACTTGGTTGCTTCATCCTCTCTTCATTCAACTCATTTTAAGTGATCCTTATCTGATTTTTTGTAACATCCATTCATTCACCATTTGCTGATATTCCGGAGTATAGCGATTAAAATCATTGGGACTTTTTAAAACCAGGTTTTCTCTTGTTCCATAAAGATCGAAAATTCTGGCAGCTTCACGATAACAAATCTCCACATCCTCATAAAACCAGTCCTGGTCAAGCCTGGGAGCCAGAATAAAAATGGGTCGAGGTGCAATTAGTGCAAGAACTTCATGGAAATCGTACGGAATCCGGTTCTCATGGTCCAAAAACAATCCCAAACGCGGGATCGTAGGCCGGAGATGAGAGTATCTTTTAATCCCTTCTGTTTGATTTCCATGCACATCCATTCTCATGGAACCAAAACCGCAGGTCGACGCAACTGCCTTTATTCTCTCATCAAAAACTGCTGAATATAATCCAACCATACCACCAAGAGAATAACCGACAACCATGATATTATCCTCGTCGGCAAAGTCCAGAAGGCTTACTGCATCAATAATTTTGCTTACATCTCGGATCATTACTCCCAAAGCTGACAAGGTGGGGTTCTCCTCGTAAAACTCAATGCCGCTATCACGGTTGCGATGTGCATATCCAAACTGACTGAATTCTACTGCCAAAAAACCATCCTGAGCTAATCGCTCCCCGGGAGTTGACCTGTACCCGTAGCCTCTGGACCAGTTATAACCCCCTGCATCCAAGTAAGCATGAAGATATATCGCAACAGGCAGCTTATCACTTCTACCTGCAGGATAGGTAATGTGGGCATAAAGCTTATCATCAATGGGTATTTCGGCTTTTATAAAATCCCCCCTGAAGGTCCTCTCATTTTCAAGAGTGATTTTTTCAATCTTATCATACGCGGGTAAATCTCCAATAACCCATTTAATCTGTTCCCTGACATGATCGGCCTTCGATTCCCACTCAGCCGTATTACTGATCTCTTCACCGTTTGGCATTAAAAGAATATCATCCATATCCCTTTCGGGGAATTCATCCGGATTTAATTCTTCACCTGTAAGCTCTTTCCAGTCATCGAAAGAATAGGTATATATCAGATCTTCTTCCCATGAAAATGGTTTACGTCCAAACTGCATATCCAGCCAATCCAGTTGGTCATTTACCATAGTAGGTGTTACCATATGACCTCCGGGAACAGGATAAAAACCTAAATTATCCTGCATGCCCAATAACTTATATACTTCTTTCACCGCCAGGTAACATTGCTGATCGCCCCAGGGCTGACCTACATGATCACGCTCACCTGTTCCCATCAAGGTGGGTATTGGTGCAACCAGGGCCTGCAGAAAATGGCCGTCGAAAGGCAATTTATTCGTCCTGCCCGTAAAGAACCTCATCCGCTGATTATTCCAGTAGGGAAACCGGCGTGTACTGTTTTCAAGATGTTCACCTCCATATTTTTCCGTTGCATATCGCCACAGGTTGTAAGAACCGGCACCTGTTCCTGGGTGACTGTTAATAAATGCATCTACCCTGTCCGGGTCCATCAAAACTGCGATCAGGCCCTGTTTAGCTCCACGGGAATGGCCCGCCTGGACTATTTTGGTTCTGTCAACATCATCTCTCGAATATAACATGTCCACACATCTTGCTGCAGCAAAGGCCCACCATTCCAACTGGTTGCATTCATAATCAGTATAAACAGCCGCAATATAGTCCGAATCCAGCCTGCTGAACCGGGCAACAATATAACCACTTTCAAGCCTTAAAAGATCACGGTCCATATTCACAGGGCCGGGCTCTATTATTGCGGGAAACGGTCCCTCCCCCTTTGGAATAAACAATTCCACGTTCAGGATTGCCAGGGTCTGATGCGAACGGTCCCTCCTGTTTTCAGGGGTAAGCGCGGCGCTGTAAGATTGAGTCTTCTGAGCATGTTCAACCAGCGTAACGGAGGGACCAAACCACAACTGAACATTCTGTTTTATATATACATCAGTCTCTTCAGCTACAGACCCCTCGTATTTGATTGCGATTTTCTCCGGACGAGGCGGCCAGTCGCCGAAATTGTATTCCTGCAGGATACTCAATATTTCCTCTCTTCTGGCCAGCCATTCATCAGGATCTGTAACCGGATCACCATTTTCAAATGTTAACAGATCAGGGGGCAAAGCATTCGTCGGGAGCTGATCAAAATCGGGAGGCAATTCACCGGTCCTGCGTAACCAGCTTTCCCAGATCGGGTGTTCTACAGGTGTTTCATCATCGATATTGGACCTGAATGTTTCAAGAAGGTGATCTAAATACTCAGCCCGATGTTCCTGATTTAAGTCTTCTCTACCCGCGCAACTAGTAAATAACAAACAAATAAATAAAACAGTTGAAATTGGAATAATTTTTCGCATAATATTAGCCTTTATTAAATTTCTTCCTCAGTGGTTCCAATTTTTTAGCTAAACTCTAAGATGTTGCAATAATAAACTTATAAATTATTGCCCTTGATTAGATCACTGGCCTGATGGCTAAGCCCTTCCGGGCAGGATGGGATACCTGTAGGCAAACGGAGAGGTGTCTCATTAATTGTTTTTAAATGTTCGCCGATAAATCCTCACTTCGTGGATTTATCACAGTGCAAAGGTTTATAATTTAAAATAAATAGCATTCTATGACCAGACACCTACTTTCTTGTGTCAGGACTTAAGCCTGAAATAATTTCAGATTCCTGATTGCTTGCCTTGATAATCTTCATTCAAGCCACTCTATCAACAAATCAAATCTGTTTTCGGGAAGGCCGCCTGATCTTATCATTAAGTTACCGGTGGCATTATTATCCTGGTAGGATCTGGTTACTATCTGTAATTCTCTTTTTATTGAAATTTCGTCCATGATAACTCCTTTTTCATCAGTAATATCAATCATTAACAGATTCCTGGGAGCAAGACATGCCGCCAGATCCGGGAGATCATACCCTGAAAGGGCACCCGGGACCAGGCTGTGAACAAATTTTGGGTTATAAAATT
>SLJO01000154.1 GCA_007135095.1 Bacteroidales bacterium | reverse complement strand
ACACCATCGTACGTACAGTTCGGTACGCGGCGGTTCCACAAAGAAGCCCCGTGCAGCATGCACGGGGCTTCTTTGTGGTGCCACCTGGAATTGAACCAGGGACACACGGATTTTCAGTCCGTTGCTCTACCAACTGAGCTATGGCACCTTGATAAAGGAATGCAAATCTATGAAAAAAAAACCTTTTTCAAAATGATTTTTCTCCCATAACCGTGTTTTTATATAAACATATCTCACATATCATTATTTTTGCCGGATATGCTTCATACTTTTGTAACGATACGGGCAACAGCCGGCCGGTCAAAGGAATTATAATAATGGAAGGTCCTTGCCGGGAGAATAATAATTAAATCGTTGCGTTTGTCATATCTGAATACAAGGGATTCACTAAAATAAAGGCTGATTGAAATTTAGCACACATACTTTCACGAACGGAATCAGGATCATCCATCATCAGGTCCCCTCCATGATTGCCCATTGCGGACTGTTTATCAATACCGGATCCCGGGATGAGAAGGCATCAGAACATGGTATGGCCCATTTTATCGAACACCTTGTCTTCAAGGGAACCGTAAAAAGAAAAGCACACCATATAATAAACAGGCTTGAAACAGTTGGCGGGGAAATCAACGCGTACACCGGGAAAGAAGAAACCTGTATTTATTCTTCGTTCCTCAGGGATGATTTTGAAAGGTCTCTTGAGTTGATCTGTGATATGGCTTTTCACTCGGTTTTCCCGGAAAAAGAGCTTTTGAAAGAAAAGGAGATTATCATCGATGAGATAATCTCATACAGGGATAATCCGTCCGAACAGATTTTTGACGATTTTGAAGATCTCGTTTTCAAAGGAAATTCCATCGGCAGGAATGTACTGGGCACACCGGGAAACCTTAAAAGATTTACCCGTGAAGATGTACTGGAATTCATGATCAACAATTATAGTACCGACCAGATGGTATTCAGTTCAGTGGGAAACATTGATTTCAGGAAAGTCCTGAAACTTGCCCACAGATATCTGGGATGCATTCCGGCAAACAGGGCTTCAGGAATCAGAAAACCTATCACAGGGTACCTTCCGGGTACAAAGTCTGTCAGGAAAAAAACACATCAGGCACACTGCATAACCGGCAACCTGGCATTCGATCTTCACGACAAACGAAGGATGCCGATGGTGCTTCTTAACAACATCCTGGGAGGCCCCGGAATGAATGCAAGGCTAAATCTTGCCCTTCGGGAAAAGACCGGGTACGCTTATAATGTGGAATCTCACTATTCTGCCTTTTCGAATACCGGCGTATTTTCAGTCTATTTCGGAACCGACAGGGAAAGATTATCCAAATGCCGGCATCTGGTACAAAAGGAGTTTACAAAGCTGAGAAACAACCCTTTAAGTGCGATGCAAATAAAAAAGGCAAAAAGGCAGTTGACCGGACAACTGACAATAGGATGGGAAAACATGGAAAACCTGATGCTGGCAATCGGGAAAAGCTACATGCGGTTTAACAGGGTAGACACCATGGAAGATGTACATAAAAAGATCGGGCAAATAACAGCAGGTGAAGTGCTGGAAGTGGCAAATATTGTTCTTGATCCAGGGCAGCTTTCCGAACTGGTTTACCATTGAGTACCGGCAAGAGTTATCGGCCGGTACAGTAAGGAGCCATTTCTGAGTCACTGCAGGCTATTTTTATCTCTCTGCTGTTATGAATAGCAATTTAATTTGTGAATTTCCGTCTCAGCAATAAAATGCTTTCTCTTCAACCGCTGCCAGGTCATTGCCATCATGAATTGAGAACCCGGAAAAAAAACCAGCAAAAAAAATCAAGGCCAATAAAATTATTATGGACCACCAGAAGAAAAAAGAAGAATACATCACCGGTCATTGTACTGCTGAAGATGCAGTACTGGCAGACCTCAACAGGCAGACCCACCTGAGAATGCTAAACCCGAAAATGCTCTCTGGTCATTACCAGGGTAAATTTCTTGAAATGATAAGCTTCATGATAAAACCCCTGCAAATTCTGGAAATTGGCACTTTCACAGGTTACTCGGCCATTTGCATGGCGCGGGGACTTGCTGAAAATGGGCGGCTTCACACGATTGATAATAATGATGAAATTAAGGATTTCGCCTTGAAATATATACACAAGGCGGGCATGGAACAAAAGATTGTATTGCACACCGGCAATGCACTGGAAATCATACCTTCCTTAAAAGGACCGTTCGACCTTGTTTTTATCGACGGGGAAAAGTCAGAATACCCGGAATATTATCACCTGTCGCTCCCAAAAGTAAAACAGGGAGGATTCATAATAGCAGATAATGTTTTGTGGGATGGAAAGGTTTACAGGCCGGAATGCAAAGACGATGTAAATACACGGCATATAATTGATTTTAACAAAATGGTAATGGATGACGACCGGGTGGAGAATATCCTGATACCTGTGCGCGACGGACTGATGATGATGAGAAAGAAATGATTTTAAATTTTTTTCCACCCCGCCTGCAGACACTCTTCAGCCAATAAGCGGTGCATAAAGTGGAAAAAGATCTCCTCCGGCAGGAATTTACCCTCTGCACGAAAGTGTTTTTATTACTTTTTGAGAACTTTTTTTTGTTTTATTTGTTTATTATATTGTTTATACATTTTTATCCGGTATAAATAGCTTTAATTATTTTATTATTGCATTTCTGTACACACTTCAGCCCCGTTTCCAGGATTACCCATTAATGAAGGTGTACAACTATAGTGTTAAAACTATTAACATAATAACAGGAAATGGCCAGCTACTCCATAAAAGATCTAGAGGAACTTTCAGGCATCAAAGCCCATACCATAAGGATATGGGAAAAACGGTACGGGATAATAATGCCGGAAAGAACCACCACCAATATAAGGCTGTACAGCGACGAGGATCTGAAAAAACTCCTCAATGTTTCCATCCTGAACAGGTACGGGCTGAAAATATCACATCTGGCCAGATTATCCCAGAATGAACTTAAGGAAAAAGTCATCCATATTTCACAAGAGACAACCGATACCGCAACCCAGATTGAAAACCTTATAATTTCTATGATTGAACTTGACGAATGGAAATTTGACAAGTTCCTTTCCAATTCAATTATAAAAATCGGATTTGAAGAGACCATGGTGCAGGTAATGCATCCCTTTTTTGAAAAAATTGGCCTGCTATGGCAAACCGGATCAATAAATCCGGCCCAGGAACATTTTATTTCTAACCTCTTGAGGCAAAAACTTATTGTGGCCATAGACGGGCAGGAACCGGTTACCAGGGTCAACAGGCACACATTTGTATTGTTTCTGCATGAAAATGAACTTCATGAGCTCGGCCTGCTGTTTTATTCATACCTGCTGAAAAAAAATGGCTTCAAGGTTATTTACCTTGGCCAGGCAGTTCCGTTAAACGACCTCAAAAAGATAACCCGGATAAAGGAAGTACAGTTTTTCCTGACTTCCTTCACAACAGGTATATCAGAAAAAACCCTGAAGGAATATCTTGAAAATATGGCAACAACATTCCCGCAACAAACCATCTTTTATACGGGCAACCAGACTGAAAACATACATGGCGGCCTGCCGCAAAACCTTGTAAAGATTGAATCGGTAAAGCATTTTCAGGAAATAATTGAAAAGTTTAACATACCTCAGAATCTCTAATCTTTACCGGGTCCACCTTTATTTGCCTTGCCCCTGAGCCTGTACAGCAGTCCCGGCATTTCATTGACAGCCTGCCGGCCGACCAGAAAACTGCCTTTTATTCTTCAAAATTTTATTTGCCGCCTGTTAGGGTTCCCGGGGGTTTTATTTATTGTCCGGGAAATTAATATGGGGATTACCGGCAATACTACAATCAAATAAAAAGGGGTGTACACAACCGCTCTTTTTAATTTGTTCAATAATGCCTCTGAGGTTACCATGATGGATGTAAGATTTTCATAACCCTTTTGTTCTTGTGAATAATGTAGGGATTATATAACTATTCTCAGGATTTCTGTAAACCAGCAGCCTGAAAATCCGGTTACTTTACATAAATATTCAGAAACTTTCATAAAATAAGCCTCAGGTGGCTATATCGGTTTAAATCACTTTTGCCTTGGATTGCTGCCTGATTTTTCGTAACTTGTATATAACGTTTAGATGTTAACCACGCAAAATTTCAGTCTGCGAAAAAATTTATATTGTTCACTGTTTAATACTTTTTGATAATTTTTTTTTTATTTATATTAATTCTATATACTGTTATGCAATCTGTTACAAGCTTTTTAACATTTATTTAGACTTTTTATTAATAATACATTTGCAATCTGTCCATTTTCTTCGTACATTTGTTAAACATTATAATTTTAAAACCAACACCCATGACTGCAATAGAATTCAATCACCAACTGATAAATCTTGAAAAAAATCTTGAGAGATTTGCATATAGTCTTACTGCCAACCATGAGGATGCACGTGACCTTGTTCAGGAGACTTTTCTAAAGGCACTGACATATCGTGAACAGTTTACCGACCAGTCCAACCTGAAAGCCTGGACCTTTACTATCCTGAAAAATACTTTCATCAATAATTACCGGAAGTCAGTAAAGCAAAATACCACATTCGACAACACCAAAGATCTGTACTTCCTTAACAAAGCCGAGGAGTCAACTGCGTCCAAGCCAGACATAAGGATTTCACTTCAGGAAATAAACAGAAAAGTCGAATCACTCGAGGATGAATTCAAGATTCCTTTTATAATGCATACATCAGGTTATAAATACAAGGAAATTGCTGAAGAAATGAATCTGAATATCGGGACCGTAAAGAGCCGGATATTCTTTTCACGGAAAAAACTAATGAAAGCTCTTGAGGAATATGCACCTGGAAGATCCTGAACTGAGGACTAATAAATCGATGAGCTTTCTAAATGCAAAATGACTGGCGTATACCCGGCTGCCTGGCGCCTTTATGACATTGCCCGGATGCTGCATGCAGCATCCGGTTCAAGCGATGAGTTATCTACCCTTTCGATCCTGAGCAAATGAATAAGTGATACCGAATCTTTAAGTTTAAGCAGGAAATAAATCCTGAAATCCCCCTTTTCTGTCTTCAGGTTCCCAATTGCATAACGCGATGCCTCCTTCCCTCCCGAGTGAAGCAGATCAAATTTTACTGGTTTGTTTTCAGAAAAAAAATTCCTTAAAATAATTTCGGCCTGAGATTTGCTATATACGTCTTCGTTGGTCAGTACAACAAGTTCGATGTTGTCGTTAAAATGCCGGGATAAGGCCCTTGAATTGCCTTTGCTAAAGGAATCGGCTATCCCTTCCGGAATTTCGCGCGAAACAGTTCCTGCCAAAGCTAAACAGAAAAAGGCTAAAGGGATAAACATCAGGTTATAGTTATTTATTTGCATTTTAAAACAGTTTATTAATTTACAAAAAATCACAAAGGCGAAGTCAATTGAAACAAACCCCGTCAAAGACAATCCTGCTGAAGATCGCAATAACCGATGGCCAATTCATCAAAGACAAAACTAAAATATATTATCAAAAAGCAAGCCATTAATCATATTAAAAGTAAATTTCGCAAGAATTAGTTACAATAATCTTAAAGTAACCTTGTTTTATTAAAAATCGATAAAAACCAGAACTTTGGTGCGGTTGCAAATAATAAACCATATTTTACAGGGGTAATTCCCCCGGCATGTTCTATCAGGTAATCACGGGTGCTAACCATGCGGGATCATTCGATTGAAACAGCATATTCAGAAGTATAGCACCTGATAAATAACTGTATAGCTATCTTATACACGAAAATGAAACTTACTTTGCTTTTTACCGGAAAAACTGAAGAAGCCTATTTGAAAGAGGGGATAGGAATATATACAAAGCGCCTGAGGCACTATATTCCGAATGAGATAAAAATAATTGACGACCGGAAGAAAAAACCGGAACATGTGGCGGGCAGAACAAAAGCCGGCAAGAGCGAAAAACTGATTTCAGCAGACAATTCCAATGCATATTTCGTTCTGCTTGATGAAAAAGGCGATAAATTAAGTTCTGAAGAGTTTGCAAAATTTATAGAGAACACCATGGTCCGGGGATATAAAGAACTGATTTTCATCACAGGCGGGGCATATGGTTTCCCCGAAGATGTATACAGAAGAGCAAACAGAATAATCTCCCTTTCAGATATGACTTTTACAAACCAGATGGTCCGCCTGATTCTGGTTGAACAAATTTACAGGGCTATGACAATTATCAGGGGAGAACCTTATCATCACCAGTAATGAACATTAATGCAGAAAAAAGGCTAATGCACTAATTCATAGCAATTATGGCACAATTTCTAAACAGGTTATATAAATACAGGTTTCTGGTTTTTGCGTTTGCTGCATATACGATAGCGGGAATCATAGAAAGCAATATTGACAATCTTGATTTTAATAGAGTCAATGTTTCTGATTTCCAGTCTGTTCTGAACAAGAAATATCAAAAGGCCTTGTCGGGCCTTGAGGAAATAGATTCAAAAATTATCAGTGAAGGCCTGGAAGTCTTTGTAGACAACCACGGGGATAAATATTTTGACTTGTACCAGGAGGACGGAATAGTTATTCTGGCATTTCATCAACAGAACCTTGAGTTCTGGAACAGCAATATACTGCCGCTTCAGATATATGAACCTCTGACCGGCAAAGACCGTAGTATTGTAAATCCGGGTAATGGCTGGTACGCTGTAACACATCTTAAACCAAACAATTCGCTTGATCTCTTCGGGTTAATCCTTATAAAGCATGACTATGTGTTTGAAAATGAGTTTCTGGTCAATGCTTTTCAAGCTGATTTCAACCTGAATCCTGAAGTTGAACTGGGGTTCATCCCCGAGGGTGAAAATATTGTAAATGATCCTGATGGTGGTTTTCTCTTTTCACTCCTGGAACCGCAACCACCTGTTTACAATTCAACATTCTCATTGGTTGCCTGCTTTTTTCACGCACTGGCAATAATTCTCCTTTTACTTTTTTTATTCAGAAGCTTTGATCTGTTCAGGCTAAGCTCCATAACCGCCAAAAACCTCTGGCTGGCAGGTATAATTGTACTTCTTGTTCTGATCAGATACCTTATGCTGGAAACGGGTTACCCGCAAATATTTAAAAGCTATTCGCTTTTCCAGCCCCAGCATTATGCAAAATCCTCATTCTTCCCATCGCTTGGAGACTTTCTTATAAACTCGGTTTTCATACTTTTTGCCGCAATCTGTTTTTCCGTTCATTTCAGGGCACACCAGAGAAACACCAATACCGGCAAATTCAAACGCACCGCCATTGTTGCTGTTTCCAGCATCCTGCTTGTAGTTTTAATGCTGTCGGTCCATTATATGTTTTCCGGACTTATTTTCAATTCAAATATCCAGCTGGAAGTCCATAACTTTATCTATCTCAACCGTTTCAGCCTGGTTGCCTACCTGATACTTGCAATGCTGCTTGCATCACTTGTTCTGTTCGCCGACAGGATAGTCTTTATTTCATCAACTCTTCTGGAGTTCAAAAGCTTCATCCTGATTCTTTCACTCTCCATGGGTGCAGGTATACTGGTATTTACAGCTTTTAACAATAGCATAAGCCTGTCTGCAATCCTGTTTTTTATATTGCTTTCGGGCAGCATAACAGGAGTCAGGTATTTCAGGTACCGGTATTCATATTCATTCCATTTATTCCTGGTTTTTCTTATTTCTTTGTTTACACTTGCCTTCATCACAGGTAATAGCAGGGTGAAGGAAAAAAACATAATGCAGGTGATTGCCGTCAACCTTGCCAACGAGCGTGACCAGATTGCTGAGTTCCTTCTGGAAGAAGCAACGATGGAGCTAAGGGACGATAACCTTATCTTTGCCACCATCAATTCACCTCACCATGATGATCATGATATTTATGATTATCTCAGGGATAATCATTTCAGCGGGTACTTCAGGAAATATGAACTGCAAATCGCTTCCTGCGGGCTTGATACAGATCTTCTCCTTGAAGATGTAAATGAACTGGTTGACTGCTATTCCTTCTTTCATGATATGATCGATCAGTTCGGAGTGCCTGTATCCCCCGGTTCCCGTTTTTATTTTCTTGACAATCTTAATGGAAGGATAAGCTATCTTGGAACGGTTGTTTTTGAACTGGATCACTACCCCTACGAACAGACCCTGTTCATCTCGCTCGACAGCAAGATTATGGATGCCCAGCTCGGTTATCCTGAATTGCTTATTGAGGGAACCTTTTCAAGCACCCAGGTTCTGGATCAGTACTCGTACGCAAAATATGTTAACGAACAACTGATAACCAGGTCGGGCAATTACGCCTATCCGCTCAATTTCCGTATTAAACCTGAATCGGGCGAGGAATTCACCTACCTGGAAGAAGGGGGACACGAACACCTTATATATTATATTGATGATGAGAATATTGTGATTCTCAGCAAACCAGCAACCACAACAATCGATCTGCTAACCTCATTTTCGTATAGTTTCGTGTTTTTTTATCTCCTTTACGGGCTGGCATTGCTGTTGTGCAAATACCCGGTAAACCTCAGGAAATGGCGTATAGATTTCAAGAATAAGATCAAGTTCTCTATGATCGGCGTGCTTCTGTTGTCGCTTTTAATAATTGGGGTTGGCACAGTCTATTATAATATACGGCAGTTCGAGAACAGGCAGTATGAAAATATAAGTGAAAAGATACAGTCAGTTCTGATCGACCTGGAATACAGGCTGGGACTGGAAAGTGAGCTTACCCCCGATATGAGGCCTTATATTACCGGAATGCTTATCCGGTTATCCAATGTCTTCTATACCGACATTAACCTGTATGACCTGCAGGGGAATCTGTATGCTTCATCCCGGCCGGAAATTTTTGAACTGGGACTGATCGGGGAACAGATTAATCCTAAAGCCCATTCGGAAATGCTGCACAAAAAGAATGTGCGCCTGGTTCATGAAGAATCAATCGGCAACCTCTCCTACCTTTCTGCATACGTGCCCCTTACGAATTCTGATAACGAAGTGCTGTCATATCTTAACCTTCCGTATTTTACACGGCAGTCTGTCCTGAAAAAAGAGATATACACCCTTGTGGTCGCTGTGGCCAATATTTATGCTATCCTTATTCTTATTACTATTGTTCTGGCAGTTATTGTTTCCAATACTATTACCAAACCACTGCAACTTATAAAGGACAAATTACGTATGCTTTCAATTGGCAGGACTAATGAACAGATAAACTATGAGAGTGACGATGAGATAGGGAACCTTATAAAGGAATATAACAGGATGGTAGGCGAGCTTGAGAACAGTGCCGAGTTACTTGCCTCATCGGAACGCGAAAGTGCATGGCGGGAAATGGCCAAACAAATCGCCCACGAAATAAAAAACCCCCTCACACCTATGAAATTAAGCATTCAGCACTTACAAAGGTCATGGGACGACAAGGTGGATAACTGGGAAGAAATATTCAAAAAAACCACCCGTAACCTGATTGAGCAGATAGATCACCTCTCATCCATTGCTACTGCCTTTTCCGATTTTGCAAGGTTGCCCCAGGCCACCCCTTCGAAAGCAAATATAGTCAGCGCCATCTCCAATGTGGCAGTCTTATTTGCAAATACTGAAAATGTTGAAATATCGGTCCATTTAAACGGCATTAAAAAGCTCAATGTAGTAACTGATAAAATGCAATTGAACCGCATTTTTATTAACCTGCTGAAAAACTCTGTCCAGTCAATACCAAAAGAGAGAAAAGGAAAAATTGACATCGAGCTTATAGAGGAAAAGGATATGGCGCTTGTAAGAGTATGTGATAACGGCACAGGCATTCCTGAAGATGCAAAGAAAAAAATGTTTACCCCGAATTTCACTACAAAATCAGGAGGAATGGGATTAGGACTTGCAATAGTGAAAAACATTGTTGAGCAATCCGGTGGCAGCGTAGGGTTTTCCAGTGAGTATCAAAAGGGCAGTTGTTTCTGGTTCAGGCTGCCCTTTGCAATCAAAAAATCAGAAAATTACGGAGGCTGATAATACGTCATACTTTTTAAATACCGGGAAGTGACTCCCGGTTAACCGGGTGGAAAATTTATTAATTAAATGAATCAGGCAGGATTATGCAAGGGGGAAATAAATTGTTTTTTATGGCTGCACCATATGTTCCGGTAAATGTTATATTTGTCTTGTTTCACCCAGGACAACCCTGTTAGAATATACAACACCCCCGGCATGGCTCATAAGGGGGTAATAACTGAATGGTAATATTGAGAACGTTGATTTATACTGGCATTATCACAAAAGGACCCGGAGCTCTCCGCATTTGCTTCCTCTTGCTGCATTTATATTTATTATCCATGCAACCCCTGTTTTCACAAACTGAGATAGGCGGTATTATTAACGATTATTACAGGGTAGAATCCATTGTGGGCAATCAGGCTGTCACTGTAAGTAATCCTGGGGTGCTCCAGGAGGGCGACACTGTGCTGCTGATCCAGATGAAAGGGATCGGGATACTCACAGAACCTGAAAATTATGGCAAACCGCATGATATTAATGATGCGGGCAATTATGAGTTCCTTCTGATCGACCGGGTCGAGGGCAATACGGTATATTTCACCAGGGAATTTCTTAAAGAATATGATGCCGCCGGAATGGTCCAGCTGGTAAGGGTAAAGGGGTATAAATCGGCACGTGTTACCGGCACACTCACGGCAAAGCCCTGGGACAGGGAAACAGGGACCGGGGGCATACTTGCCATGATAGTCACAAATACCCTGACCCTTGAAGCCGACATAGACCTTACCGCCAAGGGCTTCAGCGGAGGGAAGCCTGTGTTGAGTGATGGCAACTGTGCCGCCTCAGATCCCGATTTTTACAAAAGGTTTTCCTTCTCCGCTGCTGAAACAGGCAGGGCGGGCTTAAAGGGGGAAGGCCCGGCAACCTGGTATCTCGATGAACATGACTGGTTAATATCTTACCCGGTTGACAACACCCTTGTGTACGGCAGGGGAAGGATCGCCACCGGCGGAGGCGGCGGAAACGGGAAATTTGCCGGCGGCGGCGGAGGCTCCAACTATGGCCAGGGAGGCTATGGCGGGGGAGAATCTCAAACCTGCCCGGAATTCCTGATCGACGGACAGGTGCTGGGAGGAGAAGACGGCTACAGGCTTGAGAACTGGCTGCTTACAGCAGAAGGATTTGTAAACCGGTTTTTCATGGGTGGCGGTGGCGGTGGCTCTACAGAGTATGAAGAAAGGAAAGCTACCGCAGGCGGTAATGGCGGAGGGATGGTGATAATCATTGCAAACCATATAGAGGGATCTGATGAATTCTCAATTTCCGCTGACGGAGGAACAGTGCTGGAGCGAGCCAGTGCAGGAGCGGGAGGCGGTGGCGGAGGAGGCACAATAGTTACATCGGTAGATAATTACCACGGCACACTTCGCCTTTCTGTACGCGGGGGAAACGGGGGTCATGTTGAATATGCATCTCAAGCCGGGCCGGGTGGCGGCGGCGGTGGCGGAAGCATTATCCATTCAGGCAGTTTGCTGCCTCCTGAGGTTGTGCCCTATCTTGGACAGGGAGCAGGCGGCACCAATCATCCCGGGGGCACGAACGGTTCTACCAACGGGTCTCCCGGGGGATTGATCGAAGAGCTTGAAATATCGCTGAACGGACTGCTTTTCAATGGAATACGTACAGAAACAAATACAATCTGCGCCGATACCAAACCTGGTATAATTGAGGGTACCCAGCCAAGGGGCGGAATACCACCGTATATTTACAGCTGGTCAATGAAAACACCTGGCAATGAATGGATTCCGATACCAGGAGCAACCGGCAGGCATTATCAGCCGGAGGTTCTTTATGAAACCACAGTCTTTAAAAGAATAGTTACATATGTTGATCCGGATCCCGTTGTTGACGTAAGCAACTTTTTAACCATATATGTCCAGCCCAAGATATCGGGAAATATAATAGAACAGGGGCAAACAATCTGCGAGGGTGACCATCCTGCACCCCTTACAGGGCCTGCCCTTGTGATCGGCGGATTGGGAGAAGGGAATTTCGAATATACCTGGAATAAAAGCACTGAAACTGAACAGGGATGGGTGGAAGCCGGAAATGTTGACGACCAGACAGGTTACAGTCCCCCCCGCCTCTTCAATACAACCTCCTACAGGCGGATTGCAACATCAGGAGTATGTGTTGACAGCTCAAATATTGTGCTTGTCAGTGTCATACCATCTATCAGAAATAACATCCTCTCAGAAAATCAAACCATTTGCCACAATGCCCTGGCAATGATAGAGCCCACGGTGCAGCCGGCCGGCGGAACAGACTCATATACATTCACATGGGAAAGAAGCATGGATGATCTGTGGAATCCTGTTGATGAAAACGGCAGCAATCCAGGCTATACTTCTCAAGTGCTTCATGACGACACCCGCTTCAGAAGGATCGTGGAGTCAGGTCCCTGCGCTGACACCAGCAATACGCACACTGTATTTGTTTTACCGCTGATATCAGAAAATGACATTTCAGAAAGCCAGGTCATCTGCTTTATGGAGCCACCGGAGACTTTCACTGGCACCGTGCCTGCAGGCGGGGATGGAAATTACAGGTACAGCTGGCAAATTAACACAGGCAGCGAATGGCTGCCCGCATCCGGAGACCGGGACAACAGGGATTATCTTTCCCCTGCACTGTCGGATACAACCTATTTCAGGAGAATAGTATACAGCGGAGCGGAAGATGCATGTAAAGATACCAGCAATACAGTTATTGTTGAATTCCATCCGTTTTCCCATGCAGAACTCAGCACCTCGACCGACACCATATGTATGGGTGAACAAAGGGAACTGTCTTTCAGGCTGAATGGTGACGGCCCATGGAACCTGAAGTTTACCGATGGGAAAGGTGAGTTTTTAATTGAAAATATAAGCACCCCCTTATACAATGCAACTGTATCTCCTGCCTCCGCGGATTCCACCACCTACCTTTATCAGTTAGTATCCCTTACTGACAAATATGGCTGCCGGGCCCGGCCTGAAACCATATCCGGCACGGCAAGTTTAAGAGTTTATGCCTATCCGGATCCGCATCCCGGCATTGATGCAGAGGTATGCGGAAAGGTATATCACCTGAATGCATCACCCGGTTTTGGTAATATACTATGGGAATCAGATCATGCCGGGGTTGTTTTCAGCCATGAAACCAAACCATCAACCACAGTTTCTGTAACAGATTATGGTACCCGGTTGATAAAATACACGGAGACCAACTGGCAATGCCCGGCAAGCAGGGAGCTTTCGGTTACATTCTATGAGCAGCCCGAAAAGGTTTACGCCGGAGCTGATCAGAAACTGCAGTTCATATTTGATACTTACCTGGAGGCAGAAATTCCCGGAACCATAACCTCTGCCTACGGCCGCTGGGACCTGATCGAAGGAAACGGCACAATCGTCTTTCCCGATGATGCGGGGACCCTGGTAACCGGTCTTGGTTTTGGCGAAAATGTATTGCAATGGACCTTATTTAACGGGGTCTGCGACCCGGTATCCGGCCTTGTGACCATTACAATTAAGGACCTGGACACCCCGAATGCTTTTTCTCCCAACAACAACGGATATAATGACAGCTTTGTAATAAGGGGGCTTGAAAACTCCATAAATAATGAGCTGACTGTTTTCAACCGCCAGGGCAATGTGGTTTACAGTACCGTTAATTACCAGAATGACTGGGACGGAAGAAATCACAACGGGAAACCTTTGCCTGAAGATACATATTACTATATTTTGAGTGTCGACAGCCGCTATTCATACAAGGGATTCATTGTACTAAAACGTTAATAATAACTCACTTTTGAGAAAATTTGCACTAATATTAATTTTTGGATTGTTTTCCCTTCAGGCAGGTTCCCAGCACCTTTTCCCTGTATACAGCCAGTACATGCTCAATGGTCTTGCCCTGAATCCGGCTTATGCAGGCAGCCGTGATGTTTTCAATGTCACTATCGGTTACAGGAACCAGTGGGTTGGCTTTGACGGGGCCCCTGTTTCACAGAGCCTTAGTGCCCACACGCCAATGAAGAATGAAAATATTGCCCTTGGTGTTTTTCTGCACAATGAACAGATAGATGTACGAAACAATACCAGTTTGTATGTAAATTATGCTTACCGGATAAGGGTTGCAGAAGGAAGACTCTCACTGGGGCTGAAAGCGGGAGGTGTTAACAGGAATGCCAGATGGAATAATTTGTTGCTGCACGATCCGGGTGATATCGTTTTTTCCGATCCGGGGTCCAGCGAGATGCTGCCCAATATTGGCTTCGGGGCATATTATTATACAAGCCGTTTTTATGTAGGTGCATCCATCCCCTTGTTCCTTAGCGATAGCACAAGAAACTCCAAGGCCGTTTCCTATCATGATATGAGCAATTATAATTACCTGGTGAGCGGGGGAATGGTGGTAGGTAAAGGAGGGATAAAGGTCAAGCCAAGCTTTTTGCTTAAGTACAGTGCAAAAAATCCCCTCCAGGTCGATGCAAACCTCTCGTTCATCCTGGCAGACCTTATATGGGTCGGGGCCTCCTACCGCATTGAGGACGCCCTGGTGGGCCTGGTCAAATTGCAGATCAGCGAGCAGCTCAGGTTAGGATATACATATGACTATTCTTTGAGCCGTCTTGGCAAATTCAATAACGGTTCTCATGAAATTGTGCTTATATATGACTTCAGATACAGTGTGAATGCAGTTAATCCGCGATATTTTTAATGATGAAGATACCCTTTCATATAATAATCATATTTTTTGGGGTCACCATACTACAGTTACCTGCACAGACCCCGGGCTTTTATCAAATTAGCCGGCTTCCCTTTACAAGTGACCAATATGATGAATTTGCCCCTGTGTTTTATGATAAGGGTCTTGTTTACACAACCAATCAGCGCGTGGGGTTCCTGATATCAAGGATGAGCGCTGAAGGAGAAAACCTCTTTAATATTTATTACTCTGATCAAAAGGAACCCGGCAAGTGGAAAAATCCCGCTATTTTTTCAAAAAGCCTGAGAAGCAACTATCATGACGGTCCGGTAAGTTTTTCAACCGATGGTTCACTTATTTTTTTCACAAGGAACATCCCGGGAGGAAGAAATGAAACCTCAACGCTGGGGATATTTATGGCCGAATATTCAGGCGGGGAATGGATCAATATAAGGCCCTTCCCCTATAACAATGATAAGTACAATTTAAGCCATCCCAGTATCAGTGAAGACGGAAAGACCCTCTATTTTACAAGTGATATGCCCGGGGGATTCGGAGGCATGGACTTGTATGTATCACAAAAGCAGGGGCTAAGCTGGTCATCTCCGGTGAATCTCGGAGCAGTGATAAACTCTTCAAATGATGAGGTTTTCCCGTATATACACTCCACCGGACGCCTGTATTATTCTTCTGACAACAATAACAATGGCAGCCTCGATATTTTTTACAGCAACCCAGATGAGCATGGCTGGCAACAGCCGGTAAGGCTGCCCCCTCCCATAAATTCAGAAGCAGATGATTTCGGGTTTATTGCCAGCCCTGATTTAAGGTCCGGCTATTTTTCCTCCGGCAGGGAAGGGTCTGACAACATTTATTCCTTCGGGTCAACCTTCCCGGTTTTCGCCGATTGTGACAGTATTCAAATCGACGGCCTCTGTTTTGAATTCTATGAACAAAGAGCTGAAAATCTTGACACTACGAATTTTCACCTCGAATGGAACATGGGCGATGGTACCAGGATCAGGGGGATGGTGGCAGATCACTGCTTTGAAGAACATGGCACATACCATGTAACCCTTGATTTCGTTAATATTGCTACCGGTGAAATCGAATCCGGGGTGGCTGATTACCTTTTTACGACTCCAAGAACCGAACAACCGTTCATCACCTCTGCCGATACCGTTTCCGTTGGCACGATGGTCACTTTTGATGCCTCTGAAACTTTCCTGAGGAATTTTGATCCAGGGGGCTATTACTGGGAAACAGGTGACGGAGCACAGTATGAAGGAAATAAAATAAACCATTACTATTCTGAAACAGGCCTTTACCGGGTAACACTCGGAGTTCTCTCCGACCCCGCTTCCAGGCAGGGACAAAGGAAGGCATGTGTGTATAAATATGTTTTTGTCGGCGGTGAAAAAATTCCGCGAAGCAGCCACTAGTCTGGAACTATAAATTTTATGCTTTCATCAAAAAAAAGGAAACTGTTTGTACTTTTGGCCGTATATAACTGCACCGGACAAAACACACATGCTGAAGTTCCCCTGGTCTTTGAATTCAACGTGACCTGCATCCAAAGGAGTCACTTATAAAACTTAATAAATGAACAAGTCTTTTTTAATATCTTTACTGGCTTTCCCCTGGTTTTGTTTAAACGGATTTTCACAGGCGGTGCCTGCACCGCTTGAAAATATACCTTTTCTTGTCACCTTCGGACCTGATGCATGCACCTCCTGGGGAGATGATGATTTCAGTCAGGCATTTTTTTTCCTGATTCCTGAAGGTCACACTCAGCCCATATACATAAGGGTCTTCGATCCGGGTACAGGAGGTGATCACGATGAGATCAACGTGTTCTGGAATACAAAGACAAATTTTTCTGTTTATGGGGGAACGGGTGCCCATTCAGACCCGGATGCCCAGGAAGTTGATCCGGTTGGAAACTACCGGAGCGGCAATCTTTTGGCATCCAGAACCTTCGGCAACGAGCCGGAATGGAACAACCGGTGGTATACCTTCGGCCCCTTTAACCCTGCCGAGGGCGAGTTCCAGGAACAATTCGGAGGCAATGTGTTCAAGATAATAGCCGAAGGTGTTGAAGGTAACGACGGGAATCTGTACCGGTATTTTCTCAGCACCGAGCCGGACCAAAACATTCCCATAGAGGGAGCAAACGCATTTGCCTACGAATATACCTTCAGGCTGTGGGATGACCCGGGAGAGGTATCACATATTTACCCCTACATTGACGAGCATACAATTTCTGTCAGAATTTCCAATTTTGACTGGGACAATGACGGGACAATAAGGCTGGTGTCGGTTGCCAGACAGGGACAGGAGCTCACTGTTTCCGGTGACAACGTTTGGGAACATGACCGGTTCGCAATATTCCCTGAGGAACACAATACCTCGCTTGACATTCAGTTTCACAAACAGAAAAGTCCGGCAATAAGGAATAACAACGTGGTTATTAATATTCGCAACCAGTATGATGAAACCCTGCCTTTCTACGTTATACCTATTGGCGGTGTACCACAATACAGGCCCACTATCGGTGTCAGACCAAGGAATAACTAAACTTCTCAAATCCCCAATAAACAATGCCAGGATCAATAATCAAGAAAACAAGCATTTTTGCTTTTATCCAGATCATTGCATTTTTTTCACTGCAATCGCAACAGTATCAGTTTCGTAATTTTGGCATTGAACAGGGCATCCCTCACAGTTATGTGTACACCATAAACCAGGATCCCTTAGGATTTATATGGATCGGCACAAGCACAGACCTCGCCAGGTTCAATGGTTTTGAGTTTGAATCAAATCCAACCCGCGATTCCCTTCCGGCGGCTTTTGTAAATACAAGTTTTCGTGATTCAAAAAACAGGATATGGTTCGGACATAACAACGGCAGTATTTCCGTGCTTGAAAACAACAGGATCAGAATTCTTGATAATAAAGGCATGGGAACATCAATCGCCGGTATTACAGAAGACCTCAGGGGGAATATTCTTATCGCTTCACAGCAGCATGGACTGCTGGTTGCAGATGCTGATATGAAACTGACCCTTTTCCAAAAGTGTTTTGATGGAATCAATGTAACCTCCATTGCCCTGGCAGGTGAAAACGAGCTTCTGGTTGGTTCATTTGAAGGACTGCACAGGTTCTCCTGGTCCCGGGGAGCTGAACCGGAATTAAAAGATATGATTCCTGATGTTCCCCGGACAGCAATACAAAGCCTCCACTCATTTGACGGCAGGGGAGTTTTTGTGGGCACAAGTGATCACGGACTTTTTCACATACAAAAGGAAAATAACAACAGTTACCGTGTTATAAATACAGGCTCAAGGTACGGGTTTGGCAGTGCAAGGGTTGAGTCTGTCTTCCTTGATGAACGCGATGACCTATGGGTAAGTACATGGGGAAGGGGTGTTTTTAAGATCACCGGATATTTCAGGCAGGATATCAGGCCGCAGGTAAAAAACTTTTCAATGAATAACGGACTTGCTGCAAATTTCGTTCACGGGGTTTTCCAGGATGCCGAAGGCAACTACTGGTTCCCTACATTTAACGGACTGTCAATGCTGCCGGATGAAACATTTAATTTTTACAGATCATTTGATGAACCATTCGGGAGAAATGTTTTTGCTGTTTATTCGGATGAAGATTATTTATGGCTGGGCGGGGAGAGCGGCCTGCTCAGGATCATGAAAAATGACAAGGCTAGTGCCTTGTTCTACGGGACGCAGCGCGGACTACCCTTTGACAGGATAACGGCCCTTGCCTCCTGCAGTAATGGAGACCTCTGGATA
Organism: Bacteroidales bacterium; assembly: GCA_007135095.1. Taxonomy (GTDB): domain Bacteria; phylum Bacteroidota; class Bacteroidia; order Bacteroidales; family PUMT01; genus PXAP01. The sequence goes on along the minus strand of SLJO01000154.1, from coordinate 26,289 downwards.
GGAACCGGATCCAATGGCATTTACAGACTTGACAGGGAAAAAGATAAAGCAGAATCATTCCATGTGTCTGTGAATTCCCTGGAGAATTCCATTAACGATCTTGTTTACAATAATGGAATCCTTGTGGCAGCGACAAACAGCGGTGTATTTGAGTTCGACCTGAACACAGGTCAAAGCGAGAGGTATACCACATATGACGGCCTGCCCCATAATTTCATCAAAGGGATTTTTACAGACCGAAGTGGTGTTAACTGGATTGCCACCAGGAGCAACAGGCTCATTGATTCCAAAAACAGCCGGGAGATAAGAATAGCCAACGCCGAGCTTGAATTTATAGCCATAACACAAGACCTCAAAGGCCGGTTATGGACAGCCACTACCAGTGGCAATGGCATTTTGATGGTTACCAATGATTCCATTGTCCAGATAACCACCAGTGAAGGGCTCCATTCAAACTTCTGTTACAGCCTTATTACCGATAATAACGGCGATATCTGGGTAGGCCACAGGCTTGGCATAAGCAGGGTCGATCCCGAAACTTTTCATGTCCGTACCTATGGAACAGAAAGTGCAATAAGAGGTGATTTCAATCCAAATGCTGCCCACAAGACATCCGATGGCACCCTGCTTTTCGGGACCACCGGCGGACTTGTTTCATATGACCCTTCAATGGAAAAAAGCCACTACCCTCCTCCCGTTATCAACATTACCTCAATCCTGATATCTGATGAAGAATCAGAAACCATTAACAAGGTGTCCCTTCCTTATGGCAGCTACAAGTTCAGGATTGAATTCATTGGTTTAAATTACTCCTCCCCTGAAAAGGTTATGTATCAATACAAGCTTGATGGGTATGATCTGGACTGGTCAGACATCTCCGGCCAGCGGTTTGCTTACTATTCCAGGATCGACGATGGAAATTTCGAATTCCTGGTCCGGGCATTCAGTGCCGAGGGCGTAATCAGTGAATCACCCCTTGCCCTGGCAATATCGGTTGATAAGCCTTTCTGGAAAAAATGGTATTTCTATCTGGCTGCTGCCCTGGTAGCCGGTTTGATGCTTCTCCTTGCCTTCAAGATCAGGGAGAGAAACCTCAGGCTTGAAAAAGAACGGATTGAAAAGGAACTTGTAATAAGAACAAAGGAAGTAATTGAGCAAAAACGTGAAATAGAACACAAAAACAGGGACATAACCGACAGTATCAATTATGCCCAGAGAATACAGGCAAGCATATTGCCCCCTGTTTCCAGGATAGAAGACAATTTTGCCGAATCTTTTGTGTATTACCAGCCGCGTGATATTGTCAGCGGCGACTTTTACTGGTTTGACAAGGTAAATGACAGCAAATTCCTTATTGTATGCGCCGACTCGACGGGTCATGGTGTTCCGGGAGCATTTATGTCAATGATAGGTACAACACTGATAAAGGATATCTGCATGCGTCCCGAAGTAGGCTCGCCCTCTGAAATTCTGGAAACACTCGACAGGGAAATTACCAGCACCCTGAACCAGAATGTTGACTCCTCCATAATCCACTCTACCGATGGCATGGATATCACTGTCTGCGAGTTTGATACAAAAAGGCTTTACCTGCGGTTTGCATCAGCAATGCGTCCGATCATGATGCTCCACAAGGATGAACTGATGTATATAAGAGGCAGCCGCAATTCAATCGGAGGCTATGCCACCCATAACAAGGCCTTTGAAAACCAGGGCTATCAGCTGCAGCCGGGCGATATTATTTACCTGTTCTCTGATGGATATCCTGACCAGTTCGGAGGCCCGCTGGGTAAAAAGTTCAAGATGGTGCGGCTGAAGAACCTGTTGTCGGACATATGCACCAAGCCAATGAAAGAACAACATGACCATGTCAGTAACAACTTCAGGCTCTGGAAAGGAGACCATGAACAGGTGGATGACGTTCTGTTCATGGGCATAAAAGTTTAGCAGGGTATCTATTTTTTTCTGAAAAAAAGCTGCAGGGGAACCCCGGTAAAATCAAAATTCTCCCTTAACCTGTTCTCCAGGTATCTTTTATAGGGATCCTTGATATACTGGGGCATATTGCAGAAAAATGCAAATGCGGGAGTCCTTACAGGCAGCTGGGTTACATAGTTTATCTTAATATGTTTGCCTTTTACCGCGGGAGGATGAAACTGATCAACCGATTTGCGCAGAACCTCGTTGAGCTTTGAAGTGGATATTTTCGTCTTCCGCCTGGCATAAACCTGCATTGCCGATTCGAGTGCCTTATGGATGCGCTGTTTGGTAAGAGCGGAAATGAAGATAACCGGGACATCCTCGAAGGGGGAGATCCGCTCCTTAATTATGCTGGTAAACTCCTTTACCGAAGCGGTATCCTTCTCAACCAGGTCCCATTTATTTACAAGGATCACCACCCCCTTTTTATTCCTAACAACAAGATTAAAGATATTCACGTCCTGCCCCTCGATACCACGGGTTGCATCAATCATCAGAAAACAGACATCGGAATTCTCTATGGCTCTTACAGATCTCATAATTGAGTAGAACTCTATGTTTTCCATTGCTTTACCCTTTTTCCGAAGGCCCGCAGTATCTATAAGCAAAAACTCATTGCCAAACTTATTGTAATGAGTATGGATTGAATCCCTTGTAGTCCCGGCAACCGGGGTGACAATATTCCTTTCTTCCCCGAGCAGTGCATTTGCCAGGGACGACTTGCCGACGTTCGGCCGGCCAACAATGGAAAACCGGGGTATTTCATCAACAGGGGCCTTTTCCTCCGGGAGGGGCTGGTCGCGCACCAGCTCATCCAGCAACTCTCCTGTTCCTGAACCGCTGATCGCTGCAACGGGATATATATCGCCAAGTCCCAGACCATAAAAAACACTGGTTTCAAAATACCTTTGGGAATTATCAACCTTGTTTACGACCACCAGGGTCCTTTTGCGGTTTTTCCTCAGAAGGGCGGCAATTTTTTCATCCAGGTCGGTAATTCCGCTCATTACATCAACAATGAACAATACTGTATCAGCCTCTTCAATTGCAAGCATCACCTGCCGGCGTATCTCCTCCTCGAAAACATCATCCGAATTTGTTATATATCCTCCGGTGTCTATAATGGAGAACTCCCTGCCGTTCCAGTCGGATTTACCATAGTGCCGGTCCCTGGTAACTCCGGAAAGTTCATCTACAATGGCTTTTCTCTCACCACAGAGACGATTGAATAGTGTAGATTTACCAACATTGGGTCTTCCTACTATTGCAACAATATGACTCATTTTTTTATTTTTTTATATACAGTGCCTTCCCCTTTAGTTCCCGCGCAGACAGCCTGCTTTGTAAACTGTCCGGTCAACAGGAGTTTTTAACTTCCCCGGGGCGGCAACAGGGAATCCTGGTTATTTATATCCGAATCTTTTAAGCTGATAATCCTTTGTCCTCCAGTCCTTATTCACTTTCACGAACATTTCGAGAAAAACTTTCTTCCCGAAAAATGCTTCAAGTTCCAGTCTTGCAGCAGTACCGGTTTTCTTTAGCGCCGCTCCCTGCCTGCCGATTATTATCCCTTTTTGGGTATCCCGCATTACGTGAATAATGGCTCTGATGCGCAGAATATCTTCATCCCTGAATTCTTCAATTTCAATCTCGGTTGAATAAGGGATCTCCTTCTGGTAGTTGAGCATCACCTTCTGGCGTATAATCTCGGAGGCGAAAAACCTCTCGGACTTGTCAGTAAGGGAGTCCTTGGAATAGTATGGCGGAAATTCGGGCAAAAGCTCCAGCACCTTCTCAAATACTGCATTAATATTGAACTTCTTTTTGGCAGACAGGGGTATTATGATGGCAGAAGGAAGCGCTTCCTGCCATTTGGCGATCAGCACCTCCACATCCTCCTGGCTTGTGGCCAGGTCTATCTTATTAATCAGCAATACTACGGGTATTGATAATTTACCGATTTTTTTTATGTAATCATGACTCCTGTCTATCTTTTCCCCGAAATCTGTGACATAAAGCAAAATATCGGCGTCACTAAGGGCTTTGTTGACAAACCGCATCATTGATTCATGAAGCTTGTAATTGGGCTTAATTATTCCGGGAGTGTCAGAATAGATAATCTGGAAATCTTCGCCGTTCACCATTCCCATAATTCTGTGCCGCGTGGTCTGGGCTTTGGATGTAATGATTGAAAGGTTTTCACCCACAAGTGCATTCATTATGGTTGATTTCCCCACATTCGGGTTTCCAAGTATATTTACGAAGCCTGATTTATGTTTCATATATGATGATTTTTATCTGCCCCGTGTTATCTCAGGCTTATACTGAACGTCAATTTAAACGAAAAGTTATCCAAATGTTCATCAAAAGCATAGGGGCCGTACCTGTAAAAAATCCCCAGTCCATAGCCGGCAAAAAACTGCCTGTAGATATTATTAAACAGCAGGCCCGACTCATAATAGCCTTTTTCCATCGTTTTCAGGGGTATATGCATGTGTTTGCCGGCATCACTGAGAGTTCCGAAACCGGCATTGGTAACAAATACAATCTCAGGGCGGAACCTGCCGGTTCTGAACAGCAGGCTTTCAAAGTTTTGCCTGAAAAAAAACGAAATGAATTCATCTGATACGAACTCATTCATTCTCATGGCCCCAAAACTGTTGGCCGATTCAATTGATATGCTTCTGTGGCTGCCCTTCCCGTTATACAGCTTTGTAACCGGGACATCTCCCCTGGTAATTCCGCCCTCAACCGTTAAGGTAGTCTTTCCGAGGCGTTTGGTCATAAAATTTTGTTCTGCTCCTGCCTGCAGACGCGTGTATTGGTATTCCCCGTGGGCAAAATTCAGTCCCTGCCCGTAGTTTATCCACAGAACAGGGAAATCGGTGCCCATTGAAATCCTGTTGCCCCTGGGTGTCTGCATAAATTTTTCCCGGCAGGCAAAACGAAGCTGCACGCCGGCCTCGGAAAACCTGAATAAATGACGGTCTTCGCCATCTTTAACATAAACATAATTATCTCCGGGCCGTACCTGAGATGCTGAAAAATACAGGCTGCTTCTGAAATAGCGCATAAACCTTAAATTCAATGAGGTATTATACTCTTTTACATAGTCCATCCTTCCTATTAAAAACCGCCTGTAATTTTCCGAGGAAAAAGCAGAATGCCTTCCAAGAAAGCCATATGATCCCGGCTCTGCGACATCATTGCTGTAGGAAAACTTAAGATGGATATCGCCCGGCCGGTAAATGATAAGTCCTGCCTGACCACCATATTTCAGTTTCCTGTCCCGGGTACCCATTGCAACATGGCCACCAAAACGAAACCTTTCCGATACAATATCATTGGAAAGAAGGCGCACTCCAGGGCGCAAACCCTCAAAATAATTGAAATCGATGAGACTGGCAAGGTCAATGTTGAAATATCCCCATGGTAGATAACCCGTGGCAAGAGCCTCAAAAGTCTGCAGGGCCCGGTCCAGATCATCCTCCTGGCCAATGCTGTCAAGAACATGATAGGTTTTCAGGTCCTTGTCCGAAAGAGGTTCGGTCCTGTATTTATTCCATAATTCTTCGTTTTGCCGGTGAGCAGATGGTGAAATGGTAAGTTCCACATGGTTAAAGTCACGCCTTCTCAGATCCGGTTCGATTGAGACATCGGAAAGATACGATTTTCCTATGCCAATAAGGCGGTAACCGGACTCCGAACCAGAGGAACCACTTTCTCCTCCCAAAATAATATCTGTATTGAGTTCCACAGGGAACCACTGTCTGTTGTCAACATAACTGTAATTCTGTTGCACCCGGATGGTCATAAATCCCCGTGGTTCCGAAGGTTCGGCAATAACATTCTGTACCGCATAGTGATTGGAATTTATATATACCACCCCGCGCAGTCCGTCGAAATTACGGTTTGGATAAGGTCTGAAGGAGATTACAAACAGAGTGTCATTTTGTTCGGTTAAAAGGCTGTCTTCCAGGATAAACGAGTATTTTGATGTGCTCCCCCTGCTGATCGGATTCAGATATCTGCGGTCCAGCAGTGAAATGAAATCGCCGTAAAAGGAAAAGGATTGCAACTGGGTGGCCAGCAGGGAAAAAGAAGGATCCTGAAATCCGCTCACCCGTGAGGCTATTACCCTTTCGTTGTTCCTGCCGGGGCGCAGATAATCCCTGTTACTGACAGACTCCATGAGAAAAATATGCTGTTTTTCAACCAGTTCTCTTATTCCTGTTTCACCTGAGTCGGCGCTTTCCCCTGTTTGTGGCTGGCTTTCACTGCTGCCTGGTCCGGTCTGTTCATGTGGAGGGAAACCATTCTCCTCCACCGGTATATCCATATCCCTGTAATCTCCAGGTGTATGGAGTGAGTCACTGTCCGCTTTCGGGTGGTTACCGGTTCGGCCCGAAAAATTAAAACTGACTGGTATATCCGGTGACCCGGGGGAAAAGCTCCGGGAAAGCAGGCTGTCAGGCAACAACGTGAAGTATAGCTTATTATATGAGGTATATGAAAAGGACGACAGCATTTCCGGGTTATTATTTCTGCGGTTCCGGAATGCCGCCCCGATGATCCTGTGGGCAGGGTTAATACCCGGGTATACTTTTACTTCCTCAATCAAAAAGGGGTTTCTTTTCATCGTCAGCAGCATCGGCTCCAGTTGATCCGCCTCTGAGGGATATACAGTCAGGGATTCATAACCGACATAACTCAATTTCAGGAATTCAGGCAATACACCCGACTCTATTGTGAAAAATCCGTCAAGGGTGCTGACAGTGCCTGTGCCCTTCTCATTATAGACTATATTAACAAAAGCCAGCGGTTCTCCTGTATCCCTGTCTTCAATCCTGCCATTGAGGACCGACTGCCCTCTGAGTGGAATGCTGCAGGAAATGTAACTCAAAACAACCCCCAAAATAAAAACGGACCTTTGCATAATTTGTGAAAACTGTTTTGTTAAACCCTGAAGAGATACTTAGTGATTCACTTAAAAATGTTCATCTTCAGCATGTTTACCTCCTTTTCGTTCAGAAACCGCCATTTCCCCCGGGGTACATTTTTTTTGGTAAGGCCTGCAAAGAAAACCCTGTCAAGCCTGATCACCTTATAGCCTACATGCTGAAAAATACGCCGTACGATCCTGTTCCTGCCCGAGTGCAGCTGAATTCCCACCTGTGATTTGTCAGACTGGTCTATATAGCTTATTTCATCCACTTTAACGTGTCCGTCTTCCAGCTCAAAACCATTGGCTATTTTTTCCATGTCTGCCCGTTCCACCGGACGATCCAGCCCCACCTGATATATCTTTACAACCTTATGCGACGGATGGGTCAGCATCTTAGTCAGTTCGCCATCATTGGTGAACAAGAGCAGTCCGGTTGTATGCCGGTCAAGCCTGCCAACGGGGTAAATCCTTTCCCTGCAGGAATTCCTTACAAGTTCCATTACCGTTCTCTTGGCATACGGATCATCAACAGTTGTGATATAATCCTTTGGTTTGTTCAGCAGGAGGTATATCTTTTTTTCGGGATTAAGTTTTTTCCCTTTAAACCTTACGTCGTCAGAATATGTGACTTTGGATCCGAGTTCTTTTACTACTTTGTCATTTACCGTCACATGACCGGCAGCTATGTAATTATCAGCCTCCCTGCGTGAGCAGACACCTGAATTTGCCAGATAGCGGTTAAGCCTTATTTCCTTGGGTCCACCGTATTTTTTTTCAGGCCTGCCGGCTGCGGCTTTATCTTTGTGGAATTTTACGCTCCTCTCAGCTGCAGGTATCCGGCTGGCAGAAACCGGCCTTTCCTGTTTGAACTTTTCAAAAGGATGCTCCTTTTCAGGGTGTTTCCCTCCAGCGCTCCTCCCGGGAGCCACACTTTTCCCTGCAGGCCGCCTTGCACGGGCGGTATCCCTGCCCCTGGAACCACTGCTGTAGGGTGTATCTTTTCCCCGGGAACGGTCTCCACCGGCTGCATCCTTCCTGCCAAAGGACCGGGAAGGACGCGGATCATCTTTCCCTGCAGGCCGCACTGCACCGGCGGCACCCCTGCCTTTGGAGCCGCTGCCGTAGGCTGAGTCTTTTCCCCGGGAACGGTCTCCACCGGCTGCATCTTTCCTGCCAAAGGACCGGGAAGGACGCTGATCATCCTTATCGGCTTGGCCTTGCCTCCCGGAAACTTCTCCCCTGCCAGGTGCTCTTTTTCCTGGTGTCTGTTTCCGGGAAGATTTCCTTTGTGATAAGGGTATTCTCTTTCCACCGGTGTTGTTATTATTTTCCTGCATTATACTTTGATTTATTTATAAAATGGCAGCGGGATAACGGTTCAAATATAAAACTGCAAAGTTAACATTTTTAATACCATAAACCGGAATCAGTTAATTGACTATTGACAACAATCACATTCTTAATGTTTATACCGGCCGGTTTTTAATGATTACGGACTGATTATTGGTGCAATTATTATAACTTCGTCATTCATTTTATATAATTACTAAACCGTTTTATCATGACTCTGATCAGGTCCATTTCAGGAATCCGTGGAACCACCGGTGGTCGCCCGGGAGAGGGTTTAACGCCCCTTGATATTGTAAAATTTACCTCTGCATATGCCATGTGGCTTAAAAAACAGAAGAAAAAAAAGAGCTATAATGTCATCATCGGCCGTGATGCAAGAGTTTCGGGGCATATGGTGAATCAAATTGTTTGCGGTACCCTGACAGGCATGGGGGTGGATGTGACTGATGCCGGGCTGGCCTCCACACCCACTGTAGAAATGGCAGTAATATCTGAAAAAGCCGATGGGGGTATCATCCTGACAGCCAGTCATAACCCGGCAGAATGGAATGCACTCAAGCTTTTAAACAATAAGGGTGAGTTCCTTTCAGCTGCAGCAGGAGAGGAACTACTTGAGATTGCAGCGAGTGAAAACTTCGTATATGCTGAAGTGCACAAACTTGGAAGATATAAACCAGGCACCGGGTTTGACCATAAGCATATAGAATCGGTTTTGCAGCTGCCCCTTGTTAATGCGGAGGCTATCAGAAGAAGAAATTTCAGAATAGTTATCGATTGTGTGAATTCGGTCGGGGGAATAATATTACCCCAGCTGTTAAAGGTTCTTGGCGTAAGCCAGGTAGTGGAGGTTAACTGCATCCCTGATGGCAGGTTTGCCCACAATCCTGAGCCCCTGCCGGAGAATCTTGGCGAGCTTTCCAAAAGTGTTATTGAAAACAAGGCAGATCTGGGTTTTGCCGTTGATCCGGACGTCGACAGGCTGGCCATTGTTAACGAGGATGGCAGCATGTTTGGAGAAGAATATACACTGGTGGCAGTTGCCGATTATGTACTTAAAAGAAAACCCGGCAATACGGTTTCCAACCTGTCTTCCACCAAAGCGCTGAAAGAAATTACAGAAAGTTACGGGGCTATCCATTATTCCTCCGCCGTGGGGGAGGTAAATGTTATAAATGAAATGAAAATCGCCGGAGCAGTTATTGGCGGGGAGGGCAACGGCGGGATCATATACCCGGATCTCCATTATGGCCGTGACGCCCTTGTCGGCATTGCCCTGTTCCTGTCTCATCTTGCCGGGAATGAAGTTAAATGCAGCGAGCTAAGGGCAAAATACCCGGATTATTACCTGTCCAAAAACAAATTACAACTTTCTCCAGATACAGACACAGATAAAATTCTTGCAGCAGTAAAGGACAGGTATTCCGATTATCCGGTAAATGATATTGACGGTATCAGGATAGATTTTCCTGATGGATGGGTGCATTTGCGAAAATCCAATACTGAACCGGTAATAAGAATTTACTCGGAAGGGCATGACCGTAAAAAAGCGGAAAGTCTCGCGGGAATGATAATTGAGCAGATACAATCCAGCCTGCCGGGATAACTTGCTGATAATAACCACTGCCATAAAAATTAACCGGCCGGTTAAACCTTTATCCGAATTTTCAATCAAATTTAAAATCAGCTTCTTGTACTCTATTTAAAGGAACACAACAGCGGGAAGATGGTTAAAAAAAGTTAAGCTGACAAAATACAGCTATTTTTTTTGCTTCCTTTGATGTTCATTAGATATTCTATTTCACAAATTGGGCGTTATAATAATTAACGGGATGGTAATATAACAATAACTTAAGACATAAATGAAACGAAGTGTAATAATTACCAGCGGAGTAATTGGTGCCATGGTGCTGGGTATAATAATATACGCTCTGGCGGGAGAAAAGGAAAATATAGCCATGCTTGAGGTTCCCGTAGCAAGAGGGAACTTCGAAGTGCTGGTAACAGTTACCGGGGAACTTCAGGCCGAACGCTCCGAGCAGATTACGGGTCCACAGGAGTTGAGGAGCAGGAACCTGCGTATTGGAAATATCAGGATTCAGGATCTTATACCGGAGGGAACGGTTGTTGATTCCGGCGATTATGTCGCACTGCTTGACCGTTCCGAATCGGACAACGCCCTCAAGGATATGGAGGATGCACTTGACAGGGCTGAAGCGCAATATACCAGGACCCAGCTCGACACGACCATAACCCTTAGCAACCTTCGGGATGAACTGATAAACCTCGAGTACAATCTGGAAGAAAGAAACCTCACCCTTGAACAATCCAGGTTCGAGCCCCCCGCGACCATCCGGCAGGCCGAGATCAGCCTGGACAGGGCTGAAAGAGCCCTGGAACAGGCAAAACAAAATTATCAGTTAAGGATAAAGCAGGCGCATGAAGATATGAATGAAGCTTCAATAAACCTTTCCCAGCAGAGGCGCAGGTACCAGGAAATGCTTGATGTGCTTGATAAATTTACCATACGGGCTCCGAAATCAGGAATGGTGATATATCACAGGGAGTGGAACGGACAGCGGAGAACCGTTGGCTCAAACATCAGTCCGTGGGATCTGACAGTAGCAACTCTGCCGGATCTTTCCTCCATGCTGTCGAGAACTTACGTTAACGAGATAGATGTGAGCAAGATACAGGCCGACCAGGAGGTTCGCATAGGAGTTGATGCATTTCCCGAAAGGCAGTATTCCGGTGTAATAACCCGTGTAGCCAATGTAGGGGAGCAGATGCCCAATACCGATGCAAAGGTTTTCGAGGTCCTGATAAAGGTCAAGGAGTACGACCCGATATTGCGCCCGGCAATGACAACCAGCAACATTATCGTCACCAAAACATTTAATGACGTTCTTTATGTCCCCCTTGAGGCTATAAACATTAATGACAGTATCCCCTATGTTTATAAAAGGGGCGGAACAAGGCAAATTGTTGTTCTGGGAGGGGCAAACGACAATCATGTTGTGGTAGAGCAGGGCCTCGAGGAAAACGATCGCGTTTACCTGACTATTCCTGAAAATCCTGACAGGTACAGGCTGGCGGGAGAGGAACTTATTGCCGTAATCCAGGAAAAAAGGGAAACCGAGAGGGCCGAGGAGACTACCAGAAGGGCCGCCGAGGAAAATCTTCTGAGGGAACGGGAGGAAAGGATCAGGCAAATGCGAAGCGGTGCATCAGGCGAGCAGATGGCAAGACCGGCAAACAGGCAAAATTGAAAAAATGAGGAAGTATTATCATGATATAATTATTGCCATGGAATCAATCCTGGCAAATAAGCTTAAATCCGTACTGACTGCACTTGGAATTATTTTTGGCGTTGCATCAGTGATCAGCATGCTTGCTATCGGTAATGGCGCACAACAGGAAATTCTCGAGCAGATAAAAATGGTTGGGGTGAATAACATCCTGATCTCGCCGATTGTTGAGGAATCGGGAAATTCAGATGAGGAAAACGGCAACGGAATACAACAACGGGGAAAATTCAGCAGGGGACTCACCCTGCTTGATGCGGAAGCCATCCAGGCTACAATTCCCTCGGTAGTAAGCATAAGTCCCGAAATTGCCCTGAATTCACATGCGGTTTACGGAGGAAAAAGGGAGGCGGCCAAGCTTATCGGCGTTGCAGCCGACTATTTCACCCTGTTTAACCTTCCTCTTGAATCGGGAACAATATTCAATGAACACCAGGAAAACCAAGGTCTTGCCGTATGTATCATAGGCGCAAATATCAAATCGAGGTTTTTCCCTGATGTTAATCCTGTTGGCAAATATATAAAATTCGGACACGTCTGGCTGCAGATCATAGGAGTAATAGAAAGGAGCACCGTGTCAGTGTCTGCCTTTGAGAATGTAGGAATAAATGTCTATAATGACAATATTTACATACCGGTAAAAACCATGCTGATGAGGTACCAGAACCGTGGCATCCTCAGAAGTGAATCAGCAGGATCAGGATTAAGCGTCAGGGGAGGAAGGGGATTTATGATGAGAAGCATGATCAGCACAAATCCTGGCCAGAACACATCATCCAACTACCATCAGCTGGATAAGATAGTCGTTCAGGTATCCGAGACCGAACAGCTCGCACCAACTGCCGAGTTAATAGGACGCATGTTATTAAGGCGGCACTCTGATGTAAAGGACTTTGAGGTGACCGTTCCCGAGCTTCTTCTCAAACAGCAGCAGCGTACAAGAGAAATATTCAATATCGTACTTGGCGCGATAGCCAGCATTTCACTGATCGTTGGAGGAATTGGGATAATGAATATCATGTTTGCATCGGTAATGGAAAGGATAAAGGAGATAGGAACAAGGCAGGCCATAGGTGCCACCCGGATCGATATTATAGTGCAGTTTCTTTCCGAAGCCGTACTTATCAGTGTTACCGGCGGATTGATTGGCGTGATACTGGGTATCATATTATCCAACCTCATCACCCGGTTTGCCGATATATCAACAATAGTGTCATTTTCATCTGTGCTGATAGCATTTTTTGTTTCGGCATCGGTGGGTGTGATCTTTGGTTATTCACCAGCTAAAAGGGCCTCGGAAAAAGACCCGATTGAATCACTGCGCTATGAATAATCTGCCATGACTTTCTTTTGGAAACTTGAATATTCACCTGCAAACTTACCATTCCGGATGCAAAAATTTAATTTGGCCAAACTGGGTTTAATGATGATGCTGTTGTTGCCAGGCATGCATTTTGCAACAGGCCAGAACCAGCAGCGTGTTATGACGCTTTCACTCGATGAGGTTATTGAAATTGCCAAAAACCAGTCTCCACAGGCCATTCTCGCACAGCACAGGTTCAGGGCCAGCTACTGGCAACACCGCTCCTACAGGGCCGAGTTTTTGCCCAGCCTTAACCTTCGGGGAACGCTCCCGAATTTCAGACGGGATATAGAGCCATATACTGATCCTGACGGAAGCCAGAGATTTATTGAGAGGAATGTTATCAACTCCCTTGCCAGGTTATCGCTGAATCAGAATATCGGACTTACCGGGGGACAGATTTTTATGTATTCAGAGCTTGAAAGAATAGACAACCTCGACCATGACGAACATTCATACAGGACAATTCCTGTAACCATAGGTTTCAACCAGTCCCTGTCCGGTTACAATGCCTACCGGTGGCAGCGCAAAATAGAACCGCTGAGATTTGAAGAAGCTCAACGTTCATACGTAACCTCAATTGAAAATGTGGCATTGCGTGCAGTTAACCTTTTCTTCGACCTGGCCCTCGCCCAGGTAAACCTGGAAATAGCCAATCTTAATTATTCCAATACCGACACCCTTTACCGGATTGCACAGGGAAGATACAACATTGGAACAATACCGGAAAACCAGTTGCTGCAGATGGAACTGGGCTATCTGAATGCCGGAACCGCCCTTAACGAGGCGACCCTCCAGCTTGAAATTGGAAAATTCCGGCTTCGTTCATTTCTTGGCTATAATGAAACCGTTGATATCGAATTGAAAATTGATTCTGAGGTGCCTGTTTTCAGGCCCGATCTTGGGAAGGCCCTGCAAGAGGCGCTAAGCAATAATCCAGAAGCATTGCAGTATGAAAGGCAGCTTATCGAGGCAGACCGGGATGTGGCAAGGGCAAGGGCGGAAATGGGCTTTAACGCCGATCTCTTTGCTTCCTACGGCCTTTCGGCCTCCGACCCGGCATTTGCATATGCATACAGGGATCCACAGGTTGCACAGCGGCTACAAATAGGATTAAATATACCGTTGATTGACTGGGGACTGGGACGGGGCAGGCACAGGATGGCCCAGTCCAGCCAGGAGGTGGTGCGAACCCAGGTCGAGCAGGCATGGATTGATTTCGAACAAAGCGTCTACCTGGAGGTGATGCAGTTCACCATGCAATACGACCAGCTTGATATAGCCCTTAAAGCCGATACCATCGCACAGAAAAGATTTGACGTGACACGCGAAAGATTCCTGATAGGCAGAATAGATGTACGGGATCTTAATGACGCGATCAGGGAGCAGGACGTGGCCAGAAGGGGTTATATTTCAGCGCTCCGGAGCTACTGGCAGAATTACTATAATCTCCGGCGGCTGACGCTGTATGATTTTGAACGGGATATTCAGCTTACCGAAGATTTTGATGACCTGATATTATAATTTCAGTCCACAGCAGGTCACTGCAGCAATATCCTTCCGGGTTTTATACCTTGATTCGAATAATGAAAACGCCGGTACCGGTAACCTACCTGGAGCCGAAAGCGGTAAAAATGAAAATTATACCTGTACCGGCAATAACAGTGGCATAACAAATACAACAGTTTTTTGAACTATTAAGGCAGGGAAATGTTTGTGATAATGCAGGGGAAATATCGAAAAAATAACCCTAACCCGGTTTTTTATATATATTTTCGCTCTATATAGACTGTTACATAATTAAACTGCTAACTATGAAGATAACTGTTATTGGCGCTGGTAATGTAGGCGCCACCTGCGCCAACGTGATAGCTCACAAAGCTCTGGCAAACCAGATAGTCCTTGTTGATATAAAACCGGGGCTTGCTGAAGGGAAGGCCCTGGATATGTGGCAAACCGCCTCCGTTAATATTTTCGACACCAGGATAATCGGCGTTACCGATGATTATTCCGCTACAGAAGGTTCGGAAATAATAGTAATTACATCGGGTATACCAAGAAAACCCGGAATGAGCAGGGACGATCTGATTGCCACCAATGCAAGAATAGTCAAGGATGTCACTGAAAAAGCAATTAGATATTCTCCCGATGCAATTGTTGTTGTAGTATCCAATCCGCTTGATGTAATGACCTACGCAGCATATCGTGCTGCAAACAAACATCACAGCAAGGTTTTCGGCATGGCCGGGATACTTGATGCCGCGCGATACAAGTCATTTATAGCCGAGAAGCTGAACACTTCACCACGCGATGTCCAGGCACTCCTACTTGGCGGTCATGGAGATACAATGGTTCCACTGCCCCGGTACACATCGGTTTCAGGTATTCCCGTGTCGCAGTTACTTGATTCGGATGTGGTTGACAGCATAGTTCAAAAAACAAGGCAGGGTGGCGGCGACCTTGTCAAACTGATAGGTACCTCTGCCTGGTATGCTCCAGGAGCAGCTGCGGCACTTATGGTGGAGGCAATTGTGCATGACCAGCACCGTATATTCTCAGTTTGCGCATATGTTAACGGAGAATACGGCATCAGGGATATATATCTTGGTGTTCCTGTCAAGCTTGGCAGGGCCGGTGTGGAAGAGGTCATAGAAATAGAGCTGGATGAATATGAAAAACAGCTTTTGAATGATTCCGCATGTTCTGTGCGCAGATTAAAGAAAACCCTTGATGACATGAAGCTGTTTTAAGCAATTTGGTCCGGCACCATCCCCAAGAGATATTTAATACCGTTATGCTCCCGGTCTTATGTAGTTTTTACAGCCCCAGGGGCAGTTAATTCCTGGTAGGTGCCGGCAAAATGGTTCCCCTCCCCCGCTACACCACCATATCATCAATTCCGGTAACGGAATTCCAGTTCCTGCCGCAAATCAGGTCCGAATCTCATGAATGCCCTTGACTCAATGAGCATTTTCTGACTGGTTTGCACCCTTTAAAAAAAACTTTTTTTTTGTTAAAAAAGTACCCCGGCGAAATAAAAAAACCATTTGCCAAGTTTTAGGCGTAAGGTCAATTTGATTGGCTTTATTCTGCGGCGTTTACAAAAAATTATAATATATTTGCGCCACAATTTAAAAACTAGCAACGCATAAAAAAATAATAAATTAACACGAAATGCAGAACAAAGGAGCAGTAAAGCTGCTGGCAATTGCTTTGGCACTGGTAACTATTTACCAGTTGTCTTTCACCTATATTACCCGAAGGGTGGAAAGAGATGCAGCGGCTTATGCAGATGGGGATCCTGTAAGGCAGCAAGCTTACCTGGATTCCATGATGAGAGAGAATGTTTATAATTTTCTGGGAATACGTCAATATACCTACAGGGAAGCCAAGGAAAGGGAGATAAATCTGGGGCTTGACCTCAGGGGCGGAATGAATGTAACCCTGGAGATTTCCTCGTATGAAATTATAAGAGCGCTTTCCAATTACAGTGATGATCCCACCTTCGTAGACGCACTTGATCTGGCCCGGGAATATCAGAAAACAAGCACCGAGGATTTCATAACCCTCTTCGGAAGGGCTTTCGAAACCATTGATCCGGATGCACAGCTGGCTGCGATTTTCAGTACGCCTGAGCTTCGTGACAGGATAACTTTTGCCTCTTCCAACCAGGAAGTTCTCAGCGTAATACGCAGGGAGGCTGAAAGGGCGATCGATAATTCATTTAATATCCTTCGCAGCAGGATTGACCGTTTTGGGGTTACCCAGCCAAACATACAGAAGCTGGAAACTCACGGTCGCATACTTGTTGAACTGCCGGGGGTAAGGGAGCCGGAAAGGGTTAGGTCCCTTTTGCAGGGAACAGCCAATCTCGAGTTTTGGGAAACATATGACAACCAGGAAATTTATCCCTTCCTTCTTCAGGCAAACGAACGCATCAGAGAGATAGAAGAAGCGCAAAGGTCACTGGCAAGAGATGCCGAACCCGGTGAGACTGTGCCGGTTCAACCCGAACCGGGAGAAGTATTAACGCCTGCCGAAGAATTAAGTCCCGAACAGGAATCATTGCTGGATCTTCTTGAACGCGACACAACGGCAATTGATGAGGACATGACCCCTGACAGGTTCCTGGCAGATTTCCCTCTGTTCAGCCTGCTTAATCCCATGACCGGCGCAAATGGCCAGCTTATGGGTGGCTCGACGGTAGGGATAGCCGAATACAGGGATACGGCAATGATAAACCATTTCCTGAATCTTCCCCAGGTCAGGCAGCTGTTTCCGCGTGATGTGAAGTTCCTGTGGGGTGTCAAGCCCCCAAGGTTTGATGCTACCGGTTCATTTTATGAATTGCATGCCATCAGGGTAACCAGCCGGGATGGCCGTCCCCCGCTTGATGGTGACGTGGTCACCGATGCCAGGGTGGAATTCGGTCAGACACAGGCTACCGCAGAAGTAACTATGGCTATGAATGCCGAAGGAGCAAGGATCTGGGCCAGGCTGACCAGGGACAATATAGGCCGTTCCATTGCCATTGTTCTGGATGACTTTGTTTATTCCGCACCCAGGGTCAACCAGGAAATAACGGGTGGAAGGTCGCAGATTACCGGCGATTTTACTATCGCCGAGGCACAGGACCTCGCCAATGTACTCAGGTCGGGTGCGCTACCGGCACCAGCCAGGATAATCCAGGAAGCCATTGTTGGGCCAACGCTCGGACAGGAAGCCATTAACGCCGGTTTGAGCTCTTTTCTCCTGGCTTTTCTTGTCGTGCTTATTTACATGATTTTCTATTACAGCCGCAAAGCGGGACTGGTTGCTGATATTGCACTGGTTGTGAATCTGTTCTTTATAATGGGTGTGCTCGCTTCACTGGGGGCCACGCTGACACTGCCCGGAATTGCCGGTATTGTGCTGACAATAGGTATGTCGGTCGATGCAAATGTGCTTATATTTGAAAGGATACGCGAGGAGCTGAAGGCCGGTAAAGGCCTGCGCCTGGCTGTGTCAGACGGTTATAAAAATGCCTATTCTGCTATTATTGATGCAAATGTTACCACCCTGTTAACGGGTATTATACTTTATATCTTCGGCACAGGCCCCATCCAGGGATTTGCCACCACTTTGATAATTGGTATCCTGACCTCGCTTTTCTGTGCGATATTCATTACCAGGCTTATTTTCCTCTGGTTTCTGGATCGCAACAAATCCATTAGTTTCTCCACCAGGCTGACCGAAGGTGCCTTCAAGAACATTCATTATAAATTCATCAACAAGCGCAATACGTATTATTTCATCTCAGGTATTGTGATAGTGATCGGAATTGCTTCCCTATTCACAAGGGGATTAAGCCAGGGAATTGACTTTACGGGCGGGAGGACTTATATAGTCCGTTTTGAACAACCCGTGAGTACTGCAGATGTCCAGAGTTCACTGTTTACCGTTTTTGGGGAAGGAACCTCGGTGATTACCTTCGGGGGTGACAACCAGGTCAGGGTTTCCACCAATTTCAGGATAGATGAAATTGATGCAGAGGTGGATCATGAAATTGAAGAACTTCTGTACCAGGGATTGCAGCCATACATGGATGATGACGTAACCTTCAGCCAGTTTATGAACAATTACCGCCAGAGCTCTGAAAAAGTAGGGCCGTCAATTGCACACGACATAAAGGTGCAGGCGGTATGGGCCATATTTTTTGCACTGGCGATCATGTTCCTGTATATGTTCATTCGGTTTAAAAACTGGCAATTCGGAGTTGGTGCCGTTGCAGCCGTAGGGCATGATGTTCTGATCGTGCTTGGTCTTTTCTCGATCCTTCATGGTGTACTCCCCTTTTCGCTGGAGATAGACCAGGCATTTATTGCCGCGATCCTGACAGTTGTGGGATATTCCATTAACGATACCGTAGTTGTGTTTGACCGGATCAGGGAATACTTCAAGCTATATCCGAAACGGGAAAGGAGCGAGATCTATAACCTTGCACTAAACAGTACACTGAGCCGTACTTTCAGCACCTCGCTGAGCACCTTCGTCGTACTGCTTTCAATATTCCTGTTCGGCGGCGAGGTAATCCGCGGGTTTATCTTTGCACTGCTTATCGGGGTGGTTGTGGGAACTTATTCCTCACTTTTCATTGCAACACCGGTTGTATTTGATACAATAGCAAGATTTCAGAAAATAAAACAAAAGCAAAAGAAAATAAAATGATAACAAGCATATTGTTTATCAGCGGTTCGGAGATATTTATAGTACTCCTGGTGGTGCTTCTTCTTTTCGGTTCCAAGAAAATTCCTGAACTGGCCAAGGGACTTGGCAAAGGGATGAGGGAATTTAAAAAAGCCACGGATGATATTAAAAAGGAACTTCATGAAAGTACCGCGGATATTCGTCAAAGCGCAGACAAGATAAAAAAAGACATATACGATGTTCAGGGTGAGCTTGAAGGCACGGCAAATATCCACGAAAGCCCCAATGCTATACGCCAGGGGGCTGAAGATGTGAAAGTGGATCTGGAAGGAACTTCGCATGTTCATGAAAACCCGGAAAACCCTGAGAATGCAAAAGGGATAAGTGAAGATTCGTCGGCTTACCATGAAAGTACCGGTGAAAGCCCGGAAAACCCTGAGAGCGCGAAGGGGATAAGCGAAGATTCATCCGCTTTTCACGAAAGTCATGATGAAATCCCGAAAAAGAAAAAGAATGTGAAAGGGAAGCGCAAGAGTTCATCTGTTATTAAGGAAAGCCCCGATGAAACCCTGAAAGGTACAGACAAAGTAAAAAGGGCTGATGAAATCCGAAAAGACACAGATGACTGGAAAGATGAGTTCGAAGATTAATATGCCTGCTTAAGCTCTCTTTACATTTTAGTACCGGTTTTTAACGGTCTTTTTATGGATTATTTTTACCTGGTCCTGGGTTTCATTGTGCTGCTCATCAGTGGTGACCTGCTGGTAAAAAGCGGTGTAGCACTGGCAAGTCATTTCCGCATTTCCACACTTGTAATAGGAGTTACGGTAGTTTCACTGGGAACTTCAGCCCCCGAACTGGTGGTAAGCGTAGGAGCAGCGATGAAAGACCTTCCCGATATGGCTATCGGTAATGTTGTCGGTTCCAATATCTCCAATATTGCCCTGGTACTTGGGCTTACGGCGGTAATAATCAATATCCCGGTAAATAAAAACTCTGTACGCTTTGACTGGCCGTTCATGATGTTTGCCAGCCTGGTTTTTTACATCTTCATTTTAGACGGCAAACTGGCATTTACAGAGGGATTAATTTTTATCTCCCTTTTGATTGTCTTTGTATTATGGTCGGTCAGGCAATCAAGACTTGAATTATCACGAATTAACCATGTATTTTCAAAAGCCAGGTATACTGTTTCCCTTTCAGTCCTGCTTTTACTTGTTTCTACTGCCGGGCTCTATTTAGGGGCCACCTGGCTTGTAGAAAGTGCCGTATCGATTGCCTACCGGCTGGGTATCAGCGAAAGGGTTATTTCGGTCACCATCATTGCTTTTGGCACAAGCGTGCCGGAACTGGCCACTTCAGTTATGGCCGCAGTAAAAAAACAGCTTGATATATCAATAGGTAACATCATAGGATCAAACATTTTCAATATTTTTGGAATTCTGGGCATTACCAGTTTGATTAAAAGCATCCCGGTAAGCATGGAAATGAGATATGATATATACTGGATGCTGGCAATATCTGTGCTTCTTTTGTTGCTTATGCTGCCATCAGGCAGAGCATTACTGAGCCGGTGGAAGGGAGCGGTCCTGCTTACGGCTTATTTATCCTATATTTTCCTTGTTTTCAAATCTTAGTTCCTGCAAAATCCAAAACAATATTAATTCCGGCCCCAATGATCAAAGCAGAAAAAATAACCAAGTCGTACGGACAACTTCAGGTACTTAAAGGAATCGACTTTAATGCAGAGAAAGGTGAGGTCATATCCATTGTAGGTGCAAGCGGTGCAGGCAAAACCACATTTTTGCAGATCCTTGGCACCTTAAGCAAACCTGACGGGGGAAGCTTAATGATAAATAAAACTGATTACCGCTCACTCAATGATAAACAGCTGGCCAGGTTCAGGAACAGGAACATAGGCTTTGTCTTCCAGTTTCACCACTTGTTGCCCGAGTTTACAGCATTCGAAAATGTTTGCATGCCTGCCTATATAGCAAAAACACCCGCTGAAGAAACAGAGAAGAAAGCAAGGGAAATACTGGGTTTTCTGAATCTCCAGGAACGGATGGACCATAAGCCCAAGGAACTTTCAGGGGGTGAACAACAAAGAGTGGCCGTTGCCAGGGCGCTTATTAATGACCCGTCAGTTATCCTGGCAGACGAGCCTTCCGGAAATCTTGATTCCAAAAACAAAAATGAGCTGCATAATATGTTTTTCTCTCTCAGGGAAAAATTCAATCAGACAATTATTATTGTGACCCATGACCTTGAACTTGCAGAAATGGCCGATCGTTGCCTGACTATGCAGGACGGGAAAATAGTGGACGAGAAAAGGAGATAGGTGTTGTTTTATGAAGGGCAGTTTCATGCCGGATTAATTATAAAGGCTTTTTCTCTGTTCCTTCAGGCTTGCGTCGCTTATATATTCATCGTAATCAATCTGCTTGTCAATCATGCCCCCGGGCCCGATTTCGATAATCCGGTTGCATATGGTCTGGATAAACTTCTGATCGTGTGATGACATCAGGATATTGCCTTTGAATTTAACAAGGGTGTTATTGAAAGCCTGAATGGACTCCAGGTCAAGGTGATTGGTCGGATTGTCCAGCAACATCACATTGGCATTGCGGATCATCATACGGGCAATCAGGCAGCGCACTTTTTCTCCGCCCGAGAGCACATTCACCTTCTTGTAAATCTCCTCCCCAGAAAAAAGCATTTTTCCCAGAAAGCCCCTGAGATAAAGCTCTGTAGTATCTTCGGCATAGCGGCCCAGCCAATCCACAAGTGTCATCTTGTTTTCAAAAAGATTTTCATATTCCAGCGGAAGGTAGGCCTTAAGGATAGTCTGCCCCCACGTGAATGTCCCGCTGTCGGCTTGTTCATGTCCTTTCAGGATCCGGAAGAGTGCTGTCATGGCGCGTGTATCCTTTGACAGGAATGCAACCTTGTCGTCTTTTTGCAAAGAGAAGTTAATGTTTCTGAAAAGCAGGGTCCCGTTGAGGCTTTTACTTAATCCGCTTACTTCAAGTATGGTGTTTCCGGGCTCACGTTCGGGAGTAAAAATAATCGCCGGGTATTTCCGGGTGGACGGCTTTATTTCTTCAATGCTCAGTTTTTCAATCATTTTCTTGCGGCTGGTGGTCTGCCTGGACTTGGAGGCATTGGCACTGAAACGGGCGATAAACTCCTGGAGCTCTTTTTTGCGGTCCTCCGCTTTCTGGTTTTGTGCCTGTTGCTGACGAAGGGCCAGCTGGCTGGATTCATACCAGAAAGTATAATTACCCGGGAAAAGTTGAATTTTGTTAAAATCGATATCAACAATATGCGTGCATATTGAATCAAGGAAATGCCTGTCATGTGAAACTACAAGTACGGTATTGTCAAAATTGGCCAGATAATTCTCCAGCCAGTTAACGGTATCCAGGTCAAGATCGTTGGTAGGTTCGTCCAGCAGCAGGTTATCCGGTTTTCCGAAAAGAGCCTGCGCCAGCAAAACCTTTACTTTTTCCTTGCCGTCCAGTCCGCTCATGAGCATGTTGTGCAGGTCTTCATTTATTCCCAGTCCGCTGAGCAGGCTGGCAGCATTGCTTTCTGAATCCCATCCGTCCATATCTGCAAACTGTGCCTCCAGTTCAGAGGCCCTGAGTCCGTCCTCCTCGGTGAAATCGGCTTTGGAATACAGAGAATCCTTTTCACTCATCACCTTCCAGAGCCTGGCATGTCCCATAAGCACTGTTGAAAGAACAGTATAGTCGTTGTACCGGGAATGGTTTTGGCTAAGCACTGACAATCTCTCACCCGGTCCCATACCAACATGGCCCTTGGAATACTCAATTTCTCCGCTGAGCATTTTTAAAAAAGTGGACTTGCCTGCGCCATTTGCGCCAATAATTCCATAGCAATTGCCTGATGTAAACTTCAAATTCACATCCTGAAACAAAACACGCTTGCCGAATTGGATACCCAGCCCTGAAACTGAAATCATAATATATTTGGGAGATTATATAATTTATTTGAAAAGGTTGCAAAGATACAACTTTAGGATGGTTACTTTATTATATTTCTTCTCCCCTATTTTTCCCGATCAAAAATCTGAAAAGTCAGGCACTCTGTTTTGATTCTAACATGGAAGCACCCTTCAGTGAATTGTTTTATTATGGGGCAGCCATTCCCTGTCAGCCACCAGGCGATCAGGTGATATCTGTTCTATTTAAAACCCTCATATACACCAAGGCCAAAGAGTGCGAAATCATATTTCACCGGGTCGGCACTATCCAATTTCCGCAAATTAATATCAAGTTCCTGCACGGCTTTTGAATCATTCTGATTGCGCTTGAGCAAACCAAGCTTTCTTGTAACATTGCCTGAATGCACATCCAGGGGACAGGAAAGTATTGAGGGCGAAATATTTTTCCATATTCCAAAATCAACTCCCGCGAGGTCTTTACGAACCATCCACCTTAAAAACATGTTTATTCTCTTGGCCGCTGACCCGCTGAATGGATCTGATATATGTTTTCTTGTCCGGGAAGGATGAGGAACTGAAAAAAATTCTTTCTTCAGATGATATATGGCCGGTTGCACCGAGTCTGGAGTTTTATGTTTAATAAAAACGGCTTCCAGTCCGCCTTTGTTCTGATACATATTTTTAAGCGCCCTGATAAATACAATGAAATCAGTTGAGTTGAAAGTGCGGTGAACAAAACCATCTATTTTTTCAAGATGTTTTTCCTTGTGGTTCATAACAAAGTCGTATGGAGAATTCCCCAGCAGGTCCATCATGCGTTTTGAACTTTTTATGATGGTGGTTCGTTTCCCCCATGAAATAGTGGCTGCCAGGAAACCCGAAATTTCAATATCCTGTTTTGCCGTGTAGAGATGGGGAATCTGGACCGGATCAAGTTCGATGAAACCGGGTGTATTGTACTGACGGACCTTTAGATCGAGAAAATCTTTTAGTTCTTCAAAGTTCAATTCCATATGGCTAAATTTGCATGGCACAAAAATAATAACAATATGAAGGATATCTATACCATACTTAATGTCCTGGCAAGTATTACGGCAAGAAAGAACGTATTTAAAAAAATTACCTGATGGCGAATGATGAACCGTTCCGCTTTAAGCAGTTCGATATTTATCATCACAAATGCGCCATGAAAGTCGGAACAGACGGCGTTTTACTGGGTGCATGGTGCCAGGCCGAAGGTGCTGACAGGGCGCTTGACATAGGGACAGGCAGCGGAGTGATCGCCCTGATGCTGGCCCAGCGAAACCCGAAGTGCATTGTTGATGCCCTGGAAACTGACTATCCAAGCTGCATTCAGGCAGCAGGAAATGCAGCATGCTGCCCCTGGAAGTCAAGAGTAACCATTCATCATATATCATTTCAGGAGTTTTACCGCCAAACCGGGAATACATACGATTTGATTGTAACAAATCCGCCATATTTTCAAAATTCATATCCCGGCCCCTCGGCCGGGCGGGCGGCTGCGCGCCATGCCCGTTCACTATCGATGCATGACCTGATAGACGGTGCCTGTACCCTGCTTAATCCCCGCGGCCGGTACAGCATGATCATGCCTGTTCCCGAGGCCATGAAATTTATCGCAGTGGCAGGGGAAAGAGAGTTATACTGCAGGAAGATCACATCTGTGCTCCCCAATCCCGGCAAGCCTCCAAAGAGACTGCTGCTGGAGTTCAGCCTTGAAGAAGGCGGGATAATAAGATCGGAACTGGTAATTGAACTTGGAAGACGGCACGAATATTCCGCTGATTTCAAGTCCCTTACTAAAGATTTTTATCTTGTCTTCCGTTATTGAAATGCTTCCCGGCCTCCCCGGGTGGCAACCACACGAGTTACTTAACATGTTGCAGAACATATAAATAAGAAATCGCGGCATGATTCTAATCATAAGTGCGGTGATTATAACTTTCTAAATTCGCTTTAAAATTGCCTGGAACCAATCCGCTTTAACAAACAAGCCTGAATTATGCAAAAAGTCCTGATACTGGGAGCAGGGATGGTAGTAAAACCCATAGTCACCTACCTTCTGAACATAGATATTAAAGTTACCGTTGCCAGCCGCACTAAATCAAAGGCAGAGGCTATGATTAAGGGTCATCCCGGTGGAACCGCAACAGGCTGGACTGTAGATGATGAACCGGGACTGGATAAAATGATCGCCGGCAATGACCTGGTAGTCAGTCTGCTGCCATGGACTTACCACCCTCTCGTTGCCAGGCTTTGCCTGAAGCATAAAAAGAACATGGTGACAACCTCCTACGTAAAACCGGAGATGCAGGCACTTGACCGCCAGGCCCGGGAGGCAGGGATAATAATCCTTAACGAGCTCGGCCTGGATCCTGGCATAGACCATATGTCGGCCATGCGCATTATTGACGATGTGCACAGCAAGGGAGGCAAAATAGAGGGTTTTTACTCCATTTGCGGCGCCCTGCCTGCGCCGGAGGCTGCCGGCAACCCTTTTGGATACAAGTTCTCCTGGAGCCCCAGGGGCGTCGTTATGGCCGGCAACAATGAGGGACAGTTTCTCAGAAATGGTAAAATAATAAGTGTGCCTTCAGAAGATCTTTTTAAGGCGCCCATGAAAATTGATTTCCCCGGTACCGGAATCCTCGAGGTTTATCCTAACCGTGATTCACTCCCTTATATTGACCTGTACGGGATACCCGAAACAAAAACAATGGTCAGGGGCACATTCCGTCACCCTGGGTGGTGTGAAATTCTGGATAACATGAAGCGCCTCGATTTGCTTTCGGGTGACAGGAAAAATCTTACGGGTAAAACCTATGCCGAATTCATGGCCATGATGATTGGTGTAAATGATGCCGCAGGCATTAAAAACAAAACGGCCGGCCGGCTTGGCATTACATCCGGATCACTGCCCGTGGCTGCAATGGAATGGCTGGGACTGTTTGAAAACTCTCCCATGAACAGGCAGGCTGATTCGCCTTTCGAGATAATTTCTGACCTTATGACCGATAAAATGATGCTGGGAAATGACGAGCGGGACATGGTTGCCCTGCAGCATCTCTTTCTTGCATCCTACCCCGCCGGCAGGAAGGAAGTGATCAAATCTACCCTGCTTGATTTCGGTTCCCCCTCAACTGATACTGCGGTATCCCGGACGGTGGCTCTT
>SLJO01000179.1 GCA_007135095.1 Bacteroidales bacterium | reverse complement strand
GCCTTTTCCTTCCCGTTTCTATTGGGGCAGCTTTTTGCAGGGCTATGAATGAAAGGCCCGTTCGAATAAAAATTCCGGATGTAAAGCAAAAAAAGGGGTTATTGTCACCCCCGTTCCCGTATAGAAAATATTTTTCAGGGATTTTTTATTGGCATGCCCAGGCAA
Source organism: Bacteroidales bacterium (assembly GCA_007135095.1). GTDB lineage: Bacteria > Bacteroidota > Bacteroidia > Bacteroidales > PUMT01 > PXAP01. Next base: position 4,934 of record SLJO01000179.1, on the reverse strand, counting down.
ATTAAGCCTTAATCATAACCTGAAAGTTTTAGATTTTATTTTAGGACGGTGATAAAGCTTGGTGTAATTTGTTAATTTTGTTTACCTTCTTATAACGAGACTTTGGCTTTTCGATCACAAATGCAATAAAATGGTTTTTACTGTAATTAAAGGCCGCGTAAAAATAATGTATTTGAAACACTTAGCACTGAATTGCCGTATTTACATTACCTTCATATCAATTATCCCAATTAATAACGTTTATATAGAATGAAAAAATTCCTCAAGATTTTTACCATAGTAGTCGTGTTTATTCTGGCATTACTGATTGTCATACCCTTTGCGTTTAAAGGCAGGATAATGGAAATTGTCCGGACCGGGATTAATGAGAACCTGAATGCCAGGGTTGACTTTGACGATGTGCGCCTGTCGCTTATCAGGAATTTTCCGAATCTTAGCGTAACCCTTACCGATCTTACGGTGGTGGGGATAGATGATTTCCAGCATGACACCCTGGTTTCACTTAATTTCTTCCGGACTGTAGTGGATATAAAAAGCATATTCATGACCGATGTAGTACAGATCCGTTCTGTACGCCTTGATCAGCCAAGGGTTAAGGCCCGTGTTCTGGCCGATGGGAGGGCAAACTGGGATATAATGAAAGAACCCGAAGAACCCTACGCAACACAGGAAGAACCATTTGAATTTCAGGCTCAGATGCATAAATTTGAAATCCGCAACGGATTTATTGAGTATGAAGATGCACCGCTTGAGGTGAGAACCACGCTGGGTAATCTTAATCTTGTCATGCATGGCGATCTGACACAGGATTTTACTTCACTGGATATTTCCGCGACAAGCGAAATTTTCAACGTCTGGTTTGAAGAAATTAAATATATTCACAATGCCCGGTTGTCAGTAAACACTCTTCTTGATGCCGATCTGCTCGGTTTCATGTTTACATTCAGAGAGAGCGAAATAATGCTCAATGCCCTTGAAATGGGCATGGATGGATTTTTTGCCATGCCTGCCGATGATATTGAAATGGATATAAATTTCTTCAGCAAACAAACCGATTTTAAAACATTTTTATCCCTTGTTCCTGCCATTTACATGAGTGACTTTGAAGAGCTGGAAACAACAGGTTATCTGAAGATTGATGGATTTGTGAGAGGTGTTATGACAGATGAGACGATGCCTTCAGTTGGCATGGACCTGGTTGTTGAAGATGGCAGTCTCCGCTATCCTGATCTGCCGGAGTCCATCGACAACATACAAATGAACCTTAATCTTTATTATGACGGTGTTGATGATGACAAGACCACAATTGACCTGAGCCGGTTTCATATGGAAATGGCAGGGAACCCTTTTGATATGTATATGAGCATCCGTACCCCCGTGACCGATATGGCAATAAATGTTTCGGCCACAGGAATAATCGACTTCACCAGTCTGGCCGATGTCATACCGCTTGAGGATGTCACCATAAGGGGCCTGCTTGAGTCTGATCTGTTTTTCACCGGAAATATGTCAGATATTGAAAATGAACGTTATGAGGCACTTAATACAGGCGGCAGCCTCAGCCTGACTGCCTTTCAGTATCTGGCACCGGACTTTCCCCAGGGAATCTCGATTCCCGGCGCTATGCTGAAATTCTCGCCGCGATTTGTTGAATTATCCGATTTTTATGCGCAATCCGGGAAAAGCGATTTCAGGATGAGCGGGCGGATGGAAAATTTCATTCCCTTTATCTTCAATGACGGCACCTTACGGGGAAATCTGCTTTTCTCTTCCACCCTGCTTGACCTGAATGAACTTTTGGGTGATGAGCCAGCGGAGGCCGAAACCGATACCCTTGTCCTTTCTGTTGTTGAAATACCTGGTAATATTCATTTAGTGCTTGCCTCTTCCGTTGATAAGTTGCTCTTCGACAATCTTGAGATCAGCATGCTGAAAGGCCGTATCATCGTTGGCGACAATAAGGTTGTCATGGAATCGGTAAATATGGAAATGCTTGAGGGGTCCCTGAGCATGAGCGGCGAGTATAATACCCTGGATATGAGTGCGCCATTTATTGATTTTTCCATAAACATAAATAATTTCGATATTCCCTCATCCTTCCATGCATTTAATACCGTCGAGCAGCTGGTCCCCATAGCTGAAAACCTCCGGGGCAGTTATTCCACCACATTACGGATGTACTCGCTTCTGGACAACGAGATGATGCCTGTATTAAATTCAGTGGATGCAAAGGGGCGTTTACGGACTTCAAGGGTTGAACTGGTCACCTCTGAAACTTTCAACCGGCTTTCGACTGCATTGAGGTTAAGAGAAGACAGGGAAAATATCCTGAGGGATGTCGATATCAGTTTTTCGATAAACAACGGCCGGATTTACCTTGAGCCTTTTGATATCCGTATGGGACCCGTAAATATGATGATTAGCGGCAACCAGGGCATTGACCAGACACTGGACTATGTTATGAGGCTTACCGTTCCGCGTTCGGAATTTGGTGCGGGGGCCGATCAGGTGATTGATAACCTGGCCTCCAGGGCTGCCGAGAGAGGACTTGATCTGCGGCCGGGCGAGAATGTAAATGTCGATGCCAGGATCACGGGGACCTTTTCTGATCCCCAGGTATCTCTGGATCTGAGGGAAAGCGCAAGGAGAACCATAGATCAGGTCAGGGAGCAGATAAGAGACCAGGTAATTGATGAAGTGGAAAGAAGGGTTGAGGATGCAGGTGACAGGGCGAGAGAGGAAGCTGCTGAAAGGGCCAGGAAAATAATCAGGGATGCTGAACAGAGAGCTGCGCAGATTAAGAGTACTGCACAGGATGCTGCTGAGGCAATAAGAAAGGAGGCTGAGGCCAATGCCGTTAAGATTGAGCAGCAGGCATCCGGCAGGGGCCGCATCGCAGAAGCTGCTGCCAAAAGAACGGCCGATGCCGTGAGAAGGGAAGCCGGTGAGAAGGCTGATGCGCTTATCAGGGAAGCAGATGAAAGGACTGAGAAAATTATAGAGGAAGCAAAGGCCGAGGCAGAAAAAATACAATAAGAAGAGTCATAATGAATATTAAATTTGAACATTAAGTAATTCAATTTAAATATCAGTATAACAAAAAGGTACCCGGCCAATGCCGGGTATTTTTTTTATAGGCTATTATGAACAAATTGACATAATAATGGTTTATAAGGGTTCACAGGTGACTCATTCCTGTAAAAGGTAAAACATTGACAATTAGCCTTATAATGTAATTTATGCTAAGGAATCGCCATGACGATCTACTATATTCTCACAAAATACAACTTATGAAATCAGGTTTTTCTTTAATTGCAATTATATTCTCAATCACCGGTTGCACGAGCGAACCAATAGAATACAGAACATCAGGTGAAATAACATTCCATTCTGAAAGCCTCTGGTACTGGGAATACCGCGGCGAGCCTGTACTTCTTCTTGGGGGAAGTTACGAGGATAACATGTATCAGTTTCCCAACTGGTATTACGGACATAATGATCCTGAATTATCATCAGGTATGACCGATATGACACTGGAGGAACATCTTGACAAAATGGTGGAGGTCGGAGCCAACTTTATCCGTGCCAGCATGAGTTCCCGTAACCACGGGAACAGGTTTCCCTATAAAAAAATAAAGGGCATACCGGGAGATAACTACAATGAAACGGATATTTATGACCTTAACCAGTGGGATGAGGAGTGGGAAAATCGTCTTGATTTATTTCTGCGGCTGGCCTATGACAGAGGAATTATTGTTTCCCTTGAACTGTTTGACCGGTTTGATTTATTCCTTTCTGAAGCGCAGACAGACGGCCGTAATTTCAGGGGAAACAGGAATACAGGATGGATGCATCATCCATGGAATCCTGAGCGGAACAATAATTATACAGTTACATCCTCTGGCCTGCCAGGAGGCAGTATAGATGATATGGGTTATGACCATGAACTGTATTATTGCGTTCCCGCCTTGGAGGACCATGAAAAGTCACCCGAACCAATTGTACTTGAAACCCTGCAAAAATATGTTGACAAGGTATTATCTTATACCCTTGAATATGAAAATATTATTTATATAATTGAGAATGAATCTTATCAGCCCCTGGAATTTGGGCGGTACTGGGTTGATTATGTCAGGGAAAAAGCGGCGCGGAAAAATAAAAAAATTTATGTGACCAATATGATCGGACAACCCGAGCATGATGATGAAAGACAGCAATACATAAGGAGGGACCAGGCGTTTGATTTTTATGATTTTTCACAAAACAATCATGTAAGTGGTCAGGAACATTACGATAATATTATAGCCGTTAGAGCCGATATTGCCAGGCAGACACAAAAGGGTATTAAACCGGTCAATTTTGTTAAAATATATGGTTCGGCTCAGCAGGGAACACTGCAGGAAGCAAAAGAAAGGTTCTGGAGGAGCATTTTTGCCGGTGCGGCTTCCGTCAGGTTTCACCGCCCCGGGTATGGTGCTTATCACTGGGGTATCGGGCTGAATGCTGATGCTCAGAGCCAGATCCGAAGTGCAAGAATGCTTGCCGATGAAATGAATATATTCAGGAGTGAGCCTGACAACAGCCTGCTGAATGAAAGAAGTGACAACGAGGCATATTGCCTGGCCGAACCCGGCAGGCAGTATGCTGTTTATTTTACTGATGGCGGCACCGTTCATCTTAATATGAACGGTTTTTCAGGAGAATTTATAATGCGGTGGCTGGATATAGATCAATCAATATGGATAGAAACAACGACAATAAGCGGTGGAGTCAGCAAGGTGCTTACACCGCCATCATCAGGCCAGTGGGTTGCATTGATAAAAAGACCCGGCTGATGCAAACAAGACCCGCTGCATGCCGGGTCTTGTTTAAGTTAATCCAGTGGGTTGCATTGAATAAGAAGACCCGGCATCAGCCGGGTCTAGTTTAAGTTT
>SLJO01000144.1 GCA_007135095.1 Bacteroidales bacterium | reverse complement strand
CGAGGCGAGAAAACATCTTTCTGATGAAGACAGGAACTTTTTTGATTAATAGATTGCTTTTACACTTAATCACGATTGCTGAATTATCAGTAAGGTATAATGGATTACTAACCATTGAATCAAAAAAATAAATTTATCTCGTTATGAAAAATAAACCGCAACCAATCTGTGGTAATAATCCTTCCGGCCGCAGGGATTTTCTTAGGAAGGCATCCATTGGCGGCTTGAGCATGGGGCTTTTGGGTAAAAATGCTGAAGAAATCATTTCAACAGGTTTTGATGCTTCACGCTCAGAATCTTCATCATCTTCAAAAATAAGGATTACAGATCTAAGAGTTGCCATGATTGGCAGAGGCCTCGTGGTTCGGGTTACTACTGATGCAGGAATAAGCGGTTATGGGCAAATAGAAGCTGTAGGACTCAAAGGACCCGGGTATAAACCTTTTGTGTTATTTTACAAAGACTACCTGTTAAATGAGGATCCCACAAATGTCGAACGGGTGATGATGAAGATAAGACGCATGGGAGGTTTCAAACCCTGGGGAAGCGCGGTAAGCGCAATTGAGATGGCACTCTGGGACATTGCCGGAAAAGCGGCCAACCTGCCGGTTTATAAGCTGCTGGGCGGAAAGGTACGTGATCAGGTGCGCGCATATGCCAGCTATGGGGAGGGTATCAGGTTTACAGTGGAGGGGACAACCCCGCAACATTACCGGGACTGGGCGGAAAAGATCAAGGCCTCCGGATATGGCTTTACCATTATCAAGGAGAATTTAGCCTTTCAAACACCGATGAAAAATGATCCCAACTTTACTTACAGAAATTTAACCCGGTCAGCCAGGGGTTCGAGAGAATATTATTATTATCGCGGACCTTTAAAAATTTCCGGATACAAAATGCTGGCAGATCATGTAGAAGGAATGAGAAGAGGATTGGGAGACGAAATAGATCTGGGGTTGGATTTTGGCCCGGGATTTATGCTCTCAGATGCCATCAAGGTGGCAAAATTACTTGAGCCTTATAACCCGATATGGCTCGAAGATATGCTCACTGGTGATTATAACCCTTATGTTCTCGCAGATAATTATCGCCGGCTTACTGAAAGTACAACAGCTCCTATCCATACCGGTGAACAAATATACCTGCGGCAAAACTTCCTTGAGCTTATCGACCGGCATGCTGTTGATATCCTGGGACCTGACCCGGCAGACATGGGAGGTATATCTGAATTGAAATGGGTTTCTGAGCATGCCGACCTGTATGGAATACAGATGGCTCCTCATGGCACCTTTAACGGACTTCTCGGTCTCGCTGCACAGGTACAGGTTGGAGCGACAATGCCGGAGAACTACATAGCTTTTGAATACACACAGGCAAACCCCTCATGGTGGTATGACATTGTTGAAGGCCTGCCTGACCCGATCGTGAGGGATGGGCTTATTGATGTATGGGACCGGCCGGGAATGGGGGTTGATTTTATTGTGAGCGAGGCGAGAAAACATCTTTCTGATGAAGACAGGAACTTTTTTGATTAATAAACTACACCACCGGCAGTTTTACCGGTGTCGGAGCAGTAAAAAATTAAAGATAATTGTTTAGGGTAATTGTCACGTATAGCGTCATATACTCAGAGTTTAGCAAGGCATTTCATGAATAGGTTTGGGTTGGGGAGTTTCATAGGTTAGAGCCCCTGTCCGTTAAAGGTTTGATGATCCCCTTTATGGACGGGGGTTTTTTTACAACCCTCCTCAATTGCCATTTAACGACCGCCAGATAGTCCATAGCCTTAGATTCCCGGCTTATGCCCCCTTGGAAATTATCATGAATAAACCTCAGTAAGCCATATTCTCCTGCATAGAGTTGAATAAGGCCTCTTTCCATTGAAGCAAGGAAGGTTCTTGGGCCTTCCTGTGGTGATAAAGTGTTAAACCAGGATGGATGAGTATCCTGGCCGACTCTGGTCCCGGATGAAAAAGTTCCAGTCCTCAAAGAATTTCTTTGACCTGATGATCCCAAAATGGACTGATATTGAATATTCGGAAAGCTTATAAGCTAAAGCGGAGCAATAAAGTTTTGGGAGTATGTAAAATAACCATGGGAAGTTTGGCCGGGATAGTTGTAACCTTTTTTACTCAATAGCAGTAAAATTGTTTGAAGCACTAACGGAAATTAACCCCCCTTTCGCCCAATACCGGATGATGAATATCGTGCTTAAAGGAAAGTTACTGGAAAATTAAGAGTGAAAGATGTTGTAATCTTCTATTATAAATACTATGAGAACACGTGTCACCCGCAACTGGCTCTATATTACAGGAATAATAATAGCAATAATTGCTATTTCCTGCGAAAAAGAAGACCCTGTTGAGCTACCCACCCTTACTACCACTGAGGTTACAGAAATAACAGGTAATTCAGTCAAATCTGGAGGTAATATCATTGATGATGGAGGTGATTCTATCACTGCACGTGGCATGGTTTGGAATACCTCTGAGAACCCAACAGTCGATAATAAGGATGGCTCAACCTCTGATGGAAGCGGTTCAGGACAATTTACAAGCATTATCAGTGGACTTACTCCTGGCAAGACATATTTTGTCCGTGCGTACGCCGTTAATGGTGCAGGTACAAGCTATGGGAATCAGGTGCAGTTTACTACTCATGATCTTGCAACAGTTATTACTGCTGAAGTTACCGGAATCACTCGTAATTCGGCAGTAATCGGAGGTAATATTACCAATGATGGAGGATCAGCAATTACTGCCAAAGGAGTGGTTTGGGGAGAAACTGAAAACTATAATGATGGAAAAACAAATGATGGAGAAGGTACTGGTGAGTTCACTAGCGAATTGACGGAGTTATCACCAGGAACAAAATATTATGCCAGGGCATATGCTACAAATAGTGAAGGTACTTCATTTGGTAACCAAATATCTTTTACAACCGAGGCTTCTGAAAGATTCTTGTTCTTAACCAGCACAGTATGGACTTCTGACAGTTTGCTCGCCAATGAGGTTGACGCCAGTGGTACCGGCCAGCTACTCGGGGAATTTAAAGGAGACCACGTATTTTATGAAGACGGAACAGGCAATTTTGGAAGTTATTCGGGTACATGGACGCTTGCCCAGCAGGAAACGACGCTTGTAATTACGGCAGAATCACTTTCAATTCCGATAAAATTAATGATTATAGAGTTAACTGCAGTTTCGCTCAAGCTTAAAACTGAATTTCCCAGTCCGGCGAATCCACAGGAGACAATGGTTATATGGATGACATTCAAACCAAAACAATAAACTAAATTGCCTGTGGCGGGCTGCCGCGACCGCAACTATGGTTCGCTCGGCGGGAAGGCGATGCTTACCCTGAATTTTTTTGTGGTTATATTGAAATTTATGCTTTTTATCAAAATTTCTACCCATTAATGTCTTAATTTGCTCGAAAAAATATTGACCGGTCCAAAATACTACTCATACCCAATTCGGTCAGGCAACAGGATGCCCCGATGGATTGGTACCTGCCGTTTTAACAATCAAACCTTTTAAGTATCCCTGATTATGAAACTCGTTATGAAACTCGCTCTTTTTATATTCGGATTGATTGCTTTCATCCTTTCCCCGTCAATCTCTTCTGCCCAGGAGGCCATTTCCCCATCTGGCGGGAATGCAGAGGGCACCGGGGGTTTCCTGGGTGCAGTCATGGGCTGAGGTAACAGACAAACCAGCAGATTATGCGCATTCGGCGCACTTGCATTCCGCTGCCGATATTACCGGCGGCACCTTCGACGCGGCACTCATCCCCACTCTCGACATTAACTCGATGACCAGCGGATTACTTGATGTTGCAAGGGGCGGCACAGGTTGGACCTCTCTGACCCCGGGCAGAATACTTGTCGGGAACGGGACGAATGCGCTTTTAATGCCAACAATCCTGCACTGGGATCCTATTAATGAGCACTTTGGCATAGGAACCGGTTCCCCCAGTGCACTGCTGCACACCAACGGCACAGAGATCGGGGGTGGCAATGTGCTTTTTGAAGGTTTTTTTAAATTAACCACTCCATCTTTCGGTCCAGGTGATCCTCCCGCCTCCGGAGCAGGCACACGCATGATGTGGTACCCCGACAAGGGTGCCTTCAGGGCTGGCCGTGTTTTGGATAATAACTGGGATAAGGATGAAATCGGAAACTATTCGGTGGCAATGGGCTACAACACCAAAGCTTCGGGAAGTTCTTCCACTGCAATGGGAAATGAAACAACTGCCTCGCAAAATGGTTCCACAGCTATGGGATTTCGCACAACCAGTTCGGGACCTGGCTCCACCGCAATGGGATATTTAACGATCGCTTCGGGAGATCAGTCCACCGCAATGGGATTTCAAACAACCGCTTCAGGATGGTATTCCATCGCAACTGGCAGCAACACCAAAGCCTCGGGAGGTTTTTCAACCGCGATGGGAAGAAATGCAAGGGCTGTGGGAGAATATTCTTTTGCCATAAACCTGAATTATATAGAAGGTCCCGAAGTACCAGCAAATCGTTTCCAGATCTCCGGGGCATCGGCAATCGGAGGTAATCTTGCATGGACAAACTGGAGCGATAAGAGGCTTAAAAAGGAGATTCAGCACCTTGAAACAGAGAACAACCTCGAAAAGATCCTGAAGTTGAAAGGGGTGCGGTTCAAATGGAATGAATCCAACCCCGGCAATGACCTTCATTACCTTGGTTTCCTGGCGCAGGATGTGATGGAAATCCTGCCGGAAACGGTATTGCATGATGATTTGAACGATATCTATTCAATAGAGTACACATCCTTAATACCAGTTCTCGTGGAGGGAATAAAGGAACAGCAGGCAATTATTGAAGCCCAGCAAAAGCAGATAGATGAGCTGAAAGATCAGTTTGAATTGCTAAAGTCGATGATGCAGCTAAAGCAGTAGGAGTCAGCATAAGTGCGGCCGGTCCAAATTTGAGTAAAACCGCAGAGAAAATCCGGGCTAATAACTCACGGAAAGTATGCAAATAAAAAAGAGCTACAGTTTATTAATGCTGTAACTCTTTGATTATTAAGTGGGCCCACCTGGGCTCGAACCAGGGACCCCCTGATTATGAGTCAGGTGCTCTAACCAGCTGAGCTATGGGCCCAAAAAAATTATGTTAATTTTGTTTTGGGACTGCAATATTACATATTTGTATCTTATTTTCAATATAACTATCCACTTTTTTATGACAAATATTAAAATAGTACCATTTAAGGAACAGGAAACAGAAGCTATCATTTTCGATCTTGGAGGTGTAATACTGAATCTGGACGTCCGCAAGACGGTTGATGCCTTTCTGGAACTTGGATTTGATAACGTTGAGGAGAAGATGGCCAGGATCATGACAAAGAATTCCGGCTCCGGGGCTCCGGGAATATTCCAGCTTTATGAAACAGGCCGGATCAGCAGTGCACAATTCAGAGACGGCCTTCGTAAATATGCCAACAGGGATATGAGCGATGAGGATATCGACAAGGCATGGACAGCTATGCTTCTGGGTCTGCCTCCTGGTAATATCAGGCTGCTTGAAAGGCTGGGCAAATCGTATAAACTTTTTCTTTTAAGTAATACAAACGCCATTCATATTGAAACTCTAGTGCGTAATTCCCCCAATGGCGAGGGATTCACCAGCCTGGTCAATCTCTTCGACAAAGTTTATTATTCGCATGTGCTTAAAATGAGGAAACCGGATGCGGAGATCTTCAGGCATGTAATTCAAGATGCCCGGCTTAACCCGGGAACAACAGTTTTTATCGATGATTCTATCCTGAATATCGAGGGAGCAAAAGCAGCAGGGCTGTTGACGCTGCATCATCAGGCCAATGCCGGTTTGGATCAGCTCTTTGAATCAGCCTGAAAGCCTTTTGGCACGCAGGGATCATGGACTGTTTGCAAACCCTTGAGTGGCATTGCCGTTTTTCAGTGATGCCGCCTTCTCATGCATCGACCCAGTCGCCGCTTTCCCTGATAAGAGATATGAGCTCATCAACCGCCTTTTCTTCAGGAACATTGCGCTTTATCACTGCCTGCCGTTTATAAAGGCTAACCATGCCTTTGCCTGACCCTACATATCCGTAATCAGCATCGGCCATTTCTCCCGGCCCGTTCACTATGCATCCCATAACGGCAATAGTCAGTCCGCTCAGGTGCGACGTCCTTTGCTTTACTGCTGCTGTGGCTTTTTGAATATTGAACATGGTCCTGCCGCAGGAAGGACAGGAGATGAATTCTGTTTTGCTGGTACGTGCCCTTGTGGACTGCAGGATGGAAAAAGCAGTAGACACACACAGGCCGGGGTTTGGGGAAGCTTTGTTTACAAGCCATATGCCGTTGCCCACGCCCGCCATAAAAAGTGGCGCAAAATCTGCTGCTGCCGAGATCTGAAAATCCTCGCCATCGTCGGTATCGTATTCCTGTTTGAATATTACGGGTTGGTGGCATTCGTTATTTTTCAGCTTTGAAGTAAACTGCTCCATTTCCTGCCCGGGACAGGGGCTTTGTGACCGGGCAATGAAAACCAGCTTTCTATCCACGGCTGCCTTTGCCAGGAGTTCTCCCGTCAGGTCATTGATTGCTGCCTGAAGGAAAAGCAAGGGGGCAGATGAAAAGTGACCGGAAAGGTACTCTTTGCCGCCTGTTACCGGAAAAATTCCCGGTGTTCCCTGGTAACAGTCACGCCAGCGACTTCCTGTGACAATGATTTTCGGATCTTTTCCGGTAATAAGTTTCGCCCGGGAAATATCTGAGGTCAATCCACTGTCAAACAGGTAATCAGCCGCCGGACTGGCTGCCTCCATATTGCCGTCGGATTCCCTGTCTGCCATCCCGCCAATGACAACGGGCACCTTATCTCCTCCCATATTCTCAACAACGAATGCAGTGTGGTTCTGCTGCCGGCTGTTAAAAATATCACCGGCGGCGTTGTATCTTTTCCCGCTGCATTTTTCAATGTGGCGGAGAAGCTTCCGTGCAACGGGGATCTCACGTTCAGGCTCCTCGGTGAGCGATACACGAATGGTATCGCCAAGGCCGGCCGATAACAGGGTGCCTATCCCTGCCACCGATCTTATCCTGCCATCCTCGCCTTCTCCGGCCTCTGTAACACCGAGGTGCAGGGGATACATCAGCCCCTTTTGTTCCATATAATCAGCCATCATCTGGTTGGCCCGAACCATTACAAGAGTGTTACTCGACTTGAGAGACACAACTACCTCGTGGAAATCTTCTTCGGCACAGAAATGCAGAAATTCCATGGCAGAGTTGACCATGCCCTCGGGGGTATTGCCGTAACGGTCAATTATGCGGGGGGAAAGTGAGCCATGGTTAACACCTATGCGAAGGGCTGTGCCGTGACTCCGGCATATACCCAGCAGACGGGAGAAAGCAACCTTCGCCGCCTGTAGTTCTTCCCGGCTGGCCTCATCGGATAAAACTGTCCTGCCCCTGCCGGGTGAAATGCCGTAGTTGCCGGGATTAATACGAACCTTGTCAACTATGGCTGCAGCAATCTCAGCAATTGCAGGGTTGAAATGAACATCAGCTACAAGGGGGATATGGCAATTTCCTGCACGCAGCACCCTTTTTATCTCCGCAAGGTTTTCAGCCTCTTTTTTATTCCTGACGGTCATGCGTACTATATCGGCCCCTGCAGAGGCAATGCGCCTTACCTGTTGAACCGTGGCTGTGGTATCAGAGGTAGGCGTGCTGGTCATGGTTTGCACCCGAACAGGGTTGCTGCCCCCTATTCCGACACTGCCAACCATAACTTCCCTTGTAGCCTTGCTATATTGTATTCTTTTCACAAATGCATACCTTTATTTACCTGGCATGTGGAATCATCCGATCAGCCACTCCATTAAAATATTCCTACTCCTTCATCTCCCATTCAAAACCGTCTTTTTTATCCTTTACAACAATGCCAAACCCGGTAAGCTCGTTGCGGATACGGTCGGACAGTTCAAAATTCTTATTATTCTTGACTTCAAGGCGGATATTCAATAGCAGATCAACAAGTTTTGCTGCCAGGTCACCCATCTCCCTGTCCCCTTTTTCTTCGAGTCCCAGTATATCGAACACAAAAAGCCGCAATAAACTGCGCAGCTTATCAAGGTCGGCGGCAGTGACTGAATCTTTTCCTGACAGTGCAGAATTAATGAACCTGGCAGTATCAAAAAGATGAGCGATCAAAACAGGGCTGCCCAGATCGTCATTCATTGCCCGGTAAGCCTTTTTTTCGAATTCAAGGATATTAAAACTGCCGGCTGCACCGGGTTCGATCCTGTCAAGAGCCTTCACGGCACCCATAAGTCTCACCAGCCCTTTCTCAGCTGCCCCGAGGGCCTCATTGGAAAAATCAAGTGTGCTTCCGTAGTGGGCCTGGAGAATGAAAAATTTAATTGTTCCGGGGCTGTAACTTTTATCAAGAAGCTTATGACTGCCGGTAAACAGCTCCTCCAGGGTGACAAAGTTCCCGAGGGATTTGCCCATTTTCTGGCCGTTGATGGTAACCATATTGTTATGCATCCAGTATCTGACCGCATCGGAACCGCTGGCAGCGACCGACTGTGCAATTTCACACTCATGATGCGGAAACATAAGGTCCATCCCTCCCCCGTGAATATCGAACTGCATGCCAAGATATTTTCTGCTCATGGCCGAACATTCCAGGTGCCAGCCGGGAAAACCCTCGCCCCATTTTGATGGCCAGCGCATGATATGTGAGGGGCCGGCTTTTTTCCAAAGTGCAAAATCAACGCTGTTCTTTTTTTCATCTGTCCGCCCGGGGCTCTGCGCATTGCTTATCAGGTCTTCAAGCACCCTTCCGGAGAGTTTTCCGTAATGATACTTCCTATTATATTTAAGAACATCGAAGTAAACCGACCCGTTGGATTCATAGGCATATCCTTTGCTGAGTATCTCCTCTGCCATGGCCTGCTGCTCGATTATATGGCCCGAAGCCAAAGGCTCAATTGAAGGTGACAGAATATTGAGTGCCTTCATCGATTCATGGTACCGGTTCAAGTAGTACTGCACTACTTCCATTGGTTCAACATGCTCCAGCCTGGCTTTTTTGAGTATCTTATCCTCACCCTCATCAGCATCACTTTCAAGGTGGCCCACGTCGGTTATATTCCTTACATACCTGACCTTGTATCCCAGGTGTTTCAGGTACCTGAACAACAAATCGAAAGTTACTGCCGGACGGGCATGGCCAAGATGGGTATCGCCGTAAACAGTAGGCCCGCACACATACAAACCAACATGGGGGGGATTTAAGGGTTGAAAAAGTTCTTTTTTACGATTAAGGGTGTTATATATAAAAAGCTGGTTTTCCTGATATTTGCTCATTTGAATCAATTTAATGCAGGCAAAATTAAGATAAAGATAGTAAAGTTCATAGCATTCTGACACCGGGGCACATCCTGGTGCGGGGAAATTGCCGGCATACTTCCATGCGGCGCATGGGAAACCCCGGCAGGAAAAATTTTTATGTTCTGGCTGCTGCGAGGGTTTTTATGCCACTGCATGAGATTCAGCAGAAGCCAAAGAGCAAGGGGCGATTCAGCAAAAGCAGAAGGCAAACTGCAGAAGCCAATTTTCAGCAGAAGCCAAAGAGCAGGGGGCGATTCAGCAAAAGGCAATTAAACAGATGCCGCGCCGCGGGGAAATCCCGGTCAGTTGAATTCGTTACTGCCAGCAAGCATTTCCTTTGCTTTCCTGTAGCCTATATCAAACATCTCCCGGCCCCTTGATATATCGGTCAGACTGTAGCCCTTTAGCTCATCCGGATCAATGAAAAGGTCGCATTGCTTTGCCTTAGCTTCAATCTTTGCCCTGATGCTCAGATGAAACGACCTTTCAAGGACTGACTTGACATTCCCAATTTTATCCACCGGTCCGGTATAGTTGACATCTACACCTATTATCTTCTTGCATTTGTTTTGCAAGGGCTTGACAGGCAAATTGTCCAGTATCCCGCCGTCAGCATAAAGCGAGCCATTAATCTTAACCGGAGCAAAAAGGCCGGGTATGCTTGCGGTAGCCAATAACTTTTCAATAAGCTCTCCCTTGTTAAAATATTCAGCCTCGCCGGAATTAAGATTTGCGCATGTAATATACAGGGGAATTTTGAGATCCTCGATATTTTTTGCCCTGAAAAGTTCCTCCATGATAGACCTTACACCGCTCATGTTAAGGAGTCCTGAATTCCTGAAGCTTAATCTCAGGTATTTGATAATCCTTTTCCCCATAATAATCTCAAGCAACTCATCGGGCTCATAGCCATCGGCCAGGAATGCACCAACTATTGCCCCGGCACTGGTTCCGGCAATAGCATCAGGACGGATACCCTTTTCATAAAGAGCCCTGGCAACACCCAGATGAGCCATTCCCCTGGCGGCTCCCCCGCTCAGGGCCAGCCCGGTTTTACAGCGGTTTTTCAACCGAAGCAGTTTTAAAATGTCAAACGGCATAATAATTGTTATATTTGCAGAATAAAGCCCCGGGTTTTTATCACCCGCCGAACCGATCCCTTCCTTTGCATCGCTTCTCTATCAAAATTACTAATCTATTTCTGCATTCTCAACTCAATTTTAATTACTTTTAATAAATCTTCTAACAAAAGTTCCGGTTAACCCTGAACTTAATACAATTTATATATGCCTAAAAAGAAAAAAATCAATAAGAACACTAAGAGCCACACTAAAGAGTCTCTTGCCAGTGACATTATTGGGATGCTCTCCAATCATCCCAACAAAACCTTTAATTACAAGCAGGTTGCCAGGCAGCTTCAGATCCGCGACAGCGAAACAAAGAAAATGATCAGCACGGGTCTACATGAACTATCTGAAAAAGACGAGCTTGAGGAAGTTTATACCGGCAAATACAAACTTAAGACCCAGGGGGGCTATGTAATCGGCAAGGTGGACATGAACCGCAACGGAACAGCATCGATAGTATCAGAAGACTTCCCGGATGAGATCTTTGTCAACGAGCGTAACCTGAACCATGCCCTGAATGGTGATATTGTGAAGGTATACTGCTATGCCATAGGACGCAGGAAATTAGCTGAAGGCGAAGTTGTGGAGATACTTAAAAGGTCGCGCGATACCTTTGTGGGAACAGTTCAGGTTTCACAAAACTTTGCCTTTCTTACTGCCGATGCCAGGATACTGCCTTATGATCTGTTCATCCCCATTAAGAACCTCAAAGGCGCCCGGGATGGTGATAAGGTCATAGCCCGTATTACCGAATGGCCCAAAAATGCAAAAAATCCGGTGGGTGCAGTGTTGGAAGTGCTTGGCCAAAAAGGCGTACACGAAACAGAAATGCATGCCATACTGGCTGAGTATGGTTTGCCATACGCCTTCCCGGAAGACGTGGAGCAATCGGCCGAAGCAATTGCCGAGGAAATAACCGGCGAAGAAATAAAAAAAAGAAAAGATTTCAGGAAAGTAACCACATTCACCATTGACCCGGCAGATGCCAAGGATTTCGATGATGCCCTCTCATTAAGGAAACTTGAAAACGGCAACTGGGAGGTAGGGATACATATAGCCGATGTAACCCATTACATACAGCCAAAAAGCGTGCTGGATCATGAAGCATATGACAGGGGAACATCCGTTTACCTGGTAGACAGGGTAGTCCCCATGCTGCCTGAACGGCTGTCAAATAAGGTGTGCTCCCTCAGGCCGGATGAGGATAAGCTCTGCTATTCCGCAGTTTTTGAAATGGACGAGAAGGCAAATGTGAAAGCAGAATGGTTCGGAAAAACGATAATCCGCTCTGACAGGCGTTTCAGCTACGAGCAGGCACAACAGGTAATTGACACGGGTGAAGGGGACCTGAGCAGCGAGATCCTTAAACTGCATAATCTTGCCCTGATAATGCGTGATGAGAGATTCAGGCACGGGGCAATTGGTTTCGAAAAAACAGAAGTAAAATTTAATCTCGACAAAGAAGGTAAGCCGCTTGGAGTATTTTTCAAGGAGATGGGTTCGGCCAACCACCTGATTGAGGAATTTATGCTGCTTGCCAACAAAAGAGTGGCCGAATTTATCGGCAAGGCCCCGGGAGGCAAAAGCGACGAAGAAAATAGTCCGGGCAAAAAGAAAGGTAAAACATTCGTTTACAGGATCCATGACAGGCCAAAAGCCGACAGGCTGGAAATCTTCTCCAGGTTCGTCACAAAATTCGGTTACACCATCAAGACAACAAGCAGCAAGGCAATTTCTTCGTCCCTTAACAAGCTCCTTGTTCAGGTTCGCGGAAAAGCCGAACAGGATCTTATAGAAACCCTCGCTATAAGGAGCATGGCCAAAGCAGTCTATTCCACTAAGAATATCGGGCATTACGGACTCGGCTTTGACTACTATTCCCATTTCACCTCACCCATCAGGCGATATCCTGATATGATGGTGCACCGTCTGCTCAGCCACTACCTTGATAAGGGAGAATCAAAAAGCCCGGGCAAATATGAACCAATGTGCGAGCATGCCTCCGAAAGAGAGCAGGTTGCTGTAGATGCTGAAAGAGCCTCCATAAAATACAAGCAGGTTGAATTCATGAGCGATAAAATCGGCCAGGTATTTAAAGGGGTTATTTCCGGGGTTACCGAATGGGGTTTATATGTTGAAATCATTGAGAATAAGTGTGAGGGACTGCTGCATATAAGAAATCTGGAGGATGATTTTTATGAACTGGATGAGGAGAATTACCGCCTTACCGGGAGGCGCAGCAGGAAGTCTTTCCAGCTGGGAGATACTATTTTCGTAGAAATAGCCCGGGCAAACCTGGAAAAAAAGCAGCTGGATTTTGCTCTTTCTGAAGCATAATCCATTCTGAATAACTTGCACACACGGGAACATGGGAATTTAGACAGATGAAAAATTTGCCACTGAACTTTTTTGTACTATTTTTAGCAACCAGTATCATATTTCTATCCTGACCATCAGGGCCCGAATTATCTAAAACCGGGAGAAGCAATTCTGTTTAAAAAACAGTTGATAAAACCTGCTTTATTTTAGAATAATCATGAAGAAAGACGAGAAAAGGGAACAGATCATAACTGCCGCAGGCAGGGTATTCGGCAGGCACGGGTTCAAGGAAGCCAGAATGGAGAAGGTTGCCAGAGAAGCAGGAATGGGCAAAAGCT
This sequence comes from Bacteroidales bacterium, assembly GCA_007135095.1. Lineage (GTDB taxonomy): Bacteria > Bacteroidota > Bacteroidia > Bacteroidales > PUMT01 > PXAP01. The sequence goes on along the minus strand of SLJO01000144.1, from coordinate 4,631 downwards.
CGCTATACTATTATTTTCTCAGTAAGGAGGAACTATTTGAAGCGGTAGTGGAACGCGAGGCAGAAAATCTCAAGCACGAAATTATACTCGCAACCAGGGATGTCACTGATCCTTACAAAAAAATGAAGCTTTACGTTATTGCGCGGATGAAAGCCTTCAGGAAATCGATAAACCTGTACACGGCAGTCAAGACAAATTACCTCGATCACCTTCCTTTCATTGACAAGGTAAGGGCCAAATATGACAAGGAGGAGTTGAAGATGGTTGAAAATATATTAAAAGAAGGAGTTAAGACCAACCGCTTCAAACTCGTTAATACTGAGCTGGCTACCATAGCCATTGTAACAGCCATCAAGGGCCTTGAATACACTATTGCTATACGCGAAAGCCCCTTTAATCCGGAACAGCAGGTTGAGCAACTGCTAATGTTCCTGTTTTACGGCATTGTTAAAAGGCACTGAAGCCCTTTAAGAAAAACAGACCCCTTCCGGGGGCACAGGCAAACCGTGATCCCCGGGTAGCAACAAGCTGTTTTATTGTCCCGGATACCCCACGGTTTGTCCAAGTACGGCATGCTGGGAAGGGCGGAGCCTCAAAACTTCGCGCAGCGCATCCTTGTCGATCAATCCTCTCACAACAGTGGCAAGCCCTTCAGATGCACAAAAAAGGTATACATTCTGCGATATAAATCCCACATCTCTTCCTGAATTATATTCCAGTATCTCCGGATCGGCCCCTGTCATTCGGTCATAATCTGAAACAAAGATCAGGTTCAGTGGGGCGGCAGATACAAAATCCTGACTCCCTGCATGCTTTCGCAGATCCTGATTGCCCATTTTCAGCAACGCATGCTCACGGGGTTCATAGACATACCACCCATCGGCCATGATCAGGTACAAATCAAAGGGTTGCCAGTTTACAGCAGATGGAGCTGTACGCCGGCCGTCTTCACGATTTATTCCGTAAGCTGCCCATAAAAGGCTGGAAATAACCTGCTCGTCAAGGGCCTGAGAACTATAGTTCCTTTGGCTCTGCCTGTTATTGAGGGCTTCCAAAAGGGGCATTCCTCCGGTTCTTTGGGGTTCGGGCAAAGGTATTTTTTCAATTTCCTGTGCAGACAGGCTGACAAGGGATAAGAAAATAAAGGCCAGGCTGCCTAAGACATTTTTCTGCATGATCTATAATTATTAATTAATGATTCTCCCCGTTACTGCCTTACGTTCCCCCGGTATCACTATGATAATACGGTACTGTGGTCTACGGCATAAACAGGAATTTATTCCGGGGGAAAAATAGCAAAATAATGTTGATTTCAAACTTTTAATCAGTTGTTTTGTTTAATTGTACACCCCAGTTTCAAACCCCGGGGAAGCAAAATACAAGCATTACCGTAATTGACCGGCTAAACAGAAAAGATAATGCGTCGCAGAAAAAACAAAATACATTAACGTAAATTAATCATATGCGCACCGTTACGCTGATAATATTTTACAGTATTGCACTCACTATTTACCTGGCATTAAATTATTATATTTTCATCCGGGGCTGGCAGGCTCTTCCGCCTGCATCGAGGAACCGCAGTATATATATCGCGGTTTTTATTTTCCTCTCACTGTCATATGTGGCCGGCAGGATCATTGAAAGCTACTGGCTTGGCCAGCCGGCAAGTTTCCTGATATGGACAGGCTCCTTCTGGCTGGGGGCAATGCTTTATTTTATTCTCCTGCTTGTGCTTATCGACCTTGTCAGGCTGCTGCATCTGGTTGTTCCCGTTATTCCGTCACCATGGCTTAAAAATATTGCACACACCAAAGCCGTCCTGTTCACGGGAACAATAGCAGCGGTATTTATAATAATCCTGTCGGGCCATATCAATACCTGGTATCCAAGGATTAACAGGCTGGAAGTAGACCTTGAAGGGAGCAGAAGCAAGATGGGCGCTGTGAACATGGTGCTGGTTTCCGATATCCATTTGGGGACACTGACATCCAAAAACCGGATCAGAAAAATGGTCGAAAGGATCAATGCGCTGGATCCGGATATAATACTGCTGGCCGGCGATATCCTGGATGAAGATGTAGGCCCTGTCATTCACCGTGATCTTGGCAGTTCAATACGTGACCTTTTTGCACCACTCGGAGTGTATGGAATCACGGGTAATCATGAGTATATAGGTGGAGTCGATGAGGCAACTGATTATCTTGGCAGTCACGGGATTCATCTTATCCGTGACAGTGTAATTAGGATAAATGACAGTTTTTACCTTGCAGGGCGTGAAGACCTTGTTATTAACAGGTTCACGGGGCGGACAAGGAAGAGCGTGGAAGAACTGCTAGGGCACACCGGAGATGACCTGCCGGTGATTTTGCTTGATCACCAGCCCTTTGGCCTGGAAAAATCGGCAGCGGCAGGTGCTGATTTACAGTTGTCGGGTCATACCCATCACGGACAAATGTGGCCCCTGAATTTCATCACCGGTGCCATCTTCTCTGTCAGCAGGGGGTTGGGGGAGATTGACGGCATGAAGGTTTATGTATCAAGCGGTATCGGTACATGGGGGCCGCCCATGAGAATTGGTAACAGGCCGGAGATTGTGCTTATACGGGTCCGTCTGAATACCTGAATAATAATTAGAGCCTTCTCTTCCGAAGCATCTTTCCCGGCAGGCCTTAAGGTCGGTGTCCGCTAGAGATCAGCCGGTTAGAGACTTCATCATATCCACCCTGTCGGAGTATATTTCCCCGACCTTATCCATATTAGCCCTGACTCTGGCCAGCGCCTTTGGATAATCGGTCCATACCTCACGCAGGGAACCGGCAATCCTTGCTCCCCTGGTTTGCTCAATCTCGAATGTCCAGTCATCGAAGCCCAGGTCGTAATACATTTGCCCTTTAATAGTATCCTCGGGCTGGCGCAGATAAAAAAATGGTGTGCCTGTTGCAGCGGCTATGATTGGAGAATGGCACTCGAAGCTCAGCACCGTGTGCGTTTTTCCATAAACCGAAGCAGCTTCATCGGGCATCCAGTAACCACGTTTTATAACATAAGATTTGACATCCACCGGAAGGGGGTCAATCAGCAATTCGTCCATGATGTCAACCTGATAGGTCATTTCGGGGCAAACCAGCACTTTATTGCCGGTCTCGCGCACCCACGCAACCATAGCTTCGCGCATTTTGGCATGGTCCTGTTCTTTGGTTCGCTGGTTCAGCTCCTCAACAAACGCGATTCTTTCATCGCTCCAGCCTGCATTATCGGGACGGAATTTGTAATATGGTGTAATACGTAACCTTGGAATAACACATATGAATTTTCTCTCTTCAAGGCCGTTTTCCTCCAGAAACCGCCCGGCTTTACGATCATCCCTGATATGCATAAAAAAAGTGGCATCGGGGGCAAACCGGATATGGTCCCCTTCAATGCCTGCCCTTTTTAAATGGTCAATAGAAAGCGTTTCCCGGGTAAACACAAATGATGCTTTCCTTAGGATGCCCAGGTGGTATTCACCGGGGTTCTCCAGGGTTGCACCGAAAACACCGAAGGGCTTTTCCCCGGATTGCCTGATCCAGAAGTCCAGGTGGTCTGCCCCGACCAGAAATGGTCCGGAACCATGAAGCATAATATCCGCTTCATTTACGGCATCGGCAACTTCCCTGTTATCTGTATTTTTATGACTGTCCACACTGCCATAAATTATCCTCACCGCCGGAAAGCTCGCCTGCAGGAGCTCATGCACCTGCTCCGACCTGCTTGGTTTCCAAAGTATAATCTTACTCCCGGGAAGGAAAGTTTCAAGAACATGCAACAGTCCGGGTGTATGGGCAATATCTCCAATATTTACATCCTGCCAGCCCGAGACAACCAATATCGTGGGACTCCTTGCAGAAGTACATCCAATGATCATATCCTGCAGCAAAAGACCGGCCGACAGTGCAGCTGCTTTCCTAAAAAAATCCCTTCGTGTTTGCATTTGTATAAATTATAAACAGCAATTTAATAATAAGGTTGTTCCATTTCTAAAAGATAGCCTCCTTTTTCAATCTATGGATCGCGCATTTGTATACATCTTTGTTTGTGTTACGTAGCAGCCTGCTGGATTCATTATTACATCTTTTTTACGGCCGGATTGAAAATACTTGTTGTACACGCCACGTTGTAAGAAACAAAAATATGTCACTCTACGATAATAACAAATACTTGCATGAAGCTGCATATGTGATAATGGACAATTTACAGTGTTCCATTCAAATTCATTATATTGTAGATGAAAAAAAAAGCCTAAAAACGAAGAAAAATGGATAACCAGCGCAGAAACAAGAGTGTAAAACAAATAAATAAAACAACCAGCAACCCCGGTGAGGGCATACTTTCCGGATCCCGCAGATCATTTATCAGGAAATCAGGTTTTTTGTCAATAGCATTTCTTGGGGGTATGAGACCCTCCCTGTCCCCAGGCGGTACTTCTTTTACCGGGCACCACGGCGGTCCGCTGGTAATATCAACATGGAAAAACGGGCTCCAGGCAAATGAGGCTGCCATGAAAATAATTATGGCCGGTAAAAGGGCTCTTGATGCCGTTGAGGCAGGGGTAAGGGTAGTAGAGGCTGACCCTGATGATATGAGTGTGGGTT
>SLJO01000006.1 GCA_007135095.1 Bacteroidales bacterium | reverse complement strand
TTATCAGTTATTTCATTCTGGCGGATAATTGTCATGTTCCCGTTGCTTGCATCATTCCACCTGTCTGCCGGTTCCCAGACCGGGGTATTACAGCAAACGGTAGTCCTCGAAAGGCAATATTCAACCATATATTCCGTCCTGAATCAGATATCAAATCAGACCGGCTACTATTTTGTATATAGCACCGAAATACTCGACTCAGATAAAAAAGTAAGGCTCAGGACAGGAGATATGCCGCTTATTGCCTGGCTCAATAAGATAATTGATGATCCCCAGGTGGATTATTACATAATAGACAATCATATCCTGGTTTACCGCCCGGAAGGTAATGTTGCTGCTATTCAGGAGGATGATGGCTATCCGGAGAAAAGGGAGCTCATAATCCGCGGACGCATTCTTGATGAAAACTCCAGGACCCCTCTTCCATTTGCCACTGTGGGAATCAAGGACAGGGCAACAGGTATAATTACCAATTCAGACGGGGTATTTACCCTTAAGTTGTCAGAGGATGACATTAACAGTCAGATTTTTGTGTCACATATTGGTTTCCTGACCCAGTCAATCCCGGTAAAGCTTTTTCAAAATGACAAAGTGGATATTTTATTGGAAACCGACTATATCTCCATACAGGAGGTTATGATCCGTTATTATGATCCTGTAGTTATTGTAAACGCCGCAAGGGAAAAAATAGTTGACAATTACAGTGACGAACCTGTTTATCTGCTTAACTTCTACCGGGAAGGTGTTATGCGGAGCAACCGTTTCATTAACTATTCCGAGGCATTGTTCCAGATATACAAGTCGCCCTACACCAGGAAATTTGAACGCGATCAGGTGAGACTCCTGCAATCAAGAACCATAAGCAATATTGACCAGACCGATACGCTGATCCTTAAGATCAGGGCCGGTATCAGGAGCTCTCTTGAGCTTGATTTTGTCAAGAATATCCCCGATTTCATTAATAAGGAATTTTTGCATGAGTATGATTTCACCAAGGCCGATATTGTTTCCAGGGATGGAGCCAGGGCTTATGCTATTGCATTTAAACAAAAGAGTAATATAACCCAGCCGCTGTATACGGGTATCCTTTATATTGATATGGAAAGCCTTGCCTTTTTAGGAGCTGATTTCGAGGTCCATCCAAAATATATTAACAAGGCACGTGATAAATTTATTACCAGGCAAAACAGAAGCTACAGGGCTTCTGTCGAAAAGGCAGCCTACACCGTGAGTTACAAGTACTTCGATGGTAATTATCATCTTAACCATGTAAGGGCCGATTTACATCTGCGTTACAGGAGGAGATACCAAATCTTTGGTAATAACTACCATGTGTTTGTGGAAATGGCCACCAGCAGGATAGACACCAATGATGTTAACAGGTTCGACAGAGGCGATGCTTTAAGGACCGACAGGGTTTTTATAGATGGAAATCACAGCTACGATCCTGATTTCTGGAGCAACTACAGTATCATTGCTCCGGAAGATCATATAACCCAGGCTATTTCACTTATTGAGTCCAAAATAGAAAGTATTATAAGCATCAAGAGTGAATAGATATTCACACGATGTGGCTTTGGCCTTTAAGGGAATGCTTAAAACGAATGTCCTTGTTCCAGTCCGAGCACCTTCAGGATAGCTCCAGCCTTCAGCATGCATTCCCGGTATTCGCTTTCAGGCATTGAGAGGCTGGTAATAGCGCCACCAACCATAAATGAAAGGGCAGAGTGTGCCTGGTTGTACTGGATACTTCTTATTACAACATTAAAATCAAAATCCATCTCTGGTGAAATGTATCCTACGGCACCGGAATACAGTCCGCGGCTGCTCTTTTCATATTGTTCTATTATCTCCATGGCCCTGATTTTGGGTGCCCCGGTCATTGATCCCATTGGGAAGGTTGCTTTGATAATATCGGAAAAACTGATGTTATGCGGCAACTGCGCTGAAATATCCGACTGCATCTGAAATACACGGGGATAGGGATAAATCCTGCAAAGGTCCTCTACCTTTACCGATCCCCTGCATGCTATTTTGGACAGGTCATTTCTAACCAGGTCGGTTATCATAATATTTTCTGCACGTTCCTTGGGATCTCTTAAGAGTCTTTCCATTGCTAACCGGTCTTCTTTACTTGTTTTCCCTCTGGCCGATGTCCCTTTAATGGGCTGGGACAAAATCATGCTTCCGGTTTTTTTGATAAAGCGTTCGGGACTTGCGCACAGGAGGTGCTTGTCGCCCAGCCTGTAATAGCAGGAAAAGGGAGTAGGTGATTCTTCAATGAGTTTCAGCCAGGTTTGCAGGGGATCAATTTCTGCGGTCAATGAAAAAAATTCCTGGCAGAAATTCACTTCATAGATATCTCCTTTTCGTATGTGTTCCTTGATTTTTTCCACAGCCTGCAGATAATCGGATTTGGAAATGACTGCGCTGATCTTCCCTGAATTGATTCTGGCAGGTCCCGGCAGCTGATAGTTTTTTATCTCCCGTACCATGTCATTGATATTCCCTGTACTGTCGTAATCTTTGTGCCATCCGACTTTCAGTTGATTTCCCCTGATTATGAAAACACGTTCTGGTATGAAAAAGAATAACCTGGGGAACCTGATATAATCGGGATGTATCGATGACAATTCTTCTATATCATCTTTCAGGTTGTATCCCAGGTGTCCGAATATCCAGTCGCCGCTGCCCTCAATGAACCTGTCAAGTGAAATGAGCTGATTAGCCTGTGTGCCGGATTTTTTCAGAGAGCCTGTTCCCGCTACCAGGTCATAGTGGAAACGGGTATCGTTACTGGGAAATTTATTGGGATAATCATTTGAATAAAGGATACAGGCTTCCGGGAAATTGCCGGCCCATCCGGAAAATCTCAGGCAGAAATCCGCCGGGTCGGCAATATGAAAGTCACTGTATTGTCTCATGCACAAAAATAATCATTGCCGGCATTTTTTTTATACCGTCCTGAAGGCATCCCTGCTTCGCTGCAGGGGCCCCTGCCTGTTTATTAAATTTCCTTTCCCGGTACTATTAATGCAGCCACCTGGCTATTTAATAAGGCTTCTGTCTTTACTTTATCGATATGGCAGTATGCCGGGCTCCCTGATATCGAATTCATCAAATGTGATGTTTCTCTCACTCATTATATATAACAATTTTACATTAGCCGGTTCAGGCACCCTGGGGAACCAGGCGAGCCGGAACTTAAGGGAAGGGAAAACCAGGTGTTCATTGCGCAATTTCATTCCGATACCTAAACCCGAGTAAAAACTTTCATTGGACAGGAGGCTGCTTCCTGATCCTATCCAACCCAGATCGGCCATAGTAAACAGTGCATATCTGAATCCGTACCAGTTTTTCCTGGAATAGAGCATTGTTTCCAGATGCATGGTAAGTTTTTGTGAGCCCGTGAGCATATCACTTCTCATACCCCTGATTCCATTACGATTGCTAATACTTACATATTCATCATCAAAGCGGGCAAAGCCTCTGGTGTAATTAATATTAAAAAACTGCCTGAGATAATAACCATTAACATGAACCAGGGTTGAAAAGCCTGATGTCCCTAAATTCAAAACACCCTGCTCGAATGTGCCGTCATTGATGAATCCCCCGAGTGAAATGCTGTTTTGGATGAATGCCCGGTTTTCAAAATAGCTGCTATGCGACATGCTGAGACTTGTATACCAGCGGGAAAAAAACTGGCTGTCTTCATAGCCGGCAACCGTTTCAAATTTGGAGCCCAGGGGAATGTCCTCCGTTGGCCCGAAACCATATATGTAATTGCTCTTAAGGTATGCCATGCGCGTGTAAGTCAGGCCAAGCAGGGCAATGTTGCTGTTATGGAAATCGTAACGCAGGTTTTCCGTAATATCAGGGCGTTCATAAAAAACAGTCCTGTTGAAACGGGTTGTAATAAAGATATTCCTCCTGTCGGCATCCTTTCCGGGAAGCTGAAATGAGCGACCGAACCAGGAATCATATTCGTTGAAATCCAGTTCCTGATCCAGGTATGTCATGTCTGGGAATATATAATCATCCAAAAGCCTGGAGTTGGTAAATTCAAATCCTCCCGCATATTTCATCGACGGGGTAATGAAATTTCTTCTGCTCCTGATATTGAAAACCCGGTTCCCGGAACCATTGCGATAATTAATGCCTGAACTTACGAAAGACTTGCCTATATTGTTTATTTTCAGACCGGTGCTGAAACCCAGCGGATTGTCTTCGGAAGCATCAAAAAGCAGGCCTAGCGCTGCCTCCTGACCCAGCCCAAGAATGTTTTTGTTATAAAACAGGACCTCGCCCTGGTCAATTTCGCTCATATTCATGTCGAAGCCGTGCGACCACCGGTCTTTAGTAAAGATAACGATATCCACATATTCCGGGTTAATGGCGTTTTCATAGATATATATCCGGGCATCCTCTATATAGGAAAGTTGTCTCAAAATACGCTCATTATCTGCAATAAGGAAAGGGTCAAGCCTGTCCCCCGTTTCAAAAAGCAGGGTATTGCGGATTATTTTCTCATTTGTGCTGAAGTGCAGCAGGCTAACTGCCCTTTCAACCCTGCTGGATGACGAATGATAATATTCATCAATGCTGGGTGCGAACAGGCTGGCAGTTCTTAGCATGATATTTTGAATGGTTTTGCCTTCGTATTCGGCAAAAACGCTTTCTCCCCGGTGAGGCTGGTCTGAAGGCAGATATTCGTTAATCGGATCCCTTATGATCATCTCATGAAGCCATCTTGTAATATACATCCGGTCTGCTGCCTTTTCCAGGTTCCTGTAAAATGACATCTGCTGGGGTGACACAGGATTATTATTCGGCGATTTATTTATATGATGCAAATGCATAGATACAAGCGAATCATTCTGCCAGGAGATGCTATATACCTGTGGCCTTTCCAAACCCGGGGGATGAAACGTAAGACTGTCGGATTCTGATTGGACCGGATTTGCCTGTAATAAAAACAGAAAAGCCAGTATTATGGAGGATTTGTTTCCCATAATATTTTCAGATGGTTATGTTATTCTTGTTAAGTTCAGTTTCAGAAAACGGCATTTCCGGTGGTCTTCCCTGAACTTTTTTACAAAGTTAACTATTTCAATCATGAAACTTTTGAACAGGATCATTTTATTTTTATGCATATTGCCATGAAATCATTCATTACCAGGCAATAATGTATGGCTAAGACCGGGCACTGTAATTTGCTTCCAATGCGTATAATGTAAAATATTGGCAATTACAGATGTGAAAAATGATACGGACATTCACGCGTTAGACTATTTTTTTTACCTTTACTTATTTATTTCAAAAAACCAGTTTCCGTATAAAATTATTTCCAAACTAACTTTAAATACAAATATGAAAGAATATGTTATAGGTATTGACATTGGGGGCACCTTTACAAAAACAGGGTTTGTCGACCGTGACGGCAATTGTTTTGCCGAAGGTGTTGCGCCAACAGACACATTTGATAATGTTGATAATTTCCTTGAATATCTGATTAAAGAGCTTGATGCTGCTGAAAAGCAACTTGAAGGCCCTTACAGGATTGCCGGCGTCGGTATCGGAGCTCCCAATGGTAATTTTCATAACGGCACCATCGAAAACGCTCCCAATCTCAGGTGGAGAGGTACGATTCCCTTTGCCGACATGGTAAACAAGCATTATAATGTTCCCGTAAGGCTTACCAACGATGCCAATGCCGCTGCGCTTGGAGAAATGGTTTATGGCGGAGCCCGGGGGATGAAGGATTTTATTATGATAACCCTTGGCACCGGACTCGGAAGCGGCATCGTTGTAAACGGTGACCTGGTATACGGGCATGACGGTTTCGCCGGAGAGCTTGGCCATGTCAATGTTGTTGAAAACGGGAGAAGATGTGGTTGTGGGAACCATGGCTGTCTTGAAACTTATGTGTCGGCCCCGGGAATAAAAAGGACAGTTTTTGAACTCCTTGCTCATGACAGCAGCGGTAGCGAGCTGGCCGATTTCAGTTACAATGAACTTGATTCCGAGATGATCTATAACGCTGCCAAAAATGATGACCCGATTGCTCTGAAGGCTTTTGAAATAACCGGGCAAACATTGGGGAAAAAACTTGCAGATTCAGTCGTTCATACCAGTCCCGAAGCCATATTCCTTTTCGGCGGCCTTTCAAAATCCGGTGATTTTATTTTTAAGCCCACAAAAAAATACCTTGAGGAAAGTGTTATGATCAACTTTAAAAATAAGGTCAAAATCCTCCCTTCCCAGCTAACCGACAGAAATGCTGCAGTAATGGGAGCAAGCGCCCTTATCTGGAAGGAACTTGATAAATAACCCGAAAGCAATTAGGATGAGCAAATACATTACTTAATTTCGAATCTTATAATCAATTTGTTTAATAACTAATACACTAAACATGTCTAATCAAAGTAATACGTTGAAGGTGGGAATGATATTCATTTCCATGATCTATTTCATTTTCGGGTTTGTTACAACCTTCATTATAACTCTCAGTGATCCTGTGATGGAGGCTTTTGATCTGACTTACACGGAGGGGTTCCTTGTAAACTCAGCATTTTTCATATCTTATGCCCTTTTTTCAATACCCTCCGGTGGTGTAGTCAAAAGGATAGGCTATAAGAACTCCATTGTTGTAGGACTGGGTTTGATTTCCCTCGCAGGGTTCCTTTTCTTCCCGGCCCTGAGAACTGAATCTTATCCCTTCTTTCTTGGAGCGATAGTAGTCCTATCGCTGGGGGTCGTATTGCTGCAGACAGCTGCTAACCCGTTTGTCTCGGAACTTGGTCCTCCGGAAACATCATCAGGAAGGCTTAACCTTACAATGGCACTTAATTCAATTGCCACCTGGATCGCACCACTGATGATAGTATTCCTTATTTTGCCCGCTGCGATTCCTGCTATTGCCGATGGCATAAACGGTGTAGCCGGTGTGGGTATCAGACCTTCTGATTTACTTCCTCCGTTTATGATAATTGCTGTAATTGTTCTTTTGATTGCTATTGCAGTCCGTTTGATAAAGCTGCCTGTAATAAGCCAGGAAGGCGCCGGCAACTATGCAACTGTGTTTAAATACAGGCATGTCCTTTTAGGTGCTTTTGCCATATTTTGTTATGTTGGCGCTGAAGTTGGTATTGGTACAGCGATTTCCTCCTATGTTGTTCAGCCCGGACTCGGCGGCGGCATCAGCCGGGAACTGGCTATTAAGTTTGTAGGCTTGTACTGGGCAGGCGCCATGATTGGACGTCTGTTTGGAGCAATATCTCTTTCAAACATCAGGAAGAAGGAATTAAAGCTTACTTTCGCCGGACTGGTGATGATTTGGGCTTTTATTGTCGGTTATATAACCCTGGAATTCAATGCAATGATGGCACTGACATTTTTCGGTTTTGCAGTGGTGAACTACGGCCTTATGCAGCTCGGTCAGGGAAAAGCCAACCTTGTTCTTTCAGTTTTTGCGGTTGTAGCGATTATTATGGCTGTCACTTCGATGGTTTCCACCGGCAAGGTGGCACTCTGGTCGATAGTGTCAATCGGGATGTTCAACTCTATTATGTTTCCCAACATTTTTGCCCTTGCAATTAAGGGGCTGGACAGGAGTGAGGTAGCTCTTGCCGCGGGAGTCATCAATACGCTTATAGTGGGTGGCGCTGTTATACCTTTTCTTATGGGGATAGTGGGTGATGCCTTCAATATCCAGTACTCCTTTATTGTGCCTGTTCTGTGCTATATTTACATAGTGTACTTTGCACTGGTTGGCAGCAAGCTTAAACCTATGGGGGAAACGGCAGCGCCCGGTCCTGTATCGTAATTCCCGTAATTACAATAATCCATATAAAAAGAGGCCGTTCACGGCCTCTTTTTATATTCCGGCTATTTCAGCCCCGGCTTATTATCACCAGGTCTTCTTCGAACCATATCGCGGAAATACAGGTACGCAACCACTATAACAATCAGAATAAGTAAAATTTTGATGTAAGGCGTGTATATATACATGTCAGATCAGATTAATTTACACTAATCCAGTAAGTTTCTGATAATTCTCAAACGGTGAGTATATTTATCAAGTTTATCGTTGTAAATACCCTGTTGATCGATTCTGTCATGCCTGACACATCCGGAGGCATGGATTATACGCTGGTTTCCTGATATTATGCCGGCATGGACTATTTCACCCTCCTTGTTATCAAAAAAAGCAATATCTCCTGTACCCGCCTCATCGACAAAGTTAACTGTACGCCCCAGCCTGGCCTGTTGTCTGGCATCTCTCGGGATTTTTTTCCCAAAAAGCCTGAATACGATCTGTGTTAGTCCCGAGCAATCCATACCGAATGGGTTTTTTCCTCCCCACAGATATGGTATGTTCAAAAACCTTAAGGCCGCACTGACTATTTTTCCCCTGATATTATCGTATTCGTAGAAAAAGGGCTCCGCCATGCAGGTAAAACATAATCCTCCTGCTTTAAATCCGTTATTTGCTGGCTTATAATGGTACAATGAACTCCCTGCAGTTAAGTACATGGGCTCTTTCTTAAAATCGTGCGTTACAGGTAAAAAAAGACTTGCCAGTATTTTAGGATCCGATTTAATGCACTCCAGTGCAGTTTCTTCTGAAACCTCCTGAAGCATTGGGTTGTACACCCAGCCATGGTACTTGTCATCAGATATTTCTACAAAGCTCCAATTATTAAATTTTTCAAGTCTCACTGCATGTTCTCCAAAAATCATCTGGGTGACCATTTCATCTTTATCTGAAGGTCCTGACCTTACTGGAATCACAGGCAATAATGACACAATGTTCTGCATAATCTGATTCTGAAATTAATCTTCCCTCAAATATATGTGACATTTTTTAATTGACACACGGACAGATGAAAAATTGCTCTTCCTTTTTTTCTGCAGCAAAAAAAGGGATACTCTAACAAATACAAATTATCAAGCAAAAAATGCCGCCGCTACAGTAATTTACTGGAGACCTGGTCTGTTTTCTGAAATCCGGGTACACGCTACGCCCATACAGCCCGGATACAGAAGGAACCTGCCTGTTTATTCAGGTAGCAGTTTGTATGGGTATCATTTCACCAATGCCTTTATTTTTTAAATGGTTGAGTATGTAATCTGATGTTTTACTCCTATTTTTGTACGCGGTTGATATTAAAACAATTTAAATGACGTTTATGCCTTTGATAAAAAAACTATGCAGGTTTGTTTTCCTGGCATGTATTTACAGACCTGATTATTAATACACAAATGGGGAAATTCCTGAATTTTATTAAAAAATATTCAAACAACATAACCCTGATATCGTTGTTTTTTGTCACGGCATTGCTCATGCTGTACCTGCTGCCCAGGGAAGGAAAGTTCCGGTATGAATATCAGCGAGGCCGTCCATGGATGCATGAGACACTTATTGCCCCCTTTGATTTTCCGATATATAAATCAGAATCTGAACTGAGATCGGAAAGGGACAGTGTTTTATCCGGTTTCAGGCAATATTTCAAATATGACGATCTCCTGTATGATTCAGTCAGCAAGGCATACCGTAACTATCTTGATGAACGCTGGAAGACATTTATTACAAACAGCCCTGAAAATTTTAAGGCTGAGGACAGGGAATTGTCCTATCTTTTTGACAGGCTTACCTTTATAAGTACGGGACTTTACAAACATGTATATCAGCACGGTATTATTGCACCCGGGGAAATTGCCGACAGGGTTATCTCAGAAAACGAATCTATTGTCATACTCAGGAATAATATTGGCGAAAGTACTTTCCCGGATGATTTTTACAGGGAAAAATCGGCTTATGAGTATGTAAGAAACAGAATCGATGAATGGATATCCAGAGAAGGCGGCAACAGCCGCCCATACATGGAGGAGTTTCTGCGTACCCTTGAATTCAGCCACTTTATCTTACCCAACCTGCATTTTGACCAGGTTACCACGGAACGGGTTCGGCAAAGCCTGCTTGATGGGATTTCACTGGCGAGGGGGATGGTGCAATCGGGTGAACGCATTGTTTCAATAGGCGAGCTTATAACCAGTGATATTTACCGGATTCTCGAATCACTGAGAAGGGAATATGAAACAAGGCTGCTGGGAACTAACCTTAACCTGGTTTTACTGGGGCAGTTTATTCTTGTATTTTCACTTATGATCGTTCTTTTCCTTTTTCTTTATTACTTCCGCCAGGAGATACTACTTGACATGAACAGAACCCTGTTCATACTTTTCATTATATTTCTTATGGTTTCGGTTTCAATGATTTTCGTCAGGTTCAGTACGATTAACTTTTACATAGTTCCGTTTGCAATAGTGCCAATTATCATCAGGACATTTTACGATGAGAGACTTGCGTTGTTCGTACATACCATACTTTTGCTTCTTGTTGGCTTTTTTGTTCCCAACAGTTTTGAATTTGTATTTTTAAACTTTGTAATCGGAATAGTTGCAATACTCAGCCTGTCTAATCTTTACCGCCGGAGCAAGCTGTTCTTCACAGCAGTCATAATAGTATTTTCCTACTCCCTGCTTTATTTTGGGATTGCCATAACCCAGGAACGCAGCATTGATACCATAAACTGGATGAACTTTGCTTGGTTTGGAGGCAACGGGTTACTGGTGCTGACCACATATCCCTTACTGTATATTTTTGAGAAAACATTCGGTTTCATTTCAGATGGCACCTTAATGGAACTGTCTGACACCAACCAGCCCCTTTTGCGGAAGCTTGCCGAGGAGGCACCGGGGACTTTTCAGCATTCTATACAGGTAGCCAACCTTGCGGAGGCTGCCATTCATGAGACAGGAGGGAACCCGCTTCTTGTCAGGACTGGGGCGCTTTATCATGATATAGGCAAGTTGTCAAATCCCGGATATTTTATCGAGAACCAGGCAACCGGTTACAACCCCCACGATTCCCTGGAATTTGAAGAAAGTGCGCAGATGATAATTTCCCATGTTGCAAGGGGAGTGGAAATGGCCAGAAAACATAATTTACCCGATCAGGTTATCAATTTTATACTGACCCACCATGGAACCACCCGGGTACAGTATTTTTACAAATCATACCTTAAAAAGTTCCCGAATGAAGGTATTGATGCTCAGAAGTATACTTATCCCGGACCAAAACCATTTTCCCGGGAAACAGCTGTATTAATGATGGCCGATTCTGTAGAGGCAGCCTCGAGAAGCCTTAAGGAAATCAGCATTAAATCGATAGATTTGCTTGTGGAATCAATTGTAACCAATCAGGTCAACGAGGAGCAGTTCACTGATACCGACATAACCTTCAGGGACATAACAAGAATTAAGGAAGTGTTCAAAAGGAAATTACGCAACATTTATCACGCAAGGGTTGCTTATCCGAAATAGTGCCGGTAACCGCGACTATTATTCGTAACTGCTGATGATTATTCTTAATTAACAGCCTTGTATTTAAAGATATAAGAAAGGTGTTTTCCGGCCTGCTCCTGATTATGAATTACCAGCGCATATCAATAACTTCAAGTCCGGGATAGTCTGTTTTATCAAATACAAAGTATGAATCGGGCACCTGCCTGGTATTATCATAGTCGTTTACAACAAGAGTGTACCTGTTGTTGTCTTTTCCTGCAATAACCGCAGAATGGATAAAATACTTTTCATGTTCTATAAAAAGCTTTACCGTATGGAAATTCTGATTCAGATCAAGTGGATGGAGGTCTATCTCATAAAGCCTTTTTCCGTTACGGGTTATTTCACCCTGCAGCCTGTACCTGAATTCTTCATGGTAGATGGAAAACAACTCGGTGGGATTCGACATCAGTCCCCCGTCCTCATCAGGATCGCTTATTATTACTTCATTTACATCAGGCAAATAAGTGTACATTGAGCTGCCGTCGAACCATATTTCTGTTCCCATTATGCTCAGCCGGTACTTGTTGTCTTTGATTGTAATCTTTCCCTCAAACTCTTCACTTATTTCATCCCTCTGGCTGGACATTAATATTGTAAAGTCTACAAATATTGAAGGAGCTGCTGTTGTTTGCCCGGCAAGTTTATCAAGTATTCCTCTTGCTTTCTCATCCTGCTGAGCGGCTGAAGGAAAATTAGCTAATACCATGATCATAATGATCAGACCCGTAATCTTTTTCATTTTTATATCCTTATTATGGAGGATGAATAAATTATCTATATGGTATCCAGGTCTCGCAATAATTGTTCCAAACTGTATTCATCCTTTATTAAAACCTGCCTTGCTTTGCTGCCCTCAAACATACCGACTACTCCCGCAGCTTCAAGCTGGTCGATTATTCGGCCTGCCCTGTTGTATCCTATCGAGAATTTTCTTTGAATAAGGGAGGTTGAGCCTTGCTGGTGCTGCACAACCAGGCGGGCAGCCTCATCAAATATATCATCTCTTTTCCTAAGGTCAACCTCGGCTGTTTCTGATCCGTTTTCACCAACATATTCCGGCAGGTAGTGAGCTGATGGATAACCTTTCTGTGATCCTATGAATTCAGTGATGCGGTCTATTTCCGGTGTATCGATAAATGCACATTGCAGCCTTATCATCTCGTTTCCTGCAGTAATAAGCATATCCCCCCTTCCGATCAGCTGATTTGCCCCCGGAGTATCAAGAATGGTCCTTGAATCCATCATGGAGGTCACTCTGAAGGCAATCCGGCTCGGAAAATTCGCTTTTATCACACCTGTAATGATGTTGGTAGTGGGGCGCTGAGTGGCGATGACGAGATGAATGCCAATTGCCCTGGCCAGCTGCGCCAGCCTGGCAAGGGGTGTTTCTATTTCCCGGCCCGCGGTCATTATCAGGTCGGCAAATTCATCAATTATAACAACAATATAGGGTAGGTAGCGGTGCCCCTTCTCCGGGTTAAGGCGGCGGGCAATGAATTTCCCGTTATACTCCTTAATGTTACGGACATGTGCCTCCTTGAGCAGGTTGTAACGTTCGTCCATCTCTATTGTAAGGGATTGCAAGGTGTGGATAACCTTTTGTGTATCAGTTATAATGGCTTCTTCAGTATCGGGAAGTTTCGCAAGGTAGTGCCGTTCTATTTTTGAGTAAACAGTCAGCTCCACCTTTTTCGGATCGATAAGGACAAACTTTAACTGTGCAGGATGTTTTTTGTACAGCAACGATGCAAGTATGGCATTGAGCCCAACTGATTTCCCCTGGCCTGTAGCCCCCGCGATCAGAAGGTGCGGCATGCGGGTAAGGTCAACAACGTAGGTTTCATTGGATATTGTCTTGCCCAGTACTATGGGTAGTTCATACCTGGCCTCCTGAAATTTAGCCGAGCTTATAACCGAACGCATTGACACAATCTCCGGGTTCTGGTTAGGAACCTCTATGCCGATGGTGCCCCTTCCAGGAATCGGGGCAATGATTCTTATTCCCAGGGCCGAAAGGCTCAGGGCAATATCATCCTCGAGGTTCTTTATTTTTGATATGCGGATGCCCGGGGCCGGCACTATCTCATAGAGCGTAACTGTAGGGCCGATGGTAGCTGTAATCTTATCTATCTGTATCTTATAGTTCCCAAGGGTTGCAACTATCTTGTTCTTGTTGTTTATCAGTTCCTCCTTACTGACGGAGGTGTCGGTCGATGCGTATGGTTCAAGCAGGCTGACCGGGGGGAATTTAAACGAGGACAGATCAAGGGTTGGATCATAATCATCGACCTTATGAGAATCGATTACATCTTCAGAAAGGCTTTTTTCATCTATGCTTTTTTCCCTGACCAGGAGCTTTATCCTGCCCTCTTCTCCTTCTTCTTCCTCAAAATATTCATCCTGCCCGGCTTGCTCACCTCTTCCGCCATCAGGACCGGTGATTAGCCTTTCTGCTTCGGCGTTAAGATTCTCCCTGACGCCCTGGTTGATTTCAGGGTGTTCTTCATTTGCCGGTATACCCGGTCCCGACTTCCCTGATCGTAATTTATGGATCAAATCGTAAAGCAAAGATGATGAGTTTTTTATAGAAAAAAGCAGGAAGGAAAATACCAGTCCGATTAATAGAAATGCTGTCCCTGTCTTTCCCAGGAAAGCATTAAGCCACTCTGACATAAAATATCCGTGCGCGCCTCCCGGGCCGCTGCCAAGAAATCCGCCGGCATTACCGAAAATATAGCCCAGGACCAGTGATAAAAGAATGGCCCCGGTAATTACTATCCGGAATGTCCTGCCAAACGGGGCCAGCCTGATCCTTAAGAGTTTGAATCCGGTTAATATAAGAAGAAAAGGCACGCTGAATGAAGCTATTCCGAACCACTTGTTAATGAATAAAGCTGAAAACCATGCACCCGATTTTCCTGCCCAGTTCTCAACCCTTAAATCAGGATTGGAGATTATCTTTTCCCACTCAAAGCTCTGGTCGGTTTTCCAGGTGAAAAAATAGGATATAAATGATAACATCAGAAAAAGGGCAAATACCAGAATAAAACTGCCAAAGGAAAGCCTGAACCGTTCATCTCTGAAAAAGCCGGTAACCGGATTTTTTCTTCGGCCGGAATTTCTTTTTTCTTTACCTGATACCATGTTTGGGTTAGTGTTTGGCGTTAAACTGCACTATAGTAATTGCCCGGCAAGGATAATTTAGTTTATGGGCATGTTTGGCTGCAAAATTGCAAAAATTTATCCAAGTTCTCCTGTTTTTTTTTAAATATCAACTGCACTTGCAGGGACAAGGCCGGCCGGACAGCCGGAATCCTCTGCCGCCTCTGGTTCACAACCATATGTCACGGATGATTCAGGACTTTTATCTATTTAATATGAAAAATAAATCATAGATTTGTATGATTTATGCCTCAAATTATAAAAATCAGATAATGAGCAAATTAGCACTAATTGCGCTAGGCGGAAATGCTCTTTTGCGCGGAGACCAGGCCGGGACAATTGATGAACAGGAACAGAACACCACTGATACACTGGAAAATCTTGTGTTCCTCCTGGAAGAGGGATACAATCTTGTTATCACCCATGGAAATGGCCCGCAGGTTGGCAATATTCTTTTAAGAAATGATGCAGGAGAACTCAATTACGGAATACCCCAGATGCCGATGGATATTTGCGTTGCCGATTCACAGGGAGGCATCGGTTATATGATAGAAAGAATGATGCTGAATATTTTAAAAAAGCATAATATAAAAAGAGATATCGTAACGCTGGTTAGCATGACAGAGGTGAATAATGAGGACCAGGCATTCAAAAACCCCACCAAACCCGTTGGCAGGGTCTATGACAAGGAACAGGCCGGCCGTCTTGCAAGGGAGAAAGGCTGGGAATTTCGTGAGGAGCCCAGGATAAATGGCGGATGGAGAAGGGTCGTCCCCTCACCACAGCCGATAAGGATACTCAACGAAGACGTTATCAAGACCATGGCTCATAATGGTACAATAGTTATAGCAGCAGGCGGGGGGGGTATCCCTGTTTATTATGATGAGGTTGGAAATGTTCGTCCTTCAGAGGCCGTCATTGACAAAGACCTTGCGGGTTCTCTGCTTGCAGCCAGAATAAAGGCAGATGAATTTTATATACTTACCGATGTATCCTATGTGTATTTAAACTATAGAAAACCCGGTCAGCAGCCTGTGGAATTTCTTAACTATGCTGATACATTAAAGTATCTTAATGAGGGGATGTTTGCCGAGGGCAGCATGGCACCCAAGATCCGTGCCTGCCTGCAGTTCATTGAGCAAGGTGGCAGAAAAAGCGTCATAACCGAAGCATTCAAATTATCCGACAAAAGGTATGGAACGAAGATTACAATGGATTATGAAGACTAAAAGCACATATTTCCCGCCAGGATCTTTTTTCTCGCAGGTGCTTATTTAACAACGGGCTCAGAACCTTAATGCAACCCAATTATAACTGTATGCATTTTTCATTTTAAACTTTAATATCATGGCTTATAATCTTAGAAACCGCAGTTTCTTAAAGTTACTGGATTTTACCCCGCAGGAGATCAAATTCCTGCTTGATCTCTCGGCAGGTTTGAAAAATGCCAAGTATACCGGTACCGAGCAACCACGACTGAAAGGCAAAAATATAGCATTGATCTTTGAAAAAACATCCACACGAACACGGTGTGCCTTTGAGGTTGCTGCCTTTGACCAGGGGGCTCAGGTTACTTACCTTGGCCCGGGCGGCACCCAGATAGGTCATAAGGAATCAATGAAGGATACGGCACGGGTTCTGGGACGCATGTATGATGGTATTGAATATCGTGGTTTCGGGCAGGATATAGTGGAGGAGCTCGCAGGGTATGCCGGTGTGCCGGTGTGGAATGGCCTGACCGATGAGTTTCATCCAACCCAGGTTCTCGCCGATCTTCTCACTATGATGGAGCATTGCAATAAGCCACTTGAAAAAATGGTTTTTTGTTACCTTGGCGACGCGAGGAACAATATGGGGAATTCTCTGATGGTGGGAGCTGCCAAAATGGGAATGGATTTCAGGGCGGCCGCGCCGGCAGAGTGCCAGCCCGACAAAGAGCTGGTTGACAAATGTAATCAGATAGCAAAAGAGACCGGTGCCAGGATCACAATAACCCATGATGTTAAGAAGGCTGTCACAGGTGCTGATTTTCTTTATACCGATGTGTGGGTGTCTATGGGTGAGCCTGAATCTGCCTGGGAAAAGCGCATAAGCCTGCTTAAACCATACCAGGTTAACCGTCAGGTAATCGAATGGACAGGAAACCCGCAGGTGAAATTCCTTCATTGCCTGCCTGCTTTCCATAACAGGGAAACAAGGGTAGGGGAAGAGATGTACCAGAAATTCGGCATAGAGTCGATGGAAGTAACCGAAGAAGTTTTCGAATCCGGCCATTCTGTGGTTTTCGACCAGTCGGAAAACCGTATGCATACCATAAAAGCTGTCATGGTTGCAACGCTCGGATAATAGCGGTGTGCCGGACAAATCTGTTTTTTCAGGTTCCTTTACCGGCATTCCTGACAAAATTAAAATGAGGTTTACGAGATGTAAACTCTCATTTTTTTGTTTCATGCTGCAGATCACGTGGTTTTTATCTTCATTATTTTGTTTTTAATTCAATATTTGTTAACTTGAATAAGCAATTATTAAAGTATTATTCAGATTAAAAAATCTCAGCCATGACAATTTACATCGGGAATGTACCCTATTCCATGAAAGAAACCGATATCGAGCAGTTATTTGCCGAGCACGGAATGGTAATGTCAGTCAAGATCATTACCGATAAATTTACCCACAGATCAAAGGGCTATGGTTTTGTCGAGATGGAAGATGAAACCGAAGGCGAAAAGGCAATTGGTATTCTAAACGGCTCGGATGTACTTGGAAGAAATCTCAAGGTAAGCCGGGCTAACCCCCGGAAGAACGGTTAATATCCCGATAGATCCCCTTTAAGCGCTGGCCGGATCAACGCTTAAACAATCATGTTAGTCAGTTCCCTTATAACGGCAAGGGATACTGCTTTCGTTTACCCTCATCCGACAGGTTCTCTGAAAAAGGGGACCCCCTCATTCTCTGAAAAAGGGGGCCTTCAGGAATGAAGGCCCCCTTTGATTTTTATTCCGGCTATGAACTCACTGGTCCTGCCGGGATTTTCTTAGTATCCCGGTTAGTATCCCGGGTTGTTCGAGTGGATATTCGAGTTACGGTCTATCTCCTGCTGAGGTATGGGATACAAAACAACATTTCCGGGGTAATTACCAAGCTGCGGGCGGGCAAACCTGGGCAAGGCAGGGGAGCCTGGTGAATGGCTCAGTTACCTTCCCTCTTCCAGTCTTCCCAGGGTAACAGGAACCTCCTGCGCTTCACCATTCCT
>SLJO01000135.1 GCA_007135095.1 Bacteroidales bacterium | reverse complement strand
TATCATAAATTTGTAACACATTGCTAAACAAATTGTTAACTATAATTTATAGGAATGACAACGAAAAAATATTGTTATCAATACCCGCGGCCTGCTGTAAGTGCTGATTGTGTATTGTTTGGCTTTGACGGGAACGAACTTCATGTTCTGCTTATTGAGCGTGGTCTGGAGCCGTTTAAAGGGAAGTGGGCATTCCCCGGCGGTTTTCTTGACATGGAAGAAACAACCGGTCAGTGCGCCCGCAGGGAACTAAAGGAAGAGACCGGGATAGAAAACCTGGACCTTGTGCAGGTCGGAGCATTCAGTGAAGTGGACCGGGACCCCCGGGGCAGGGTTATCACTGTTGCGTATATGGCGGTGGTGACGATGTCGGAAACAGATGCTGTGGCCGGCGATGATGCCGCCAGCGTTGAGTGGTTCAGGCTAAAGGACATACCACCCCTGGCATTTGATCATGATCTTGTACTCAGAACCGCCCTCGGCCGGTTAAGGGATGAATTGATCCCGGGAAACGGGCCTCGCCCGCTGACGGGGAAACTGCCCGGGGATGAACGGGAAATGCTCGCCGCATACGTGGCAAGCTTCGAAATTGTTGAAAGCCAGCCGGATTAATGCGGGCCTGTTCGTTGATGTGGACTATGGCAGTTACAGTTTTCCGCAGAAAGTCATTGCTGGCCGAAAACCCTTTTCAGCAGGTCGGTTACCCTCGCTACAGGATCGGTGCGGATCCGGAGTTCCTCCTGCGCCAGCTTAAGGAATAATCCATCAAGCGCCTGCCGGGTCAGGTATCCGGCAAGGTCCGTTTCGACAGGCTGAAGATCGGTGATCCTTCCCGCTGCTGACCGTGCCAGCCTGTTCCACTGTTCTGTAAGGGCGTTCCAGGACTCCAGCGTGGAAATATTGCCGGCAAGGGGTTTTTCAATGGAGTTTTTAATTCTCGGTTGATACAGATTAAACAGGTCGTCAAAGGTCTGTGCTTTAAGATATTGAGTGGCGGCATCATTTTCGCCCCTGAGAATGGCAAACCCGTCCTGTATTGTCATGTTGTTGACTGCCCTGGCAAATACGGGTGCAGCCTCCCTTGCGGCGTCTTCGGCAGCCCTGTTTATCCGGAGAATAACATCCTCCACAAGTTTTTCCCCGCCGGGCAATAATGAAAGATTATTCGTGATGATTTCGGCTTCAGGCGGAAGCAATATCCTCACCAGCTCGTCACGGTAGTATCCGTCTACGGCCGATAGCCTGCCGGAAGCCGAATCGGAACCGATAACAAGGGCCTCCCTGAGACCGTTGATGACCTCCTGATTTGTTAGTGGGCGCGATGTTTCCATGCGGTCTGCAATCTGTTGAAGCTCGGCACAGGCCGTGAAAATGAAAAGAAGCAGGCAGGGCAGGGTTTTTTTTATCATTTGAATGGTATTTTCCCCAATGGGTTGTATTTAGGATTGAAGGGCTAAATTATTAAAAATCCCTTTCATTCCTGCCTGTGAGGTTATTTTTATATTCTGCCGTATGATTTTGCCCTTCACATTATAGTTTCAACCTTATGCATGATTTTTTGTTAGTTACCATATGGCTCCGGCATATAAACAGCAGGTATCCCGACTGACACCAGATCCGCATGATATCATGCTGATGGATCGGGCTGATCACCTAAAACCTGCAAATATTGTGGTTTATCCTAATCCGGAAGCTCACAGGGATATATTATACAAACAGGACAGTAATGAACGACAAGAAACAAAAAATCAATCATCTGCAGGGACAAACCAGTCCATACCTGCTTCAGCACCTCCACAACCCGGTGGACTGGTTTCCGTGGGGTGACGAGGCTCTTGAAAGGGCGGTCAGTGAAGACAAGCCGATACTGGTAAGCATAGGATATTCTGCCTGCCACTGGTGCCATGTAATGGAAAAAGAAAGTTTTGAAGATGAAGAGGTGGCTGAAATCATGAATACACGCTTTGTATGTATAAAGGTTGACAGGGAAGAGCGTCCGGATATTGATCATTTATATATGACTGCAGTACAGCTGATTACCAGACAGGGTGGCTGGCCCCTTAACTGTTTTGCACTTCCCGATACCAGGCCTTTCTGGGGGGGTACATATTTTCCCAGGGATCAGTGGAAAGATGTGTTAATACAGGTAGCTGAATTATATCAAACCAATAAGGATGAACTGGTCAGCCAGGCCGAAAGCCTGATAAAAGGGATAACCGAAACAAGCTTCGTTAAACCCGCCGGTAATGAAATGACGTATCAGAGGGCAGATGCCGATAAGGTTTTTCGCAACATAATGAAGCATATGGACCAGGTAGAGGGAGGCACACTCCGGGCACCAAAATTTCCGATGCCGGTTAACCTTGAATTTCTGCTGCATTATTATTTCCATTCAGGGAATAAGTCAGCACTCGACCAGGTGGAGCTCAGTCTTGAGAAAATGGCCATGGGTGGCATATACGATCAGGTGGGAGGAGGTTTTGCCCGGTACTCTACGGATGAAAAATGGAAAGTGCCTCATTTTGAAAAGATGCTTTACGACAACGGGCAGCTGGTATCACTGTATGCAAATACCTGGAAGGCTTCCCGAAACCCGCTGTACCGCAATGTGGTATATCAGACTGTTGAATTCCTCGACAGGGAGCTTACTTCTCCCGGGGGAACATTTTATTCCGCACTTGATGCAGACAGTGAAGGGGAAGAGGGTAAATTCTATGTATGGAAGGAGAATGAAATTGATGAAATCCTGGGCTCCGATTCCCGTCTGGTGAAAGAGTATTATCAGGTGGGCAAAAAGGGGCTTTGGGAAAATGGTGATAACATTCTGTTGCGTGCATATTCTGATGATGACTTTTGCAATAAAGAGAATATCAGCACCGGCGAACTTCAGTCTTTAATACTGAGAGCAAATGAAAGACTGCTGGAAGCACGTTCCAAAAGAGTGCGTCCGGCACTTGACAATAAAGTGCTTACAGGATGGAACGCATTGATGATAAAAGGCCTGGCTGATGCTTATGCTTCATTTGGAGATCAGTCTTTCCTGGAAAGGGCAAAAAGGGCAGCCGATTACATTATTAAGCATTTCATGACTCCGGAAGGCAAGGTCTGCCGGAGTCTGAACGGTAACAATCGCCCCACGGACGGATTCCTTGAAGATTATGCCCTGCTCATTCAGGCACTTATCAGGCTTTTTCAGGTTTCAACCCGGGCAGACTACCTGCTTAAGGCAAATGCACTTATTAACTATGCCCTGAAGAGTTTTGCTTCATCAAACACAAATTTGTTTTCCTTTTCTTCCATTCACGGGGAAAATCTTAAGGCAGATTATTTTGAAGTTCCCGATAATGTAATAGCATCTTCCAACAGCGTAATGGCCATTAACCTTCTGCACCTTTCAAATTATTTTGAAAGAAATGACTGGGCAAGGCATAGTTCCCGGATGCTTGCCGATATCAGTCCGCAACTCATGGAGCAGAGCATCAGTTTCAGCAACTGGGGCAGGATACTCCTTTACCAGGTTAATCCGCTTTATACATTGGTGGTTTGCGGGCCTGAAGCAGCAGAAAAGATAAAAGAGATTAATTCATTGTTTTATCCCAATGTCATAGTTGCAGGATCTGTCAATACCCGGGATGATATACCTGTTTTCAGCAACAGGTTCAGGAAAGGGCAGACATGGTTTTATGTCTGCTCCATGGGTTGCTGCAAAATGCCTGTTGATGAACTGGAATCAGCAATGGAACAGGTCAAAACAGGCTGAACGCAAGGGCAGCGCCGCCGCTCCCCGCAGTTAAAGGAACAGGCAGTAATGGAAATGGCCGGATAATAATTTACCCGACAACGGCAATATTTCCCGGCCAGATAAGTTTGAATTCATTACAACCTTCAGTCAGGTGCCCGGCCTGCAAATTTCCCGTTTTGGCTTTGTATGCCTGCGGAGCCGTAAAACAGCGGGTTCCTTAATTCAAATTAAAAAGTATAACAGATGAAAACATACGTTTTATGCCCTGTATCAGATAAACAGATAGATGGAAGTGTGGCACGAATCAGCGCGTTACTGGCATTTGCATTAATATCAATATTTGGTTTAACTCAAAGTATTATTCCCGTTGCCTTTCTTGCAGTTGATTTCATGCTGCGGTCAGCTAATCTCCCAGCCTACAGTCCTCTCGCGTTTGCATCCCGAAGGATAGCCGGGACGCTCGGCATTGGCAAGAATTATACCAATGCCGGACCAAAAATATTTGCAGCCAGGCTGGGTCTTTTTATGACCTGCCTTATAATCATCTCATTACTGTTGAATGCCGGCTGGCTGGCATATATTCTGGCAGGGATACTCGGCCTGTTTACCTTTTTGGAAGCTGCATTTGGAGTGTGTGTTGCATGTGAAATTTATCCTTACCTCTACAGATATTTATACAGGCCTGATGATAAGTTCAATGGATAATATCCGTAAACCATACTGACTCTTTTACTGGCGCCCAACATAAGTTCGGTATAACCAGCCATCAATAATGACTGAGATGCCCGGATACGGTCCCCTGTATTAAAATCAAAGCACTGCCCGGAATATTAGCATGATATACTGTTCCTTTTTTTCTCAAATAGTGGAAAAATATCACAGTTCCAGGCATCCGTGCTTTTAAAGTTTTTCAGCGGCTTGTTCTTGTAACATTCATAAGATTAATTATTTAAGGGTTATTTGTTTTATTATGCCCGATTCTGGTATGATTTTAACTTTCAATTACCTGTTGCCTGAATTAACGTGGGAAACGGGCAGGCGCATGTTAATCCTAAAAACCAAATTCTTATGCCAAAAGCAATCTGGAAAGGCGGGATAAGTTTCGGGCTTGTGTATATCCCTGTTAAGCTTTACAGCGGAACGGAAACCAGCCATGAAGTCGATCTGAATATGATACGGAAATCGGACAAGTGCCCCATTAAATATGTAAGAATTTGCCAGGAGGATGGAAAGGAGGTTCCATGGAAAGATATTGTAAAGGGCCATAAGATTGACGATTACTATATTACCATAGAGGATGAGGATTTTAAAAAGGCCAGCAAGGGCAAAAGTGAAAGCATCGATATCATGGAATTCGTAAACACCCGGGAGATCAATCCCCGCTATTTCGAAAAGCCGTACCTGCTGGAACCTGAGAAAGGTGCCGGGAAAACCTATAATCTCTTACGCATGGCCATACATGAATCCAAAATGGCCGGTCTGGCAAAATTCGTGTTGAGGAACAGGGAACGTCTGGCATTGCTGATGGCAGATGAAAAGGTGCTGTACCTTAATCAGATGAGGTTTCATAATGAGTTGCGCAAGCCCGTGGATTTGGATATCCCCTCTGCCAGTCCGTCAAAGCAGGAACTGGAAATGGCACTGCAGCTGATCAGGGGAATGACCTCTGAGTTCAAACCCGAGAAGTATAAGGATACCTACCAGCAGACCCTGAAGAAAATCATTGAAGCAAAAGCCAAAAACAAAGAGGTCAGCATACCGGACAACATCAAAAAAGAATCGTCAGTTGAGGATCTGATGGAACAACTGAAAAAAAGTCTGGAAATGACCAACTGAAAGGGCAGGTGAATAATTCCGGCATTAAAGAACAATGGACAGGCTTGGTGAATATAATGAGAAAAGGGATTTTCAAAATACTCCTGAACCCGCAGGTCAACCGTGGGAATACAAGGAAAAAAACCGATTTGTCATACAACGTCATATGGCACGGCGGGAACACTATGATTTCCGGCTTCAGCTTGAAGACGTGCTGGTAAGCTGGGCTATTCCGAAGAAACCGGTGCCTGATCCGCAGATCAGGCGTCTTGCCATTAAAGTTGAGGACCATCCGATCGATTACATCCATTTTGAAGGCAATATCCCAAAGGGCAATTATGGTGCGGGCAGTGTCATGGTTTGGGATATCGGTTACTATTACCTGGATGAAGACCGGATTTTCCCGACAGCCTTGGAAATGCAGGAAAGAATTGCCAGGGGCTCACTGAAGTTATACCTGCAGGGGGCAAAGCTGAGGGGTTATTACAACCTGGTAAAATCGAATGACCCCGGCAAGGATGAATGGTTTTTTATGAAAGTCCGGGGGGATCAGGATGAAGATAATTATGAGCAACTGAGTGCCCTGACCGGCCGCAGCATGGATGAAATAGCCGCGTCCGGTATTGTTTGGCATCCGGAAAGATCTGCGGATGAGGAAAAAAAGGGACCCATCGTGAAAACCCGGGGTAGCAGTAAATTTCCGGGCGGGAGCAAAAAAAAACAGGGTCAGGCACCGGCCGGCAGGGTCAACGACCGCGAAACAGGAAAAGAAAGCAATTCCGGGACTCACGTTTCAGAATTTCCGGGTTTCATAAAACCCATGACGGCTACTCTTGCCGGCAAGGCATTCTCGGGTGATGACTGGATATTTGAGCTGAAATATGACGGTTACAGGATAATTGCCGTAAAAAATGATGACGAAGTCAGTTTATATTCCCGCAACGGAAATGATCTCACCCCCGGGTTTCCAGTTGTTGCAGATGAATTATCAGCAATTAAGGCATCATTTGTTATTGATGGGGAGGTGTGCTATATGGAAGGCCCTGAAAAAGCAAATTTTCAGAAATTAAAGCACCAGGTAAAGGCACAGGAGCAGGACAGGGTGCATTACCATGTTTTTGATATACTGTGGCTCAACGGACATGATTTGAAAGAGCTCCCGCTAAGGGACCGGAAAAAACTTCTGGCTGTGTTATTGAGAAGCCCATTCCGGCAGGTTCATTACCTTGAGCACATTGAAAGTAAAGGAGAGGCTTTTTATGCCGAAGCTGAAAAAAAGCAGCTCGAAGGGATTATTGCAAAACGCGCAGCCGGCAAGTATTATCCCGGATACAGATCGGACGAATGGCTGAAGATAAAAACAGGCCACCGCCAGGAAATGGTCATTTGTGGTTATATGCCTTCGGGTAAGGAATCGCGTGCATTCCGTTCGTTATTATGTGCGGTGAACCAGTGGGGGGAACTTATCTATACCGGGAGGGTAGGGACAGGTTTCAGCGAATCTCTTCAAAAGGAGATTATCGGGAAACTGAAAAAGATAAAGTCAGATGAAATCCCGGTAATCAACCCCCCCGGCGGGAAAGATATTCAGTGGGTAAAGCCGTTGTATGTCTGTGAGGTCAAATTCTCAGGCTGGACAGAGGAACGTATCATGAGGCATGCTTCTTTCAGAGGCTTGCGTTCTGATAAGGAACCCGAAGAAATAGTTGTTGAAAAAGCAGTCCGGCCGCTGGAATCAGGCACCAAAGTCAAATTTTCCAATCTTTCCAAATTATTCTGGCCCGATGAAGGAATAAGCAAGGGTGATGTGATAGGGTATTACAGGGATATTTCCGGCTACATACTGCCTTATCTTAAAGACAGGCCCCAGTCGCTTTACCGTACGCCCAACGGCATAACCGGAAAAGGGTTTTTTCAGAAAAATGCAAAAGAAATCGCCCCCGCGTGGGCAGAGACGGTGAAAATTAAAAACAGCAAGGGCGGTCATATTGAATACCTGCTCTGCCAGGATATGGATACTCTTTTATTTATGGCTAATCTGGGCTGCATAGAAATAAATCCCTGGAGTTCTTCGCTTGCTGACCTTGACAAACCCGATTTTATGGTATTCGACCTGGATCCTGTCGGGGTGGAATTCGAAAAAGTTTTGCAGATAGCACTGGCATTCAAAAACCTGTTTGATCAGCTATCCCTGCCGGCCTGGTGTAAAACTTCCGGATCAAGGGGATTACATATTTACGTTCCGGTGCAGCAGAAATATAGCTATCCGCAGGTTCAGAAGTTTGTCAGGATAATTGAAAAGCATATACACAGTAAGTTTCCGGATGTTACAAGCCTGGAAAGATCGCCCTCGAAGCGTAAAGGAAAGGTTTATCTGGATTACCTGCAAAATGCAAAGGGTAAAACCATGTCATCTGTTTACAGCATCCGGCCCAGGCCCGGTGCAACTGTTTCGGCGCCCGTGCGCTGGGACGAACTTGAAAAGGGGATAACCCCCGGTCAGTTCAACCTTCGCAATATGAGAAAGCGCCTGGACAAGGAAGGAGACCTGTGGGAAGGGTTCCTGGATAAAAGGGTGGATATTGGAACAGTCCTGCATACCCTGACTGAAGGGGTTAATAAATAAAATAATGTTAATTCATTAAATTTACTGCAATTACAATATATTAATCGTATCTTTGCAAAAACAATGTAAATTTATATTATGAACAACGGAACAGTAAAATTTTACGATGATACGAAAGGATTCGGATTCATCAAAGACGCAAATTCGCCTAAGGAATATTTTGTCCATTCATCCGGATTGACCGAAAGTATTGAGGAGAATGATGAAGTTACTTTTGATTTACAAGAAGGTAAAAAAGGATTAAATGCAGTAAATGTTAAACTAGCATAGTTTATTATATTACAATCATTTAAAATTTTTTCCTGCCCGGAGGCAGGATAAAAATAAGGAAAAAAGAGGCTGCCCCAAAAAGGCGGCCTCTTTATTTAGTGCCGGGATTCATTGCATTTTGTGTGATCCGGCCCATGGGTGATTCAGGGTCGGGGAGTTTTTCAGGACAACGCGCAGCAAGAGGAGCAACTTAATTGCTGCCAGTAGTTTCCCTGGTGCAGCGGACAGAAAAACCGTTTGTTTTGCCGGGGGCATCACGGCGGATCAGGCTGATGACTCCCATTGACCGCATCCATGCAAGGTAGTCATTTTCCTCGGTCGAACTCCACCAGTAACCGTAATTGCCATGGTCAAAGAAAGGTCCGATGAAGTTACGGAATCCGCCGGGCAGGGCAGAAAACCCGAAAATATCAGTGCCCCTGACCGGTAAATGCTCATCAATACTTTTCAGGGAAAAACCAAAATCATATGTTGCCCTCAGCCTTTGCCCGGCATCATGGCCCCGCCATTCTGTTTTATCCCATTCCAGATGGCCGGTGCCGTACATGGTATCAGCATAACCCTCGAGGTTTTTCCAATCTTCATCTGATGGTACCTCCCAGCCAACAGGACAGAGGTTGCCTTTATCAACAGCATACCAGTTGTAAAGTGCACCATAGGCAGCCAGTACCTCGGAATGAGAATCCATATCATCAATGGCACTGTGAGGATAAACCGTGTATGCTCCGGAAGTGGTGGTGAACCACTGATTATCATCAAGTCCGGTTGGTATGATTTCACCATTGTTGTAACGGGTAACAACTAAATTCTCGGCCATCCACTCTCTGCCGCCAATCGAGACGGTCTGGTATATATTTCCGTCAATATCGGTAAGGGTACCTACTTCACCATCATCTTCGAGTAATGTAGTGAAGCTGACCTGGCCTCCGTAAGCCATGCCTGCACTTGTCTGAGCATACGCACGCACAAAATAGGTTGTGCCGGCTGAAAGCCCGGTAATATGGCTCTGAAACCGGCCGGTGCCCGCGCCATCGGTGGTGAAACCATCTTTATTATTCATTGAAGGATTCTCTGCCGTGCTCCAAACCACCCCCCGTTCAGTAATGGCTGCCCCGCCATCATCTGTTATTTCACCACCGCTTTCGGCAGTATGCCGGGTTACCTGAGTTACTTCAATGGTGATGACTGCCGCGAGTTCATTTGGTTCCTTCTCACAGCCATTCATAAGCAGCCAGACCATAATTAAGGTAAAATAAGAGAGAAACGATATGTTTTTAATGTTCATATTCCTGGGAAATTGCAAAAATGCATATCTGAGAATATACTACTAACGGAGATTTGCATGGTATTGTTAAATTCCCCGGGGTTTTTTTTCATGTTTTAACACACCCCCCCACAGCTGCCAGCCTCGTAGCATCACTTTTTCCTTATGCCAAAACCAGCAGAAAAAAACAGCCTGCTTTTTTCCATGGTCTATGACCGTGCCATGGAAAATCCATATATTTATCGTCAAAATGATAAATACTCGCTGGCTTTCACTGATACTATGGTCTGGGTGGCTTCTGGTTCACCTTCCCGGCTGCGGCCCGGCAGGCCTGATACCAGGTGGCGAATCCACCAGTAAGCTTTCCGTCATTGATTCCGGGTGGCAAAAGAAAGAACTGTCGCCCGGTATTCTCTGGCAACATGCTGCTTTCGATTCCCTGTTCGGTGCACGTCAGTATCTGAATCTGCTTGTGATGCATGCAGATACTGCTGCCGCACGCTTCCGCATTGAGGCGGCAGACCGGCTTCCGGCTGCTGAGCCTGAAAAGAATGCCTCAACCAGTGAAATTCCAACACCCGGTGGCAGGCTCACGGCAACCCAGTTTGCCGGACATTTCAAATCAATTGCCGTAATTAATGCCGGATTTTTCACCAGCCATCCCGAATATGTCAACTCGGGCATCTTCAAATGGCGGGGGGAGGTTTACCCGTTTTTTAAAAAAGAGAAGTCCGAAGAGCTTGGGTTTATAGGCAGTTCTGCAATCGGTCTGGACAGGGAAGGCAACTGGCTGTTCTTTAACCGGCAGGGAGACTCATGGGATGCAGATTGGCCGGAAGCCGAAACTGCACTGGCCGGTGCCCATCGACTGCTGGAAGAGGGGCTCATTGCAGAGCCGGTAGGAAGCGGGGTCTATCGCACCGCCCTGGAGGAGCGGCATGCCGGGTTGCGTCACCCCCGTACAGCGATCTGTCTCACCCGCGACCATAATATACTTCTGCTGGTGGCCGATGGCCGTCATGAGGAGGCTGCCGGCCTCAGCCTTAGCGAGTTGGCTCAGGTTCTGCAGCAACTCGGATGTGTCGATGCGGTGAACCTGGATGGAGGTGGCTCCAGTACCATGTATCTCTCCGGCCACGGAGTGGTGAACCATCCAAGCGGCAACCAGGTTTTTGACAGCGGGGGGGAGCGTGCCATCCGGACAGCAATTATCATAAAAGACCGCTAAAACTGTACTTTTGATCCGTTTCCGGCCGGATTGATGGTCTGTATATTGGCCGGCAACCGGGATCCAAGGCATGCTATTCAGTTTACATTTTCAACCCGTGCAGGAAATTCCGCAGAATCTGGTCCTTACACGGTCTGTACTGGCTCTGCCCGGGTTTCCGGAAAAAGGCACTTAATTCATGTTTGCTGATGCGCCGGCCTGACCTTCCAAGGATCTCCAGTATCTCTTCATCCCTGAGATCCAGCGCTATCTTTAATTTTCTGAGGATTATGTTATTGTTCAGTTTTTTCTCGGGAACCGGCTGCTCCCCTTCTTTTTTGCCTCTCTTCCAGGTTATCAGTCCGTTCAGGAAGGTGGCCAGCCTGAGATCATTCAAAGGCTTGAATTCAGGATCTTCTTCTTTTTTAAACCAGACGGCTGCCTCCTCCTGCGTCACAGAAAGTCCCCCCAGGGCAAATATCCGGATGATTTCCGGATTGCTTAAACCAAAGGAGTACCGTATGCTCCGGATTATGTCGTTGTTAGTCATATTTTGCCGGCTTTCTAATTCCTTACTGCCAGAGAGAAGTTCAATTCAGCGGACTTCCTACCGGAATTTCACAGCGGTGGCCCGGTTGTCCGTGGGGAGGGTTCAGGCGTGGTGTTGAGGAAGTCCTCTGCACCCGTCGGGGATACAGGCGTGCTGCATTTTCTATGGTAGGAGCAGTTGGATTATCACTTAATCTGGTTGCCGGGCCGGCTGTTGGCAAGGGACTGCCAACCGGAATTTCACACAGGTGTCCCGGTTGCCCGTGGGGAGGGTTCAGCAGTACGGCTGAACCGGTTTGCGCAGTTAGTGACTGTGATGAAACCATATTTCCAGCCGAAGATACAGCCGGATTATCAGCTACTATGGTTGCCGGGCCGGCTGTTGGCAAGGGACTTCCAACCGGAATTTCACACAGGTGTCCCGGTTGCCCGTGGGGAGGGTTCAGCAGTACGGCTGAGCCTGTCTGCTCCTGGATCGGCTGATCCGTTGAAACCACAGCAGCAGCCGGAGCAGCATCTGCATCAGCCTCCTGTTTATGCTCAACATGGTGATGCTGAACATGGGCCTGCCCTGACTCTTTTTGGGATGGAGTGCAGGCCATCACAAAAAGCAGTGAAAGCGCGGGAATTAAGAGAAGTCTCATTTTTTCTGTTTTAGAAGTTACAGTTGTGAAAACATGAACAACAAATGTTATAGTTGAGCCGGGAATTACTAATTCCAGTATTGTAAACATACGATAATTTTCAGAAAACATTAATCACCTGGAATAACCGGTTGTCCGGCAGCTATCATTCTGAATGTGATCAGTTACTTTCCGATACAAAAGTTCCTGAAGATGTTACCGAGTATTTCGTCAGTGGTGATCTCACCGGTTATCTCGCCTAGGTAATGCAGCACTTCCCTTATGTCCATGGCAAGCAGGTCGCCGGGCAGCTGGTTTTCAAGGCCTGCTGATGCACGTATAACAGCTTCATGGGCATTTTTAAGGGCATGGTAATGGCGGATATTGGTAACTACAATATCGCCCTCACCTGAATTGTCCTGCTGCACGATTGACACCAGGAGCCTTTTCAGCTCTTCAAGGCCGCTGCTGGTTTTCGCCGAGATATTGAGCACATGGTCCTTTTCATCCAGGGAAGGGAAATGCTTCATTATGCCCGTATGTTTTCCTGAAGCTCCGGGCAGGGGGCCTGTTCGGGAAGTGACAGCTTCACTGGCCGGGGCTGAATTTTCCTCCGGTACGGTTTGAGGATGACCGGGCAGCAGATCGGACTTGTTCAGAAGCAGAATGATCCTCTTACCTTCAAATTCCGGCTTGTTCCGCAGACTTTCAAGGAGGTGGTTGATATGCTCCCTTGTATCGCCGGCTTCGGCCATGAAGAGTATAATACCTGCCTGCCGGATTTTTTCCATGGTCCTTTCTATGCCCATTATCTCAATTTTATCAGCAGTTTCCCGAATTCCTGCCGTATCAATGAAACGGAAGCTTATTCCTTCGAGATGGATTACATCTTCAATTGA
The DNA here is from genome assembly GCA_007135095.1 of Bacteroidales bacterium. Taxonomy (GTDB): domain Bacteria; phylum Bacteroidota; class Bacteroidia; order Bacteroidales; family PUMT01; genus PXAP01. The sequence goes on along the minus strand of SLJO01000135.1, from coordinate 32,436 downwards.
ATCTCTTGTTGTTCCGGGTATTTCCGATACCAGCGCTTTTTCTTCCTTTAAAAGCAAGTTGAGGAGGGTAGATTTGCCGACATTAGGTTTACCTGCGATGACCACGGGAATGCCGTTTTTCAGGGCGTTACCCAATGCAAAGGAGCCGGTCAGCGATTCAAGCATGCCGGCTATTTTTTCCAGGAGTTCCCTGAGCTCGTTTCGATCGGCAAATTGAACATCCTCTTCACTGAAGTCCAGTTCCAGTTCAACGAGTGAAATAAATTCCAGCAGCCGGCTTCGGAGAGTTTTTATTTCCCCTGAAAATCCTCCCCGCATCTGCTGCATCACTACTTTATGGAATGCGGCCGATTCGGAGGCTATCAGGTCTGCTACGGCCTCAGCCTGTGAGAGGTCCATTTTGCCATTGAGAAAGGCTCTCCGGGTAAACTCCCCTGGTTTTGCCGGCTCCGCACCCCGGTCAAGGATAAGCTGAAGTATTTTTTGCTGGACGTAAACAGAGCCGTGACAGGATATCTCAATGAGGTCTTCCCCGGTATAGGAATGGGGCGATCTGAATATGGAAAGCAGGATTTCGTCAATAATATTTCCGTTATCGAAGATTTTTCCATAATGTACAGTGTTGCCCGGCTGCCCCGATAGCTCCATCCCCTTGACTGCAGGCCTGAATATTTGTCCGCAAATGGAAAATGCATCTTCCCCGCTTACGCGAATGACTGCAATAGCGCCCTTACCCGGTGGTGTTGCAATAGCAGCAATGGTTGATCCCTGTATCATTGTTGTGTAATTAAATCATACAAAATTAACTTATTTTAATCAGTTAAGGTAATGCCCGCTTTATCGCTGGCTAATGAAACGCTATTCATAGATTCCGGCTCCTGCTCCCGGTGTTGAGGGAGATTGATGAATGGTGAACAACAATAAAATATTTATATTTGCAGCTATTGCAATGAATCGTTTGCATTCCGGACTGATTTTTTTACCCGAATTTATTAGTGCTGCACATGCATATATCCGATGGTATTATAGATGCCAACATAAGTATTGTTGCCAATGTTGTTTCGGTTGGGTTGATTTATGTTTCGGGGAAAAATACTTCTGTACAGGAGATCCCTAAGATGGGAATGATGGGCGCTGCATTATTTATTGCCTCATTGATACATTTTCCCATGGCAGGCACTTCCGTGCACCTGGGCTTATTCGGAATTGCAGGCATAATTCTGGGAAAGCGGGCTTTTCCGGCAGTTTTCACCGCCGTCCTTTTTCAGTCGCTTATTTTTCAGCATGGCGGACTTTTTTCAGTTGGCATCAATTCATTGAATATGGGAGCCGGTGCTTTTGCAGCCTGGATGGCGTGGCGGATGAAAATCCTGCCCGATCCGGTAAGGGCAGTTCTTGCAGGTTTGCTGGGCGTCCTGATACCGGTTTTATTAATGTCCGTTGAATTCCAGCTTTCAGGTTATGGAAGGGGAATTCTGTACTTATTCTCTGTTTACCTGGTTGTAGCTGTTATTGAAGGCGCTATTTCATTTTCTGCGGTCAGGTTCATGCAGAAAGTCAAGCCGGAATTACTGACCTGAAATTGATTCAATTTACCATAAAAATTATAAATCCATGAGGATTAACCAAATACTCAAAACGATGAAAAAACTGATTCCCCTGCTCTGCCTGTTCCTCTTCTCCATTAGTTCCGGTATTGCAGCCCATGGTATCCACTTTGAAACCGGTTTCCATTCTCCGGCAGTAACCGTGAGGGCTTATTTTTCAAGGACTGCTCCTCTTGCTGATGCCACCGTAAGGGTCTATGCCCCCGGGGAAGAAACACCCTACCAGAGTGGCCGCACTGACAGGGATGGTTATTTTGCTTTCCTCCCGGTGACTGCAGGTAACTGGACATTAACAGTTGATGACGGCATGGGACATGCTGATAAAATTATAGTGAGTATAACGGGCGGATTCCTTGCAAATGACGAACCTGCGGTATTGCCCGGTGATACCATGCAGGAAAGGTTACATGAAACACCAGCTGTTCAGGAACCGCGTCATTTCCCGCTCGGGTACAGGGTACTTCTCGGACTTGCGCTTATTTTCGGGATCACAGGCATTATATATGCTGTAAAAGCCAACCAGGAACTGAAAAAGATAATAAAGGGCAATTGAAACATTCATTCATAGATAAATACGGTAATCTGGAATCACCCCTTCACAGGCTGGATCCGCGTATTAAGCTGGCAGGCGCATTCTCCTTTATTTTCATTATAGTGTCGGAGCCCAGGGGAGTGGTATGTCCTTTCATTTTCTACAGCCTGATTATAGCCGGCTTACTGCTAATAAGCCGGATTCCCCCACGCTTTGTTTTTAGCCGTTGCCTGATTGTTTCTCCCTTTATTCTGATATCGGCTATTTTTTTTCCCCTATCTGCAATGCTTTCCGGCGATTTCCAGGGATTTTCCGCTTACCAGGAGGAATACCGGTCAGCGCTGACAATTGTCTTAAAAGCTTTTAGTTCAATAATATTGTTGACCCTTCTTATATCTACTGAAAAATTTCACAACCTGTTGATGGCACTGCGGAAATTAAAAATGCCCAGGCTCCTTGGCATTATTTCTGCACTTATGTACCGGTACATCTTTATTCTCACCGATGAGGCAATGCGAACAACCATGGCAAGGGACAGCCGGACTCCCGGAAGGCTGAATATGAGTAAATTCAAGGTTTATGGAAACCAGTCGGCGATGATTTTTCTGCGGAGCATGGATCGCTCCCAAATAATCTATAACTCGATGCTGTCAAGGGGTTTTACCGGTGAATTCCCGGTTATGCAAAAATTTCCGCTGAAGGGAAAGGATTTTATTTTCCCTGTAATTTTTATTTTTATACTTTTGGCAATCCGTTTAACAAATTCAGATATCTATTGTTTTATATTTTAATTAAGACTAATTATGCCTGCCGGTATACAGATAAAAAACCTTAACTTTTCATACATCCCGGATAAACCGGTATTGAAAAATGTATCGGTGGAAATAAACCCCGGCGAAAAGTTTGGTATAATTGGTCCTTCAGGTTCGGGAAAATCTACCCTGCTTCTGCATCTCAATGGTATTTTAGTTGCCCAACAGGGGCAGGTGGAGATTGGCGGCATTAGGGTTGAGAAAAAAACGCTTCCCGGCATCCGAAAGATGGTGGGGCTGGTCTTTCAAAATCCCGACGACCAGTTATTCAACCCAACGGTTGAAGAAGATATCGCCTTCGGGCCCCTTAATTTCGGTTTCAGCAGTGAGGAGGTTGCCCGGAGAGTTCAGAATGCGCTTAAAGCCATGAACCTCGTCGGCTTTGAAAAGTTGGTATCACATCATTTATCACTTGGTGAACGAAAACGGGTTGCCCTGGCAACGGTACTCGCCATCAGTCCCGAAGTGATTGCTTTTGATGAGCCTTTTTCAAGTCTTGACCCGGAAATGGTGATGCAACTGATAAACCTGATAAACGGCTTTGAAGCCACCCTGGTTATTGTGTCGCAGTCTTTCCTGCCTCTGCTCTCCTGCTGCGAACGGATAGCAGTGCTCAATAAAGGCGAAATAATGGCCGCCGGTCCGGTTGCAGAAATTATAAAGGATAAGGCACTCATGCGCTCCAGTGGCATGGACCTTAGCTTTTACCGGAACATTTACCATGAGTATTTTAATTGAAAAACAAAATAAATTCCTAACCATAATCCCGAAAAATGATGGATATAGCTGAACAAAAATTGAATGCACTGAAATCTGAGATATCAAAATATGATAGCCTTATTATTGCGTATTCCGGCGGACTGGATAGTGCATTGCTGCTGACGGTAGCCTGTCAGGTTCTTGGAGACAAAGTACTTGCTGTCATCTCCGATTCTCCCTCCATACCCCGGAGTGAGCTTAACGCTGCCATACAGTTTGCCAGGGATACCGGTGCCCGGTTGAAGGTTATCACCACTGGTGAACTCGATAATGAAAACTATGCACAGAATCCCAACGACCGCTGTTATTTCTGTAAAACTGAATTATACCAGGATACCAAACAGGTAGCGAAAGAGGAGGGCGTAAGGTTTATTGCCAATGGCACCAACCTGGATGATCTGGGTGACTACCGTCCCGGACTGGTGGCCGCCGAGGAGCATCAGGTTGTTAGTCCCCTCAGGGATGCCCGGTTGACAAAGGATGATATCCGCCTGATAGCCAAGCATCTTGAGCTTAAGGTATGGGACAAGCCTGCCAGTCCCTGCCTTGCATCACGCATTCCCTACGGCAACTCTGTGACCCGTGAAAAGCTGGCCCAGGTTGAGGAAGCAGAAGAATTTGTAAAATCATTGGGTATCAGGGAACTCCGGGTACGCCATTTCGGCGATAAGGCGGTTCTCGAGGTTAATCCCCTGTATATGGATACGGCAAAGTTAAAACTCGGGGAAATCTGTGCAAAATTTAACCAGTTGGGATTTAACATTACCGAGGTAAAGGAATTTGAAAGCGGATCACTAAACAAACTAATCAATATCAATGCAAAGAGATAAAATAAAAGAGCTTTTGGAAAGCTTGCAAAATCAGCAAATAAGCATCGATGACGCACTTCTCAGACTTGAAAATCTTCCCTTCGAAGACCTGGGTTTTGCAAAGCTTGACCACCACAGAACCCTTCGCCGGGGATACCCGGAAGTAGTATTTTGCCAGAATAAAACCGTTGACCAGGTGAAAAGCATTGTGCTTCACCTCTCCAGGCAGAATATGGTGCTTGCCACGAGGGCAACCCCGGAGATGTATGCTGCTGTCAAATCGGTACTTCCCATTGCCAGGTATAATGAACCTGCACGTACCATTACCGTTAAAAAGGAAGAGGAATCCGTGGAAATTGATAAATCCTCCCATATACTTGTCCTCTGCGCAGGCACCTCAGATATACCGGTTGCTGAGGAGGCGGTTGAAACAGCCTCCTTTATGGGCAACCATGTGGAAAAATTATATGATGTGGGAGTTGCCGGGCTGCACCGGCTCCTTAATAACAAAAAGAAAATAGATGATGCAAATGTGCTGATCGTTGTGGCCGGAATGGATGGTGCCCTGCCTTCGGTGGTCGGCGGACTGGTTGATAAGCCCGTGATCGCCGTTCCCACTTCGGTAGGTTATGGCGCCAGCTTCCAGGGGGTGGGTCCTTTGCTGACAATGCTGACTTCATGTGCGCCGGGAGTAACTGTGGTAAACATAGACAACGGATTCGGGGCGGCGTATTTTGCCTCCATGATAAACAAATAATATTTCAGGTGCCGGCAACGGACAAACAAATTAATTTCTATTACTATGCAAGTTGCTTATTTTGATTGCTTTTCAGGGATCAGCGGGGATATGATAGTGGGATCCCTGCTTGATGCGGGCCTTGATTTTGATGAACTGGATGCTGAAATAAAGAAACTGGGACTCGGTCCGGTTGAAATAAGGGCATCGAAAGTTGTCAAACAGAACATCGCCTCAACACAGTTCTCGGTGGTTTTTGAGGAGCAGAAGCATCACCGGCATTTAAAGGACCTCAACGTGCTCGTTGAGAATACTCCTGTAGACCAGGATATAAAAGAGAAGGCCAAGGAAGTTTTTCTTAAGATTGCGGTGGCTGAAGCAAAAATTCACAATATGCCCCTGGATAAGGTCCATTTTCATGAAATTGGTGCCATTGACACCATTGTTGATGTGGTGGCAGCATTAACGGGCTTTAAAAAACTCGGTATTGAAAAGGTTTTTTGCTCGAGGCTTAATGTCGGTTCTGGCTTTGTTACATTTTCCCACGGGAAATTTCCCGTCCCGGCCCCTGCAACTGCAGAAATACTTAAAGGCATCCCGTCGTATTCCACAGATTCAAGGGGCGAACTTGTAACGCCCACCGGAGCGGCAATAATAACTTCGATTGCCAGTGATTTTGGTGATATGCCTGCAATGATAACACATTCAATAGGTTACGGGGCAGGGACAAAGGATTTCGGGCATCCCAATGTGCTGAGGCTGTATCTGGGTGAGATGAAACATGAAGAGGATGCCGACAGCGTTTATGTTCTCGAGACAAATATAGATGACATGAACCCCCAGTTTTATGATCATGTAATCGAAAGATTGTATGGGGAGGGAGCCCTTGAGGTATTCATTACCAATATTCAGATGAAGAAAAACCGCCCCGGGATTAAACTAACCATTCTTTCTGCCCCTGATGCCAAAGACCGGCTTTTAAAGATCATTTTCAGGGAAACCACTTCAATAGGAGTAAGGATAAGGCAGGAATCACGTGAAATCCTGAAAAGGGAAATAAAAACCATCAGCACGCCCTATGGAGAGGTTCAGGCAAAATTTTCATATTACGAGGGTGAACCGGTCAACATGAAAGTTGAATATGATGATCTCAAAAGATTGTCATCGGAAACCGGGCAGTCGATCAAAAATATTTCTTCGGGAATATACAAGCTCTATGAATAATCTTCTCCTGTTTCTGTAAGCCCCGATGTTGCTGGTATTCCGTGGAATAAACTGCATTTGTTTGATATTAAGGCCCCGTCCTCTGCGGAATCGGAATAAATCCGGAAATAAAGGCATCAGAAGATAAAATTTGATTGCAACTAAACTACCAACCATATGAGCGTTCTTGTTAACAAGGGTTCCAGGGTTATCGTCCAGGGATTCACCGGCAGTGAAGGGAGTTTTCACGCCTCGCAGATGATTGAATACGGAACGAATGTTGTCGGCGGGGTCACTCCCGGTAAAGGCGGACAGGAACACCTCGGGAAACCTGTTTTCAATACGGTATCAGAGGCAGTATCCGGTGTGGGTGCCGACACCTCGGTAATATTTGTGCCGCCTCCATTCGCAGCCGATGCCATTATGGAAGCTGCCCAGGCGGGCATTAAGGTGATTGTGGCCATTACCGAAGGTATCCCTACCTCTGATATGGTCAGGGTCAAGGAATATCTCAGGGGGCGCAGGACCAGACTTATAGGGCCTAACTGCCCGGGCATAATTACCCCCGGTGAAGCCAAAGTGGGGATTATGCCTGGTTTTATCCATAAAAAAGGCTGTATCGGCATTGTTTCCCGTTCCGGCACCCTCACCTATGAGGCGGTTGACCAGGTAACCAAAACGGGACTGGGCCAGTCAACCTGCATCGGCATAGGGGGAGATCCGGTAATTGGCACTACCACTCTTGATGCCGTGAAGCTGCTTATGGAAGATCCGGAGACCGAAGGGATCATAGTTATTGGCGAAATTGGAGGAGGGATGGAGGCAGAGGCAGCCCTTTGGATCAGGGACCACGGGACCAAGCCTGTAGTTGGCTTCATCGCAGGCCAGACGGCCCCCAAAGGCAGGAGAATGGGCCATGCGGGCGCCATTGTTGGTGGCAGTGATGACACTGCCGCTGCAAAAATGAAGATAATGCGTGAATGCGGTATTCATGTTGTAGAATCACCAGCCTATATCGGAGCTGAAATGGCCGGTCTTATCAGGAACCGCAAGTAACCTGTTTTCCTGCTCTTAAATGCACCCCTGCTGCAGAATCCGTCCCCTGCCACCTTCCGGTTGGATGGCTGAACAAATAGGTTACAGCAGTTCTTCAAGTATCTGCTCTACAGTTTCTATCCCTACCCGCTTTGCTATTATGGTTTTGTCAGAATCAAGGATATACAAGGTAGGGGTGCTGTAGATATCATAGTTATGGCGGAAATTGGTTGTATTATTCGGATCAAAGACATTTATCCAGTCAAGGTTGTTGTCGCTTATATATTCAGTCCATTCCGCGGTATCATCATAAATATATATCCCGAACACCGCCAGCCCCCTGTTCATGTATTTTTTGTACAATTCGTTGAGCCTTGGCGTCACTACCTTGCAGTGGCCGCAGGATGGCTCATAAAAATAAAGAATTATATATTCTGATTCGGTATCATGAAGACTGACAGTATTTCCCCGGGGAGTCCTTAATTTCATTTCGGCGGCAGTGCGGCCTATCAGGTTGGGTTTTAATCTCTCAACCCGTTCCCTTAATTTATCGATGGTTTCCTGATTTACCCAGAAAGCCTCTCCACTAAGGTAGTACCTTTCGGCAAGCTCCACGAAAATTTCATCGTGGCCCATAATCTGGGATCTCTCATAGTGGTTTAAAAGGTAGACAAGGACATACTGGAAAACGTTTTCGCTGGCTTTGGAATATTCAACCACCCTGAATGCCTGGGGCACAATTGAATCGGGGCTTTGTATCAGGACCCGGGTAAAAAAATGCTCGAGTTTATTATTAAGTACCGGTGTACGCAGCAACCTTTCATCGGAAAAGTCTATATTATCGAAAAAATGGTTTTTATTATACTGGTAACCCTTGACCCACCTGAGAGAATCGGGGTTCGCCGTGCCGGCAGGTATATCAAAGTCCGGTATCTCCGGATTCTGCATGGCCTTTATCATGCTGGCAAGCAATGTTCCCGGGTTGCTTTCGATGATTGATTTCCAGTAATCCTGCACTTCGTTATCAATATTTCTTCTCAGTGCCTGCAGATACTGCATGGAATCAGGGTCATTCCTGCTGCTTTGAATCCTTCCCTGCAGGTCAGCCGAAGACTGCTGCATCCTGTTCATGAACCGGTGATATTCAATAAACCGCTTGTTCTCATGGGATCCGGTTATTTTCATGTTGCCGACCGGATCCTCCAGTGCTGTTTCGATACTGAAGTTTTGCTCCCGGTCTATCAGCAGTTCGAAAAAGTTCATATCGGGCATGACCACCAGGTAAATTCCTCCGGGCAGTGGTTCTCCGCCCCTGAATACGCCTGATCCGGCGTTGTCTACCTGTATTGTGTCCTTTATATACTTTCTGTTCCCGAAATGATATGCCAGCAGGAGAGTGGTATCCTGCAGTCCTTCAACCCTTACGTTTATATTATAGCCGGCTGAATATAGCGGACCCCCTGCTGCGATAAAAAAAGCCAGAAGAATTAACTTATTGATGAATGAATGCATGGGTAAATATTTTAAGTAAGCATGTAGTTACGATTTGTCATTTGCACAGCAAAAATAACACCAAGAATCGAAATTCAATAAAAGTGCAGGATTTTTACGCATAAAACGGCCAGTCAAAGTAATTGTATGTGCTGTTATGAGACTGATCCCGTGTATACATCCAGTAATTTTTGTTTTTCATTTTCCCAGTTCAGCTCATCTGAGGCTTTTTTCAGGTTTTCATGCCAGTAAGGCCCTGGTATTTTAAACAGGATGCTGTTTATGGTTTTTGCTATTTCAGCCGGTGAATGATCTGCAATTATAAGCCCGATCTTATATTTTTCGACTATTGCCCTGACTTCAGGGAGGGGCGAAACCACGACGGGTATTCCAGCTGTTATATAATCGAAGAGTTTGTTGGGCAGACTGTAGCGGTAGTTCAGGTTTGTATCCCTGTCAAGAGAGAGGCCGGCATCACACAGGCCTGTAAGGTGCATAAGTTCACTGTAGGGCAATGGCGGAACAAACACAACCTTTTCATTTAACTTCCGCTTGATTACCTGCTCCCTGAGTTGAGGCAATATGTCGCCATCACCTGCAATTACCAGCACCGCCTCTTTAACAAATTCCATTGAACTTACTGCCTCTTCGGCTCCCCTGTCACGGTTAATCCCGGAACCCTGCAGAATGACGAGCTTCTTTCCCGCAGGAAGTCCGTAATGTGAAGGGGGAAAAGAGTGGCGGGCACTTGTTTTCTCGGGTACATTTCTTATTGTTTCAACATGTTTTCCGTATTTATCCCTGTATTCGGCTGCTATTGAATCACTGACAGTAATAATATGGTCAAGACGGGGCAGTATAAGCCTTTCGATAGTCTCCCATATTTTTTTTACCATTTTGCGGCCGCTTAGTTCCGGAACCTCTGTAAAGTATTCATGGGAGTCATATATCAGGGTTTTTTTTCTAATTCTCGATGCCAGGAAACTGGCGGGAAGAGTATCCAGATCGTTGGAATGCAATATATCGTACCTTTCTGAGAGCAGGAAGAATAACAGCCGTAAATTGTATTCTGCGTAAAACATTGCTCCTTTATTGAACCAATGCTTTACCCGCCTTATTTCGTAGGGCCTGTCATCGACGGGAAGGCTGCGGGGAAGGATCCTGCCGGTAAGCAGGATATCATAACCCCCGGAATGCAATGTTCCGCAAAAACGTTTTACCCGCTGATCTGTTGCCAGATCGTTGGTTACTGATACAATGATTCGCTTCCTTTTCTTCACATCCTTATCCCTGAATGATGATTTTTTCACAAGTAATAAAAATATTCTTAATCGGGCAACAGTGGTCTGAAAGTAATCCGGACACCTCCTTGTGCAGGATAGGGCATAGAAAGTTGAACAGAAAACGTCCCGGTAACACCATAAAAATTATCTGATAACCAATATGGTAGTATTCTAATGTAATAAATTAAACAAATTTAATTGAACAAAAACACCGATTTGATGTTTGTTCACCAGTAGAAAGGGGGAATATAAAGCTTTCCCACATTATGTTAAAACTAAACTCAAAAATAATTATGAACACTAAGATTAAAAATTCTATCATGCCTTTGTTTTTTTCACTGATACTTTTTTCATCAGGAAATATATCCATGTTATCTGCCCATTCTCACCGTAGTGCAGAGGCAAGTGCAACGGAAACTGATCTAATGGTCGAGCCCTGGATGAATGATGTTTCTTACTGGAATTCCCCGATTGCCGATACCGGAGAAAATGAAATAACTGTCAGTGCATGGATGGCCAATGTAAACTACTGGAATTCCGGACCGGCATCAATAATGATCCCCGGAACTGCAGATGAAACTGAGATGACCGTAGAGGACTGGATGATTGACCTGGGAAGGTGGGAAAAGAATAATAATAAGTTATGCATTATTGACAGGAGCAAAGATACCGGGGCCGCCCAGGGAAGCTGAAAGTTCAATACAACAAAGGAATCAGCAGTGCATGAATTACCTGCATAGCCGTCTATAGGACGGCTTTTTTGATTTACAGGGCTGATTGGGGACTGAAATAATGGTGATTCTTCGTATCTTTGCGGTTTTTAATTATAACCAAGTTCAGTATTGCAGCATGAGAATTGAAGATATTATTACCGGTGCATTAAGCCGGTTTTTTGCAGAAAAATCATTGCCACAGCCAGAACAATCACTCATTCAACTTCAAAAAACCCGGAAGGAGTTCGAGGGTGACATTACCCTTGTGGTTTTTCCTTTTATAAGGCTGATGAAAAGCTCTCCGGCTGAAACCGGGGAGAAGATTGGAAGCTATCTGAAAAAATTGCCTGAGATACATGATTTTAACGTGATAAAAGGTTTTTTGAATCTTGTTGTAGAGTCATCCTACTGGAACCTATTTGTCAACGAGTCCAGTGCGGACAGTAATTATGGCTTTTCCCCGCATTCCCCTAAGGAAACCTTCCTGGTGGAATTTTCCTCACCCAATACAAACAAGCCCCTGCATCTGGGGCATATAAGAAATAACCTTCTGGGTCATAGCATTTCGAAAATACTTGAAGCGAATGGCAAGATTGTAAAAAAGGTTAACCTGGTGAATGACAGGGGTATTCACATATGTAAGACCATGCTGGCATGGCAGAAGTGGGGCAATAACACAACACCTTCAGATGCCGGGATGAAAGGCGATCACTTCGTTGGCGAACTGTACGTTAAGTTCGAAAAAGCCTACAGGAAAGAGGTGGATGAACTGGTTAAGAATGGCATGGACCCGGACGTTGCCCGAAGAGAAGCTTCCCTGATAAAGGAGGCACAGGAAATGCTCAGAAAGTGGGAGGCAGGGGATCCCGGGGTGAATGACCTGTGGAAAAGGATGAACGGATGGGTTTATGAGGGGTTTGATGTAACATACAGACGTCTTGGGGTATCATTCGATAAAATCTATTATGAATCCCAAACTTATCATATGGGCAAGGCCATAGTTGAGGAGGGATTGAAAAAATCGGTCCTCAGAAAAAAGGATGATGGTTCGGTCTGGATCGACCTTACTCACAAGGGACTTGATGAAAAACTTCTGTTGCGTTCCGACGGGACTTCGGTTTATATTACACAGGACCTTGGTACCGCCGTAATGCGGCAGAACGATTACCATGCCGATAAAATGTATTATGTAGTGGGCAACGAACAGGATTATCATTTCAGGGTACTTTCCCTGATCCTCGGGGAGATGGGCTACGAATGGGCCGGCTCACTGGAACATATATCCTACGGTATGGTTGAACTGCCATCGGGTAAAATGAAATCACGCGAGGGCAAGGTTGTGGATGCCGATAACCTGATTGATGAGATGATCGAAACAGCCGGCAAACTTTCAAGTGAGCTGGGCAAACTTGACGGACTGACCCGGGAAGAAAAGGAGTCTATTATTAATACCATTGGCATGGGTGCCCTGAAGTATTTTATCCTTAAGGTGGATCCCAGAAAAAACATGATATTCAATCCCGAAGAGTCGATTGATTTTAATGGCAATACGGGTCCCTTTATACAATATACCCATGCCAGGATAAGATCCCTTCTTAAAAAGGCTGAACTAAGCGGTATTGTGCCGGAAAGAAAAAACCAGATTGATTTCCGGCTTAGTGACAAGGAAACCGGGCTTGCTGCAATTCTCCACGAATTCCCCCAGGCTGTGTCCGAGGCCGGCGCGAACTGCAGTCCGGCTATTATTGCAAATCTTATCTATGAACTTGCCAGGGAATACAATCAGTTTTACCATGACCATCCCGTGTTGAAGGAGGAAAACATCCGGCGCCGGGATTTTCGTTTGTTCCTTTCTGTTTTAACCGGTGACGTGATAAGAAGAGGCATGGATCTGCTGGGCATTGCAGTTCCTGAAAGGATGTAGGGCAGGGAATGGCCTGATTGCAGTGCTTACCTGCCGTTAAAGACGCTTTAAAGGTGCAGGTGACAAATTACCTGTTCCCGGCCGGTTTGCCTGAACTGCCGTTTTAAATGCTATGATAACTATGATAAAATAAAAATTGGCAAAAGCAGTTCTATTGATTAATTTTGTTATTTGTAGTTAAAAATTACCTGCAAACCCCTTGATCCTGATTGCTGAAAAATGTAATGTCTTGTTAATTAAATCATTAATCATATTTTAATTTGACTCAATGTTTGAAAATTTATCTGAAAAGCTTGAGCGCTCTTTTAAACTGCTCAAAGGTGAGGGCCATATATCGGAAATAAATGTAGCAGAAACACTGAAGGAGGTCAGGCGGGCACTTCTGGATGCCGATGTTAACTTTAAAATCGCAAAGAGCTTTACTGACTCGGTAAAGGAGGAGGCACTCGGACAAAACGTAATTGCTTCGGTCAAGCCCGGCGAAATGCTTGTCAAGATAGTGCATGATGAACTCACCTCCCTTATGGGTGGAGAGATGGAAGACCTAAATATAAAAGCCAATCCTGCCGTGATTCTGGTTGCCGGTTTGCAGGGCTCGGGTAAAACAACCTTTTCCGGAAAGCTGGCAAGATTTCTTAAAACAAAAAAAGGCAAAAACCCCCTGCTGGTGGCCTGTGACGTCTATCGTCCCGCTGCCATCGAGCAGCTGAAAATACTGGGCGAACAGATAGATGTGCCGGTTTATTCTGAAGAGGATAATCAGCAACCCGTAAAAATTGCCCGCGGGGCCGTCAGGCATGCCAGGCAGCAGGGATATGACCTTGTTATAATTGACACTGCCGGGCGACTGGCCGTGGATGAGCAGATGATGAACGAGATATCTTCAGTAAAGCAGGCAGTGGAGCCTCATGAGATACTGTTCGTTGTTGATGCCATGACCGGACAGGACGCAGTGAACACCGCGAAGACATTCAACGAGAGACTTGATTTCAGCGGCGTCGTGCTGACCAAGATGGACGGTGATACAAGGGGAGGCGCAGCGCTTTCCATACGTGCGGTTGTTGACAAGCCAATAAAGTTTATCGGTTCAGGGGAAAAACTGGATGCCATAGAGGTTTTTCATCCCAAAAGGATGGCAGACCGTATCCTTGGAATGGGCGATATAGTAACGCTGGTTGAACGCGCTCAGGAACAGTTTGACGAAGCAGAATCAAGGAAGCTGCACAAAAAAATCGCAAAGAACCAGTTTAATTTTGACGATTTTATTTCGCAGATCCAGCAAATCAAGAAAATGGGTAATCTCAAGGAACTTGCCGGCATGATACCGGGAGTTGGAAAAGCCTTGAAAAACCTTGATATTGACGATGATGCTTTCAAGGGCATTGAAGCAATAATAAAATCAATGACTCCCCAGGAAAGGGAAACACCGGTTATCATAAATGGCAGCAGGAGGAAGAGGATTGCTGAAGGCAGTGGCACGAATATCCAGGAAGTAAACCGGCTGATCAAACAGTTTGATGAAACAAGGAAGATGATGCGGATGATGACAAGCGGCAAGAAATCCGGGAAGATGATGAAGGGTATGCCTATGCCGGGACGCTAAATATACACTTTAACTCTAGTTGTTTAAAAACCTGTATACTATGATTTTACTCGATGGAAAAAAAATATCTTCAGAGATAAAGGAAGAAATTGCGGCAGCAGTTTCGGAAATTAAGCAATCGGGCGGCAAGGTGCCTCATCTTGCTGCGATGATAGTAGGGAGTGATGGCGCCAGTGAAACATACGTGGCCCATAAGGTGAAAGCATGTGAACAGGTTGGGTTCAAATCCACCCTTGTAAGGATGGAGGCTGATATTGAGGAGGCTCTGCTGCTCGCAAAAATTGACGAAATAAACGAAAATGATGATATTGATGGTCTGATCGTGCAGTTGCCCTTGCCTTCCCATATTTCAGAAGAAAAGGTTATAGACCGGATCAGCTACAGGAAGGATGTGGACGGCTTTCATCCGGTAAATGTCGGCCGGCTGTTCATTGACCAGCCCTCCTATATTTCTGCCACCCCGAACGGCATTGTTGAACTTATTAAAAGGTATAAAATTGAAACATCCGGTAAGAATTGCGTTGTCCTTGGAAGAAGCAATATAGTAGGAAAACCCATGGCGGTTCTTATGGCCAGGAAAGGTTATCCCGGTGATGCCACCGTTACTCTTTGCCACAGCCGCACCATGAATATTGAGGCTGTATGCAGAAATGCGGACATACTGATTGTGGCGATGGGAAAAACTGAATTTGTAACTGCCGATATGGTAAAAGAGGGAGCAGTGGTTATCGATGTTGGTATTACAAGGGTAAAGTCAGACAAAACAAAATCGGGCTGGAAATTACTCGGCGATGTAAAATTTGATGAGGTTGCACCCAAATGCAGCTATATAACACCTGTGCCGGGGGGGGTCGGCCCGATGACAATAGTTTCATTACTCAATAACACACTGAAGGCTGCAAAAAACGAACTTTACAAATAATTTCCTGATTTCAAACATATCAGGGATGCCGAAAGGGATTTTTACTCAAGATTGAATTCTCTCCTTCCCGCGAAATTGCCGTCTATGTACACTTCAATGGTATGAGTGCCTTCCTGGAGCCCGTCTTCAAGTTCAATGCTGAATGCCAGCGGGAATGCCTGCTGATCATAATCAATAATGGTATGTTGAGTAAAGTCCCTGATCGGGCCTGGTTCAGTTGCTTCTGAACGGTTGACGATTTCACCTTCAGGATCAATCATTATCAGGTGAACGTCTTTAACGGCCGGCTCCACAAGTATATTGGAATTTATCTCAAAACTTACCTCGGTGCGGGTTACCCTGGAGGCATTATCCATTATAACCGGCCTTCCCCACAGCCACCTGTCCCGCAGGTTTACCACGCTGATATTGTATGCCTGCAGGTAAGTTGCCCGGTCTATCAGTTCGGTCTGGGCCTTAAATTCGTTTCTGAGATTGGCTAATTCCTGGTCGAGTGATTCAAGTTTGGTCAGCAGTTGCTCTCTTTCTTCCTCGAGCATCCTGTATTCCTCCTCAAGTTGTTGAAATTCTGCAACCTGTTCCTCAAGAGCCTCTTCGATTTCCGGGAATTGCCGCCTGAGCTGGGCGAGTTGACGGTCGCGTGTCTGTATCTGACTTTCTAGAGTTGCAGCAGTCTCCCTGAGCTGGCTTACCTGTCCTTCCAGGTTCTCAATTTCGGATTCCAGCCGGGCACTTCTTTCCTCGGCGTCATTCCTTTCTTCAATAACCTGGTCTCTTTGAAATCTGATTGTTTCCGTTTCACCGGCAATCCTGCTGCTACGTATAACCAAATAGACGTTCCCAAGTATTGAAAGCAGTAAAATAATTCCAATTACAATACTTGTGGTTTGCTGCGACTTTAACTGGCGTTCAAGTCTTTTTTCCCGGAAATTTTCCATTTTGTTATTTTTTTTAAAGGGTTGTATATTTTATCATAGCTGGATTGTATAATAAATATACAAAAATTAAGGTGAAATGCAAAACATACGCTTTATGATGTTTACATTTTGTTAAAAAAAAATCTTGCAATTGGATAATTTATAAATATTAGGTGGTATTTTTATCTCAAATGTGCGGCTGTTAATATCAGCGGAATTTTCCCGTAAAACGAGGAGCCTCAATTATAATTTGTAATTTTGTGCCTTATCCTATAAAATTATGAGTGAAGAAAAAGATAGTTTTTACAATGACAACGGGGTTGCAGATCTTGTGAAGCGTTTTGAGGATATGTTAAGTGCCAACAGTACAGGATATTATTTTGATGTAATTGAATTTGAAGAAATTATCGATCATTATCTTAACCTCGGTAAAATCAACCGTGCATGGAGGGCAGTGCAGCATGCACTGAAACAACACCCTTCCTCTACAATTGTGCAGTTAAAGAATGCTGTTATACTTATCGAAAAAGCCCAGCCCCTGGAATCACTGAAAATTCTAAAAACGATAGAAAAAATAGAGGTAAGCAACCCTGAAGTAAATCTGACAAAGGGGCTTGCATTAATTCGCCTTGGGAAAATCAGGGATGCGGTAAGAGAGTTTGACAGGGCAATTCAGCTTACCGGTGAAGAGAAATCTGAAATAATGTTCAATATTGCCATGGCGCTTGAACAGCAGAATCATTTCAATACAGCCATTAAGTACCTTATGCAGGCATACGAACTTGAGCCGGATAATCTTTCATATATTTACGATATAGCCTATTGTTATGAAAGGACAGATCAGCTGGAGAAAGCGCTTGATTACTATAACAGGTTTCTTGATATAGATCCGTTTTCTGAAAACGTTTGGTACAACATGGGGGTGATCTACAACCGCCTGGAGGATTACCGCAGGGCCATCGATGCATATGATTATGCAATTGCACTGGACAGCGAATATGCCTCTGCTTACTTTAACAAGGCAAATACACTGGCTAATAACGACAGTTACGAGTCGGCAATTGAGGTATACGGTGAATTGCTTTTCCTTGAAGATAATAATGAGCAGGTTATCTGCTATCTGGGCGAATGCTATGAAAAACTTGAACAATGGGACAAAGCCCTGGAGCATTATAGTAAAGCCCTGATTATCAAACCTGATTATGCTGATGCCTGGATAGGGATGGGGCTGGTTATGTATTCCCAGGGGGCTTATAAGGAAAGCCTGCGTCATATTGAAAAGGCACTGGAGCTGTTTCCTGAGAATCCGGAATACTGGTATTCCCTTGGTAATGTTCGCCTTAAGCTTAATGATTTTGATGATGCAATTAATGCCTACCGAAAAGCGGTTAATTTTGACCCGCAGGATTCTGATTCATGGATTAATATGGCAGAAACTTTTCTGGTGATCAAAAGTAAAAGCAACGCCATAATCACCCTGGAAGAAGCAATACGGATCAACCCGGGCAATGCCCTGTTCAACTACCGGCTTGCTGCCTACCATCTTATGAACAGCAATTTTGAAAAAGCTGATCACCACCTCAGGATAGCCCTTTCGCTTGATTATGATCAGCATAAGGAATTTTTTGCCTATTATCCACGGGCTTCCAGGAACAAGGATATTAAAAAGCTTGTGAAGGCGTTTGATTCAAACAGATTATAGCTGAGTCACTAGAATATTTCCTGCTGCCCGTGTACTAATCTAACCGTAAATCCTATGAACTTCCATATACCCCATCTGCCTGACCGTCCGGGCAAGCCAAGAAATGATGGTATTACAATGATGATGGATAAAGGGCTGTCTGTCAGGCAAGCCGGTGAATTTGCAAGTTCATCCGGTGACTTTACCGATTTTGTGAAGCTTGGTTTCGGAACAGCACTAATAACCAGGGAACTCGAAGCCAAATTGAAGGTTTACAGGGAGGGTGGTATTCGTCCGTATTTCGGAGGAACTCTTTTTGAAATTTTTTACATGCGCGGTATGTTCGAGCAGTACCGTGAGTTTATTTCCAGATATGACCTGGACCTTGCTGAAGTATCTGATGGTGCAGTCACCATAGCCCATGATGAAAAGCTCCGGTGCATCGAGATACTCTCGGGCGATGTGCAGGTTCTCTCTGAAGTCGGGTCAAAGCTTGCAGGAGTCAGCATTCCTGTGGAAGACTGGGTAAGCATGATGAAAACCGAATTGCAGGCCGGCGCCTGGAAGGTTATTGCTGAAGCCAGGGAAAGCGGAACCATAGGAATATATAATCCCGATGGTTCTGCAAATACCGGACTAATCAGCAATATTTCAGATAATGTCAAAGGACATGATATTATCTGGGAAGCCCCCTTGAAAAGCCAGCAGGTTTATTTTATCAAGTTGTTTGGAGCAAATGTTAATCTTGGCAATATTGCACCCGATGAAGTTTTTTCCCTGGAGGCACTGCGTCTCGGGCTCAGGGGAGATACCATTTCTGACTTTATAACCGGGTAACATCCTCTGATGTGCCCGGGATAACAGGGAATTTTCTATTTTTAATTAAGTGATGTATAAATATTTCCGGGAATACCTTATTCTCTCATTAAAAGGGTTCGCAATGGGTGCAGCAAATGTAATTCCTGGAGTATCAGGTGGTACCATTGCACTTATAACAGGGGTTTTTGAAAAAATGATACATTCTTTAAGGTCTATAGATCACATTGCTATAGCCTGCCTTCTGAAGGGTAAGTTCAGGTCATTTTCCTCGCACATCAATTTTCCGTTCCTGCTTGCTGTCTTTGGCGGAGGGGTACTGAGTGTTTTTACCCTGGCGAGGGTGCTGGCCTGGCTTTTTAATAATTTTCCTGTTCATATTTGGGCTTATTTTTTCGGGTTAATAGTGGCATCCGTCTATTTTGTAGGAAAAACCGTAAAAAACTGGACATTCCCGGTTTTTGCAATTTTCCTGGCCGGAATCCTGCTTGCTGTCTGGATATCCTTCATGTCCCCTGCCACGGGCAATGATAATTTTTTCTATCTTGTTTTAAGCGGCATGGTGGCTGTATGCAGTATGATCCTTCCAGGTCTTTCAGGTTCTTTTGTTCTTATCCTGATGGGAAATTATGAACTGGTGGCAATTGAGGCGATCAATCAGATAAGACTTGATATACTTATACCTGTTTTTATTGGGATTGTGAGCGGATTACTGGCATTTTCCCATTTACTTTCCTGGATTTTCAGGAAGTTCAGGGATCTGACCCTGGCATTGCTGACCGGCTTTATTGCCGGCTCCCTAATAATTCTGTGGCCATGGAAACACCCTGTTTACAAAATAGATGAACTTGGCATAATAGTTACCAAACCTGACGGAGCCCCCGTAATACAGAACTATGACAGGTATATACCCGAGTCATTGACGCCCGAGGTTGCTACTGCCATTTTGCTCATGGCAGCAGGGTACCTGACTATATGGTTGATTGAAAAAACAGCAGAAAGAAAATCGGCCTGATTGCTTGCCAGTGCGTAAGAACGGTACAGGGCAGAATTGGGTCAGGCAGCAGGTTTATAATGTTTTCAGAGACTTATACCTTCCATGGATTTTTCAAGTTCCCTTGCGTTGTCAAGGAATTCTTCCACATTCATTTCCCTGAAATACAACATTCCGTGCGTTGACCTGATGCGGGGACTGGTGCTCTGGTAAAAGTAGTTTTTGCCAAGCAGCAGCTGTATGGTCTTTAACTGGTCCACCCAGGTATTCTTGGTCAGTTCACTGAATTTCCCGTCATGCTGGTAACTTGGAAAGGATGCATCCACCTGACTTAAATAACAGTTTGTGAAAGAATCCTCAAGAACAGCCATGGCATTTAGTGATACCGGAACGAGCACGGTTGCCTCAGCGGGATGGAACCTGTACCAGACATTCCTGTAACCCCATATCCTGAGTTCAGAAAGGTCTGCCTCTTTTTGCCACATCCTTACTGCATCGGCAATTGCCTGAAGCACCTTGTAATGGGTATCGGGTCCGCTGCCTTCGGGATCAAAGGCAAGACTGATAACAGTGGGATTTATCTCCTTGAGCTTTTTAAGGATTGGTTTCACATCCCTGTCCCTTTCAGGCTGGGCTGTAAAAACATCCCCCGTATAGAAGCCAAGTCGCAGGTGATGCACGTTTTTTACCTGGATACCAAAATGTGCCCAAACCAGTTCTTCTTCAAATTCACGTATCATCCCTTTAAGAGTCTGTATACCGGCAGGATTCTTTTCCCCGTCATAACTTTTATGAAGGATGGAAAGAATGTCATCTATCCGGTCGACGAGCTGCTGCCTGTTTTTGACCTTGTAGATAATAACAATAGCCCTTATTATCCTGTGCGCCAGTCCTCTTCGTCTCTCAAAAGGTTCTCCAGAGGCCACCTTATTGAGAAAGTGATATACATCCTTATCCCATTTGAGGCTGTACCCTATTTCAAAAAAATCAGGATAATTGACCATCTGAATGAATCCGTCGTTCAGGAATCCTTTGGTGTCTTCGAGTGCATCCTTGAGAAACTGGTTGGTCACAGCAGTAAACCCGGAGGTGAGAACCGAAAAATAAGCAACATTGCTTTCGTAACGCAGAAGCCTGTGAATGTGGGGAAGGATGCCCAGCATTATGTCATCGTGATGAGGTCCGGTATGGTAATAAGACTGGTCGTGTTCATCTTCCATGCCCTTTTGCATCTTTTCTACAATGGAATCGATGACCGTTTGTACGGTATTCTCGTTAAGACCGGGGATCAGGCTGCAGTATTTGCATTTCCTGAGATCTTCAACGGTCAGGTGGTGCCCGTACCTGTCCAGTTTTTTGCACAGGTCGATAACGGCTCTTTCTGTCTTGTCATGTGTCCATTCCCCTGTCTTGTAAAACAGTTCAACGCTGTTCTCCAGCATGGATGCGGCTCCGGTGGTAAGATAAAACCTGGCATTTTTAAGGGGGTGAAGAGAGGATGCAGGATAAATATTTGATTTTTCATTTTCCAGTGCATCTTTAACCACAGGAGCTTTGGCCTCACCTGCGGCAAATATAATGGCAACTGCATCGGGATTGTAGGTGATGGTCTGAAGCCCGATAGTTATTACAAGCCGGTTCCTGGAAATCTCAATTCCTCCAAGGTCGCCGGCAGCAACTGCCTGGGTTTCGAAATTTGTGGCAGTGAGCCTGGTTGTGGAATGGTGATCCGACCCCCTGGTATTAAATGCAATATGACCGTCAGGGCCTATTCCTCCAAGGAAAAACCCTATTCCACCCTTGTCCTGGATTGCATTCTCGTATTTCGTACACCAGTCGTCTATTGCAAAAACGGCCTTCTGCTGAAGGTGCTCAAATGAGGTTTTCGCCTCCTTGTATCTGAGAGAAAGATCAACACGGTTGTCAGGGAATATTTCTGAAAAATGCTTGCCTTCGGGCAAAGGAATGGCATCGGAGTTAATAAGCAGCGCATTATCAGGGTTCAGGCCAAACCCTTTTATATAATATTCCTTCACATAATGGTAAAAGCTATTGTGCTGAGAGGAGCTGATCGGATAAAACTCGTCAATCTGTACAAACTGCAGCTTGCTGAAATCCGGTTTGGTTCCTGCATTCAGTCCGTATGCCCTTCTTAATTCCTGTATCTGTCTGTCATCCCAGTTGTTGACAATCCTCTGGGTCCATTTGATAAAAAATTCGGGGGTTTTTCCGGTTGGCAGGCTGATAACTCCATGAGGGTTTTCCGAAACCCATTCGATGAACCTGAGAGCCGTAAAAAGTCCCAGCTTGGGAAAGTTATCCACAGAAATGTATGGAATGTGTGTGGCTATGCTTTTATTCCTGCTTTGCTCAAAAAACGCTTTTTCGACAGATGAGAGATTTAATTTTTCCATTATCAGATTAAATTTTAATGTGTTTGAATCCAGGGCACCGGGAATTGGGATTTAAGGGTATGAATTTAGTTATTTTTAAGTGAAATTACATATAAGGTGCGACTTTATAAAATATTTTTTTTAGTCATAATTAAATTTCAATGCTTGGAATTATGGGCTGCCAGCGTAAATTCCCGTGTACAATTATCCATTCAGTTTGATTTAAGGCCTCCCAGGGGCATAAAAACTACTGATATTAGCACGAAATCTTTTGCATTTCAGTATGTTACGGTTATTTTTCGGCCTCCAGCCTGAATCCTGATTCTACTTTTACTGATGCCGGTATCAATGAAAACAGGATTTACCGGTCGGGCCGTGTCAGTGATATACCAGGAAAGGATAAAAATAACTCCTTGTTTACAAACGTAATCTAAATTTAGTCCTGAAAACGCATTACAAATGTATGCGGAAATATTATATTGTAAACATAATACCAGCTAGTTAAATACATATTATTAAAGTATTAATTGAATTTGACAGCCATTAAAGGTTACAATAGTAATTTAATTTATAAAAATGATAAATATATATAGTATAATAAACTTATTACCAATTAATTGATGTATTTATATAAACAATTAATTTAGGTTAATTCCTTGCAGCGTCAGAAATCAGGAATATTACGGGCCTCCTTCCTGTAACCCCTGGAAAGACGGTATATTTGTTAATTGCAGTCATAATAATGCCGGGTGTGGACAGGAAAAAACAGGTAATTCCGGTCTGGCAGCCGGGTTACACATGTAAATCGAACAAAGTTACAAATGTTAATTAAAGAATCATTACATTTGTATATCGCTCTATTTTATTTATAAAAGACTGCTGTTATGAAACCCCCACCAGCCTTCGGCAGACAAAATAAGATGAATTTCACATCCAAAAACTATTGCAAAACGGGACAAAATAATGCATGTGAAATCGACCGCAGGTCAATAAATCATGGGTGATCCATGGATTGAAAAGCAGATTAACCGTATCATAAATTTGTAATACATTGTTAAACAAATTGCTAACTATAATTTATACGAATGAAAGACCGGTTATTGAAATTTTTAAACAGGGAGCATTTGTCATCAGCAAGGTTTGCTGAGATTATAGGCGTACAACCTTCCAGCATTTCTCACATACTCTCGGGCAGGAATAAACCGGGTTTTGATTTCATACAGAAAATACTGTCAGGTTATCCCGCATTAAATGCCGAGTGGCTGATCCTGGGTAAAGGAGCCATGTTTAAACAGGAGGTAAGTCAGGGAAACCTGTTTTCGGAAAATATTCCGGAATCCTTCAGTAACCATGATGAAAAGGCAGTTCCTGGTGAGGATACCCAACCATTTCCCGTTACGGACCTGGGTGATAAGGATGCTACTGTCCATTCAGATACAAATGTAACCACACAATCCCTGAGTCAGGATTACGAAAGTAATTTTGCGAACGATTCCGGAGTTACAAATGTAAATAATTCAAAAAAGATTGAAAAAATCGTTATTCTTTACTCTGATAAAAGTTTTTCTGAATATTCACCCGAGCAGACATGAGTCCCCGGCACCAGCTTTAGATGGCGGACTGATGGATGGTTCTGGTTACTCACTGTAAAAGCATCTGTCCTGCATTCATGCAGATTATCCCATGCAATTTATGATTTATGCCTGCTGGTGATGTATTTTGCAATTATATTTTTCGAAATCAATTATATTTGCGCAAGAAATGATATACAAGCTGCTTATACGGCCTTTTTTATTCCTTATCAGTCCGGAAAGGGTCCATCATATTATTGTCTCAATACTTAAGTATATGATGGCAATACCTGGTATCAGGCAACTGCTTGTGCTATGCTTTTCCGTTTCCGATAAATCACTCGAGCGGACTGTATTTGGCATTAAATTCAAGACCCCGGTGGGACTTGCTGCCGGTTTTGATAAAAATGCCGAATTTTACAATGATTTTGCCGTTTTTGGTTTTTCATTCATTGAAATAGGAACCGTTACTCCATTGCCGCAACCCGGGAACCCCCGGCCGCGTTCATTCAGACTGGTGAAGGACAAGGCGCTTATCAACAGGATGGGTATTAACAATCACGGAGTACGGAAAATTGCTGAAAACCTTAGAAATAAAAGCCCGAATGTTATTATTGGAGGAAATATAGGGAAAAACACGCTGACATCAAATGACAATGCAATAGAGGATTATATAGAATGTTTTAAAGTCCTGCATGAAGTGGTTGATTATTTTGTCGTTAATGTGAGTTGTCCCAACATAGGCGACATAAAAAAACTGCAGGATGCAGATATTCTGACCGCCAATCTGAGTGCTTTAAAGAAACTTTCGTCCGGATTACCCGTACCCAGGCCTGTATTGCTGAAAATATCACCCGATCTGAATTATCACCAACTTGATGAAGTAGTACAGATAGCTTTTAAAACAGGAATAGATGGTTTTGTAGCCACAAACACCACTGTTGCACGGGATAATCTGCGCACGGGAAAGGATATGGTAGAACGCATCGGGAATGGGGGAATGAGCGGGCTGCCACTGAAGGACCGGTCCACAAGGGTTATAAAATTTCTTGCCGGCAAACTCGGTGGAAAGATTCCTGTTATCGGAGTCGGAGGTATTATGACACCTGAAGATGCAATTGAGAAGCTTGAAGCAGGTGCAACCCTGGTCCAGGTCTATACCGGTTTTATATATGAGGGACCGGCGCTTGCAAAACGAATCAATAAAGCGATACTGCGCAGAAATAAATCATAACCGGGTCGGACTCACATGCAGTAAGCATCTCATTTTACGATATATTTCAGATGTGACTTTCATGTTATTTTGTCTGCTGAAGACTGATGGGGGTTGCATATGATTGAATTATACTCTCTGGCACTAACACCATGGTTTTTGATATTTATGAATTTCTTTGCTTTATTTGCTGTCTGTTATGATGCAATGTCAGAAACCTGACTGGATGTTTTTAAGGTACAAATTATTCTAATTACTCTAATTATTATGAAAATGCTTGAAGGAAAAAATGCCCTGATAACCGGTGGGAGCCGGGGGATTGGCAGGGAAATAGCCATTACCTTTGCACGTCATGGTGCCAATGTTGCTTTTACTGATCTGGTATATGATGATATTGCAAAATCTGTGGAAACCGAGATAAATGGTTTGGGTGTCAGGGGTAAATGCTATGCCTCCAACGCCGCTGGATTTGATGAAACGGATGCAACAGTGAACCAGGTGGCAAGCGAGTTTGGAAGCATAGATATCCTTGTAAACAATGCAGGGATCACGAAAGATACCCTTCTGATGAGAATGACAGAGGAACAATGGGATGCAGTTATCACGGTAAACCTTAAATCGGTATTCAATTACACTAAAGCAGTTCAAAAGTACATGCTTAAACAGCGCTCCGGCTCCATTATCAATATGAGCTCTGTGGTAGGAGTCAGTGGAAATGCAGGCCAGTCAAATTATTCTGCATCCAAAGCCGGCATTATAGGGTTTACGAAATCCATCGCCAAAGAACTTGGCTCCAGGAACGTGCGCTGCAATGCAATAGCGCCCGGATTCATCATGACCGAGATGACCGAAAAATTGCCCGAAGATGTCCGCAAGCAATGGATACAAGGTATCCCCCTTAGAAGAGGAGGCACCCCGGAGGACGTTGCAAACCTGACACTTTTTCTTGCCTCGGGGCTTTCTTCCTATATCAGCGGACAGGTTATCAGTGTTTGCGGGGGAATGCAGACCTGAGTGTTAAAAGCTGCCCCACAATTACCGTAACAGTTGCACCGATAAGCGTGTACCATGTCCATGCAATGGAAGTGAATAAAATTACGTAAACCATCACCAGGATGCCGGCTGCAAATGCCGGTATGGCATCCCTGATCTGCGGGGCCTTGAAAAGAACACCCAGGAAGAAAGTTCCCAGCAGTCCCCCATAGGTAAAGGCTGCGATTGAAAGAGCAAGTTCCACTACTGCCTGGGAGCTCTGCATGAATATCAGGGCCGATCCTATAAGCAGCAGGCACCAGATAAGGGTTATGATTCTTGAGATTGCAATTTCATTTGAGGGATTTAATTTCTTGTAATATGGCATTACATAATCATACATTGTGGCAGAGCCGAGTGACGATATTGATCCTGAAAGGGTTGAAATAGCAGCGGCAAGAAGGGCCGCAACAATGAGGCCGGAAAGTCCCACGGGCATTTCCTCAATGATGAACCTTGGAAATACTTCATCTGAATTCATTACTGCACCCCCGTAAAATACATACAGCAGTGCGCCCAGAAAAAGGAACAATCCAAACTGAACTATGATGATGGCACCTGTTGTTACAAGTGCCTTGCGGCTTGCGGCAAGTGAGCCCGCAGCAAACAGCCGCTGCACTATAAGCTGGTCTATGCCGTGTGATGCCATAGACAGAAATGCACCCCCGAATATACTTGCAATAAAGGTATAAGGCGTTGAGAAAAAGCCCTTAAACCCTCCTTCAAAGGAGAAATTGAACAAGTCAAATTTGCTTGCCTCATAGGCTGTTGCTATGCCTCCGGTAAAACCCCCGCTAAGCTGGCCGCTTACGATAATTATTGCCGCGATAGCACCTGTAAAATAGATGAAAAGCTGTATTACATCCATCCATACCACTGCCCTGAGGCCTCCTACAAAAGTATAGCTCAATGCTACAAATGCTATTACGAAAATAGAACCCGTATATATCCATCCTGTTGACAGGTTTGCTGCAATAAAAGTGCCCTGGAGTATCAGAGCAAGAGGGATTGCAGTGGCAAAGAGCCTGACCCCGTCGGCTGCCAGCCTGGTGATCATAAATACTCCTGATGCCAGGTTTTTCATGGGAATTCCGAATCTGTTTGCCAGGAAGGTATAGGCAGTCCCCAGTTCACCCCTGAAGTAAGCAGGAAGAATTATCCAGGCTACAATAATCCTGCCCAGGAAATAGCCAAGTGTTAGCTGCAAAAAGTTCAGATTGGTCAGGTATGCCAGTCCGGGAATACTTATAAAAGTGAGGGTACTGGTTTCCGCGGCAACAATTGCAAAACAGACAGCAAGCCAGGGAATTTTTTTCCCCCCGAGGAAGTAATCTTTGCTGGATGACTGCTTTCCTGCAATCTTAATTCCAAAAAAGGTAATTCCCGCAATGTAGACTATTACGATCAGGGTATCGATGTAGGTGAAATTCATTGGTATTGTGTATTAGTTTTTATAAACTGAATTGCCGGCAATGATCGTGTTTTTTATATTGAAATCCTGATCAATAATGATAATATCGGCATCCTTGCCTGCCTCCAGGCTGCCTTTGCTGCTTTCAATGCCAAGTATACGGGCAGGGTTTACAGTAACAGTATCAATGGCCTCCTTTAAACTGCAGCCAGTGAAGTTCATAAAGTTTTTGGCAATATTCCCCAGGCCCATTGTTGAGCCGATAAGGGTGCCGTCAAGATACCTGGCCAGTCCGTTTTTTGAAATGTATTCACGGTTATTGTATTTGTAGGTCCCTTCGGGCAGTCCCATACCGCTTATCCCGTCGGTTATGCATGCTATATTTCTTCTTTCTGCCAGCCTGGCAGCCAGATTCACCATGCCCGGATGAATATGATGGGAGTCGGCTATCAATTCAAAACTGATCTGCGGGTTCTCAAAAATTGCTGCAAGAGGCCCCGGATTCCGGTGATGAAGGGGACGCATTGCATTAAAAAGGTGTGTTACATGGCTTATGCCTGCATCAAATCCCTGCCTTGTCTCTTCATATCCGGCATCTGAATGCCCGAAGGCAGCAATGATTCCTGCATTTGTCAGCCTGCCGATTATACTGTCAGTTCCGGGAATTTCCGGGGCAACAACCATCATTCTCAGAGAACCGGCAGATTCTTCCATTATTTTCTCCAGAAGATCAGGTGACGGTTTGGTTATGCTTTCAGGAACAATACCGCCTCTTTTTTCCAAATTGATAAAAGGTCCTTCAATATAAATGCCAAGAAGCCCGGCTCCCCCCAAATATTTGCCTGTGCATTCGCCTGCCACCTGCAGATGAGGATTTTCCATGCCGGGCATATAAACCATTGCGCTAAGGAAGCTTGTGGTTCCCAGGCTGGCCAGGGTCGTGGAAATATTTTCAAAGGAATCTCTTTTGCCATCCAGGCTATCTGATCCTCCTGCACCGTGTATATGAATATCTATCATGCCCGGGGCAGCAATATAACCGCCGGCGTCTATTAAATGGCCTGAATATGATATTTGACCCGAAGGCGAAATACGAATTATTTTCCCTTTTGAAACCAGAATATCATATTTAGTGGTATCTTTAAGATCACAATAAAGAACTGTATTTTTGATAAGCACACTGTCAGGCATAATTGTTTGCAATTTGAACTTAATATTTTAAAAACCCGAAAATAAGTAATCTTTGCAACATTCACATAAAATCTCACTGATTATTCATCTTTCAAAATAAATGGCTTTCCCGTGTATTTAATGCAAAATATTTCCCGGGTAAGGATCATGGTTGAGTCAGATATGTTTTTTTTGTACAATGAGCAGTAAATTATCCTTCCTCCTGTCACCTTTGTTTTTTATTTCCTGTGTTTCTGTTTCTACCTATAATATTCAGGTGCTTGAACCTGCCCCTGAGCCCCTGACTCCGGAAATAAAAAGCGTCCTGCTTTTGAACCGGATGATACTGGAAGAAAATTATGATGAAAAGCCTTACGGCAACCTTGCGGGGGATGAATTATTCCACGGGTTATTTAATATGGCAACGACTGAAACATTGTTTGCCCTTGCAGGCATACTTAATGAATCACCTGGCATGGATTACCTGGACGATGAGGCACTGCTTGAAATGCCCCTGACCGGTCCCCTTACTGTTCCCGGCTTGCTGGATGGCGGGTTTGTAGCTGGCTTATGCGATTCACTTGGAGCAGATGCCCTTATTTCACTTGCTTTTTTGCAGGTGGATTACAAGGATTCGATCACCAGAAAGCAGGGAGTGATGGAAACCCGCTGGATACCTTATTATGAGGGCGAACTCAACCTGATTATCTCGGCTGTATGGCGGGCTTATGAGGGGTCACAAGGAAACCTGAATGATGAATTTGTTTTTGCTGATACAATGTACTGGTCACATGCGGCATTTTCCGTTCAGGAGATTGCAGATTATTTTCCCACAATTGATGAAGCATTCCTGGAGGCGGCTTTCTTTTCGGCTTTAAGCTATGCAAGAAGGATCGCTCCCTATTGGAGGGAGGAGCAACGCAGCTATTTTTCGCGCGGAAACCGTGGAATCAAAAGGGCATCAAATTATCTTGAAAATGACATGCCTGATCCTGCAGAAACGATTCTTGCAGACCTTACCGGTTCCAGAAACGAAAACATTGTTGCAGCGGCCTATTGCAACCTTGCGCTCATATATGAGATAAGGGGTGATTATGTGCAGGCCCTTAAGCTGGCAAGAAAATCTTTCCAGAGTCGCAGGCATCCTGTTACGGAGAGCTATATAGAAATCCTCGAGGAAAGGCTGGAAAAATCAAAAGTGCTGGACAGGCAGCTTGGCAGGGCGAATTAAAAAATCATACCTTTGCACTTTTATCCTTAAGCTTTGCATTATGTTGTTTTATGTTATTGTCGGTCTTGTGCTGGTTTCCTTTTTTATGGAAGTTTACCTGGAGTACCTGAATTCAACAAGTAGGTCGCCCGAACTTCCCGATGAGCTGAAGGATATATATGATGAAGATAAATATCGCAAATCAGTTGAATATGAAAAGGTCAAACACCGGTTTTCTCTTGTCAGGGGAGGGTTTGGCCTGATCCTTATACTCGCAATGCTGTTTCTAGGGGGCTTTGCCATGCTGGATGAATTTGCACGGGGAATTTCCGGCAATATGGTTGTCATTGCCCTGATATTTTTCGGGATAATAATGGTGGGTTCTGATATTTTAAACATGCCGTTCGACTGGTATGGAACCTTTGTAATAGAAGAGAGGTTTGGATTCAACAAGTCAACCCCCCGTATTTTTGTTGGTGATAAGCTTAAGGGCTGGATCCTTACGGTTATTATCGGGGGTGGGCTGTTAAGCATTGTAACCTGGTTTTATTATCAGACCACGGAATGGTTTTTTATTTATGCACTTGCACTGGTAACCGGATTTATGCTTTTCATGAACCTGTTTTATTCCACCCTGATAGTTCCCTTGTTCAATAAACAAACACCACTGAAGGATGGCAGGCTGCGTGATGAGATATCTTCCCTGAGTGCCCGGACAGGTTTTCGCCTCGATGATGTATTTGTGATAGACGGTTCAAAACGCAGTACGAAAGCAAATGCCTATTTCGCCGGGCTCGGCAAAAAAAAGAGGATTGTGCTTTTTGATACACTCATTGAGGAATTGTCTGTGAACAATATCCTTGCTGTGCTGGCTCATGAAATCGGCCATTACAAAAAGAAGCATGTTGTATCAAACATTATCATTTCTCTTGTTACCACCGCCATTACCCTTTATCTTCTGTCAGTCATGGTTGCCAATCCCGCTCTTTCGGCTGCTCTTGGCGCCGGTCAGCCTTCGTTTCACATGGGTCTTATTGCCTTTGGGATATTGTATTCTCCTGTGTCGGCAATTTTCGGCCTTGCAAATAACTGGATATCCCGGAAGAATGAGTATGAGGCAGATCGTTTTGCAGCAGAACACCATTCCGCCCGGGACCTTGCGGATGCCCTGAAGAAGCTCTCTGTTAAAAATCTGAGCAATCTGCAGCCCCATCCGGTTTATGTTTTCGTTCATTATTCTCACCCTCCTTTACTTCAAAGGCTTGATGCATTAAAAAAATCTGAGTCAGCACAGACAGTGCATTATGAACCAGGATGATAATAAAAACCATTGATTTTTATCCGGTTTTACCCTAACAAAACATATCTATTTACGTTTAATCATTATTTAACCATAACTTTTATGTATTATGAAAAGACTTGCAGTATTAACCTTATTTGCCATATTGTTTGCAACGGGCGCCGGTTCCCAGGTTCGTTTCGGATTAAGGGGAGGAATCAATATGGCTTATTTTGATGCCAGGGAAATATTAGTGCCCAATGAGTACCGGATAGAAACACTTAATAACACCAATATAGGATTCCATGGCGGGGTAATGGCACAGGTGTCTTTCTTTGGGATCTTCCTTCAGCCCGAATTACTCCTTTCATCAGTAGGCAATGAAGTCAGGGTTGAAGACATGACACAGAATGGTGTTGTAAGCCGTATCCGGGAGCAGAATTTTACCAAGCTTGATATTCCTGTCCTGGTAGGAAAGCGCTTTGGGCCGGTTCGTTTTGGGATAGGACCCGTGGGGACCATAATGCTTAGCACCGATTCTGAACTCAGTGACCACCCGCAGATAAATGAGGACTACAACAGTGCCACGTTTGGCTACCAGATCGGAGCCGGTCTGGATATTGCATTCCTTGCAATTGACCTGAAGTACGAAGGCAATCTGACCAGGCTTGGGAGCGGTATAACTGTTGCCGGGCAACCAAGGGAATTCGATACCAGGAGCAGGCAGGTCATATTCGGAGTCGGATTTTTATTCTGATTGCCCGGGGGAGCATTATAAGCCGGTCTTCAACAAACGGAAACATTTTCAGGAAGCACCACAACAGGAAAAAAAATACCTGCATTGACCAGGAAACTTTTTGCGGTTTCCTGTAATGCAGGTATTACATCTCTTTGTTTTTGCTATCTGGACCGCCTGAATCCCCTGATAAAGTTTCTAATGAAACCAAATGCAACATTCGATTTGTACAGGGAGCGAAACAATGCAAAGGAAACAAGCCTGTTACGAATATTAAACTTCAGATTTCTGAACGACATAGAGATACCTGAAAGCAGCAGGTTGTTGGTGTTTTTAAGTTTTTCCTCGTATAATTTCACTTCATACCTGAGCCTTTCCTTGGCTATTTTTATCTCATGAATCGAATTATATCCAGCCTTGTTTTTCATCACTTGCCTTTTTCTTCAGGTTCATCATTTTCATACATTATGGCTGACAAGGATCTGATTATGGGTCCGAGGATGATGGATTTCCGGCCAAGTATAAGAATTAGCCCCAGAAGAAGGTAAAAACCCGCGAGAATAAGGAATCCCCCGGCCAGGTCG
>SLJO01000120.1 GCA_007135095.1 Bacteroidales bacterium | reverse complement strand
TTTATCCTTTAATGATTTTTTTTTTTTTTTTTTAGTTACCGGAAGAAGAAGGATTGGTAAAACGAGTCTTGTGATGAAATCTGTTGAAAACACCCCGACTGTATACTTATTTGTTGGCCGGAAAAATGAAGCGACTCTCTGTGCTGAATTTGTTCCAGATATAGCCAACTCATTGGATACTTATGTTCCGGAAGGGATTCATTCATTCAGATCGTTGTTTCAATACCTGATGGAACTGGCAAAAAGTCGCTCGTTTAATCTGGTTATTGACGAGTTTCAGGAATTTTACAACATAAATCCTTCCATATTCAGTGATATTCAGAATATTTGGGACAGCTACAGGAAAAGCACCCATATGAATCTGATAATCAGTGGATCTGTTTGGACTTTAATGCAAAAGATATTTCAGAATTCAAAAGAACCGTTATTTGGCCGGGCAGATAATATTATCAAATTGTCTGTTTTTACGATAGCAACCCTGAAGGAAATAATACGTGATTATAACCCTGAATACACCAACGATGATCTACTGGCCTTATATACCTTTTCAGGAGGTATTCCAAAATACATCGAATTGTTTTGTGACAGTGGCAAACTCACTGTAAGCGGCATGATTGAATTTATGGTTCGGGAAAACTCACCTTTCACGGAAGAGGGGAAGAATCTTCTCATTGAAGAATTTGGGAAAAATTACGCCACCTATTTTTCAATTTTAAGCGCCATTTCAGGAGGGATTAATACACAACCCAAAATTGAAGCATCATTGGGAAACAAAAGTATTGGCGGACAACTGAAAAGACTTATCGAAGATTACAATATTATTGTTCGTCAAAGACCTGTTTTTTCAAAAGAAGGAACACAGGCGGTCCGCTATGAAATTCAGGATAACTTTATTCGTTTCTGGTTCAATTATTTTGATCGTCACCGTTCGTTAATTGAAATTAAGAATTTCCAAGGCCTTGAAAGTATCATAAGGGCTGATTACCAGACGTATTCTGGCATAATGCTGGAACGCTATTTTAAGCAGAAACTGGCAGAAAGCATGCAATTCAGGGAAATTGGTTCCTGGTGGGAGCCTAAGAATGAACAGTTTGAAATAGATATCGTTGCTTTAACACTTGAAAAAAACAAGGTATTCGCAGCAGAAGTAAAGCGACACAGGAAAAATTTTAAACCCGCCTTGTTTGCAGCAAAAGTGGATCATCTTGAAAAAAAAGTCCTCGCGAAATACAATGTTGAAACTGGATTTTTCTCGTTGGAGGATATGTGACTCTCAATAAAACGGCACATACCAGTTTTCCTCGTTCATCAACCTGGCCCTTATCTGTTCTGCCTTTGTGCCGCTGAACTTGGCAGCCACCCTGTCGGCAAGATAGGAGGGATCATTTCTGCGTTTTGCAATCCGCATCAGGTCATAGAAGCGTTCACCTTCAAAAGCCAGTTCCCTTGCGCGTTCATCCAGGATCCGGTCTTCCAGGAAAAGCTGCTTTTCATTCAGCTTGCCTGCCAGGTTAATAAAACCGGTTATCTCATTGGTTACAGGATCATGTGTATAGATTATGTCGTCAATGCGTACGGCATCATCGCCATCGCCAAAACCAACCCTGCCTCTTACCCCGAGTTGCCGGCCGTCATTGTTGTAGACGCCGTTATTGAGCACCTGAAGGCTGACATTCACACTGGGTCGGACAATGCCATGCTGTTCAAAGACCCACCTGGCATAGATCTCCGCATAATAGAGGTGGATTCCGCCGGCCCTGAAGATGTTGAAGTTGGCATCATGGTCGAAGCTTGTTTTTCCCAGTGAGTATTTGTAGACAACTGTATCCACATCAGACATGATCAGTGCGACATCCTTGTCACTTCCGATCTTTTTCAGCCTCAGCATTTCCCTTATTTCGGCCGGGGTCAGCATCACCCCGTTGCGTTTATAGGCGTATGATACGCCATATCCCCGGAAAAAATCTCCCGGCGTACCTGCTTCATCCAGCCTTGTAAGATGGGGGTTGGAGGGATGCCTGATGAGTTTCATGCCATCCCAGATGGATTCCCAGTAACTTATTGCAACCGGGGTGGGTTTAAGCATGTACCTGTTTGGCATGTTGCCGGAGAACAAATTCTGCAGCCCGTGCTGCTGCTGGAATGATTTATTGAACCAGAGAGTCAGGATGTGCTCATATATGTCGACCGAAGTAATGATATTTCTCCAGGAACCCCTCTGGAACCGGCTGTCAAGACCGAATTTGATATGTGCCGTTTCTGAATCGTAGTTGAACAGGATAGGCCTGAAATGCTGCACGGCCTCCGTGTAGTTGCCCACAAACAGGTACATCTGCCCCAAAAGGCAATTCATGGCATAACTGTTCCAGATGGTCACATCCCAGGTCAGGTCGAAATTATCCATGTGGTGGATGACCCCCACCGCCTTTACCCTGGTTTTGAGCTGGTGGGTAAAGGTGTCCACAATGGCATGCATATCAAGGAATACCTTTTCAAGGAACAATGTGTCATTATAAATAGTGTCATTATGGTATCCGTCCGGGCCGTATATGACCTTCATTGGATTCACAATGGTCTTCGGGGAGTTGACATAGTCGATGATGGCAGATGGAAACAGTGATTCGCTACCGATGTAAGGCACTCTGCCATAGATCCTCACTGCATTGAAATATGCCCATGCACGCATGCAGAGTGCCTCACCATAAAGTCTGTCAAACCTGGTCACCGGTGCAGATTTGTCAAGTACCTGGGGATGGTTTTTTTCAAGTTTTGCGATAAGGTCGTTGCAAGCGGAGATGAGGCGGTAAAAATTAATGGGTGAGGCATATTTATTTCCCTGACTGATCTCGAAATTGTATATCTCGATAAGGTCCCTGTCTGCATTATCCGTGATTTCAAGCAGATCTGCCCTGAGTTCGCCAAGAACGACTATCTGATCAACAAGTTGTTGCTGAAGGGCATAAAGCCCCATTTCAGCGGCCCTGTACTCGTGCCAGTCCTTGAGGAAGTTTTCACTTTTGACTATCAGATCCTGTTCCGGATTGAAAAAGTCCTCACAACCTGTGGCCAGCCAGGGAACCAAAAGGATAAATGATATTATTTTTTTCCACTTCTTAATCATCTGCTTTTATTTAAATGTGAGAAGCCATGATACCGCCACTGTTACAACCCAATTTTGACACCAAGCATAATATTCCTGGAAACGGGCGTCAGCCCGTAATCCAATCCCATTTCTGTGGTATTATAGGAGTAGCTATACTCGGGATCATATCCCAGGTAGTTAGACCATGTCACCAAATTGGTAGCGGTTATAAATATTCCTGCATTACGGAACATCCATATCCTCTCGGGCACATTGTAGGAAAGAGTCAGGTTCTTAAGTCTCAGGTAAGACCCGTCTTCGATCCACCTGGTGGAGAAATCGGCGTTGCCCACCGGATCTGCCCATGCCGCCCGTGGTACCATCGTCTCATGTCCGTCATACTGCCACCTGTTGAGTACGTGAGCGCTCTGGTTTGACAGATCGGTCATCTTTTCGTTCTGGTAACGCACGTAATTGAACACCTTGTTCCCTGCAACAAACTGAAAGAGTGCATTGAGTGACCACCTCCCCAGGCTCAGGTTGTTTTGAAAGCCGCCGTAGTACCTGGGAATTGGTGACCCGAGCAATACCTTGTCAAACTCATTGATGATGCCGTCGGGTGTGCCCTCAGGCCCGGAGATGTCTTCGAATATGGCGTCCCCGGCTCCATAGGGAACACCTCTCTCGTTCCTGAGTCCATGGGTGGCTGCTTCGGCGGCGCCGGTAAACGTGCCCTTGAACTGATACCCGTAAAATGCCAACAGGGGTTCTCCTTCCCGCGAAATGAACTCCCCTCCCTCAAAGGGTGTGATGACCTGTCCGCCTGCAATTTCCAGCAGACTGTTGTTTACCACGGCCATGTTGACGCCTGCATTCCATTTAAATCTGCCGCTGTATCTAAGGTAGGAGGACAGAAAAAACTCCATACCCCTGTTCCGGACCGTGCCGGCATTGACCGGAAGAAAATGGGTGCCAATGTATGATGGCAGGCTTTCGTAAACAAGCATGTCCCTGGTGGTCATCTCGAACAGGTCAACCGTTGCCTGCAACCTCCCTGCCAGGAGTGAGAGGTCAATGCCGGTATTCCACTGTGAGGTGGTTTCATACTTCAGGGATTTGTTGCTGACAACCGAGGGGATCATCCCGGATGTCTCCCTGTAACGGGTCAACCTATAGTAATCCATAACGGAAAGATTCCCGATGTCATCGTTTCCAGCGACACCATAAGAGATCCTCCATGCCAGGTTGTCAATGATTTGTGCATTTTCCAGGAAGCTTTCCCCCGACAGCCTCCAGGCAAATCCTGCTGAATAAAAGAGGCCAAAAGGGACATTGAAAACCCTCAGCAGATCCTCCGCCTCACTGCCCGTGCGGGATGAGGCATCTGCCGAGAGGGTACCGTAGAAAAGGTAGTTGTCCCTGTAAATGTATTTGGTATTCAGATAGGTGGTCAGCCGGTTCCACCTGGCATTCTCACCTCCCATTTCACGCAGGTAGGCTGTCCCGTCCTGCAGAGACCGGTACTCATCATTTTCATGCGAATTTTTCGCAATTCCCCAGTCCTCCTCATAGGTATTCGAATTGATGCGTATGCCTGCAGATGTGAACAACTGATGCTGGTTGCCCAAATCCGGAGAATAGGTCATGAAATTGTCATTATACAATGCAAACAGCTGGTTTTTCAGCGATTTCATCGCATTGAAGGCCTCGTCCCGGTAGTAGGTCTCCATGCCATGATTTGGCATGAATATGCTTTCGGTAAATGAGTTGAAATTGACTCCGATAATTGAATTCAGCTTCAGATGGCTGGTGATATCGCCTTCCAGATTCACGGAGGTCAGGAACCTGTTGTTGGTGCTGTTTGCCGTGAAGTTATTGATAACTGCAGCCGGATTACTGACCCCAAGGGCCTCAATGTTATCTAAGCGGACCAGCTGGTTGCCGTCCACATCAAATGCATAGGGCATCAGCAGGGGGGCCTTGAACAGGCTGGTAAGTATCGGGCTGGTCTGCCTGATGCGTGCTGATTCCTTCAGGTCGGAATTATTGATGCCCAGATTGGTGGAAAGATTCATCCTAAGC
>SLJO01000181.1 GCA_007135095.1 Bacteroidales bacterium | reverse complement strand
TTAATATATTCCGTTTTTCAAATTCAATAATTTCTTCTTCAGTAAAGATCCTTTCATCGGTCAACAAACTGACAGGTGCTGCCGGTAAAGGTAACAGATGATCCAGGCTGAGCCTGCCACCCCTCCCTGTAATAACGCATCTTTCAATAATGTTTTGCAATTCCCTGACATTTCCCGGCCATTTATAGGCAAGAAGTCTCTGTTTGCCAGCCTCATCAAAAGCTGCTGCAGTAATGCCCGAAGATCCGGCAAATTTTTCAAGGAAAGCAGAGGCGAGAAGGATAATATCATTCCCCCTGTCCCTTAATGGAGGTACTTCGACAGGGAAGACGTTAAGCCTGTAATACAGGTCCTGCCGGAATCGGCCCTTCTCTACCTCTTCCTCCATATTGCGGTTTGTGGCTGCGATTATCCTCACATCTACCGTGATTGTTGAAGAGCTTCCCACCGGTTCGAATTCGCCCTCCTGCAGCACGCGCAACAGTTTAGCCTGCAGCGGTAACGGGAGTTCACCGATTTCATCAAGGAATATCGTCCCTTTGTCGGCCAGCGAAAAGCGTCCTTCGCGGGACTGGATCGCACCGGTAAAGGCACCTTTCACATGACCGAACAATTCGCTCTCGACCAGCTCGGATGGAAGTGCCGCACAGTTCAGCGTGACCAGAGGCTTGTCTTTTCTGGCGGACGACTGGTGAATTGCCCTGGCAAATAATTCCTTGCCTGTACCGGTCTCGCCCCGGATCAATACCGTCGATTCCCGGGGAGCTACCTGCCGGACTGCCTCCAGGGCTTTCATGATTGACTGGCTCTCCCCTATGATATTGCTGAAATTGCGTGCGTTTACCTTTTCCCGCAGCATGTCAGCTTCAGTGGAGACCATCCTGAGCTGGTTTGATGTTTTCAGCTGCTCCTCGATATTCCTGATAAAGAGTGCATAGTATTTTTCATTGTCCTTAAAGTAGGTGGATACAGTTGCTTCCGCGGAAAATGTTTTCCCATCTGCGGTCATGCATATAAGCGGTTCAGGAAATGAAAGATACTGAAACTCTTCGCGCTGATGCTGACCTGAAATTGCGCCGGTGATTTTCCTGAAACTTCCATTGTCAAAAAGCTTCCTGACTGACATCCCCGGAAGATCCTCTTCCCTTAATGAGAAATTTATCAGTGCTGATCGATTGGCCTGGATGATGTCAAGGCGTTCATCCATCTCGATTAAAGCCTCGGTTGTACCGTTTACAAGCCGGCTTAATTTTGCCTCACTGTCGATGAGTTTTTGTTCATACCTTAAGCGTCTCATTTCCGCGGCTGCCCTTGACGCGAAGATCCTGAAAATGGCAAAAGCTTCCGGTATTTCGGCCATGGGCTTGTTGTCCAGGAGGGCAAGGTGCCCCATAATGGCATTGTTTTCATCACGCAAAGAAATTCCCATATAACTCACTGCCCCCAGTGGCGGCAGATCAGGGTCACCAGGATACAGTTTTATCACATTGTCAGGGATATGACAGATGCTTTCGCTTTCCAGTACCGGTTCACAGGGTGTACCTGGAACATCATATTCATAATCTTCGACAAAATGATTCTCCAGCCAGAAGGACAAAGCACGCAAGCGGTTTTTCTCCCTGAGATACTCAGTAATCCAGACTCCGTGGGCATCCAGCACTTCCGCCAGGTTTTTCACCAGTAGCCGGAAAAATCCTTCACCGGTCTGGTCCGATGTACCTTCCACTATCTTTTTGAGGGCGATCAACCCTGAAGATAATTTTCTTTCCGTTCCGGCAATTTTTGCCATAATCGGGATTTACGAAATAAAGTTAACGATAATTCGTGGATTACGAATAATCGTAACCAGAGAATTTAATTAAAAATCACATTACCAGTTATTTGATAAAGTGGCATGATGCTTGGCAACAGTCTGGTCATGTCAAACTAAAAAAACAATATCATGGAAACAATGGAAAAAACAACCATCAACGGGTTCCGGAAGGAGGATATACTGGCAACAATAAGTGCCATCCAGGAGAATCCGGAAATAGCAAAATTCAGGTTCCGCGCAAGAAACAAATGGGTAACAGCCGGCCATAACCAGGCTACTGTAAAGGATTTTTACGGGGGTTGCCAGGAAGACACTTCCCGGGAAAAAGCATGGGTTATTGACAACGGCGAGCCTCCTATTTTGCTTGGAACCAATGAGGGAGCCAATCCTGTCGAATACCTGCTTTCCGCCTTGTCGGGATGCATGACCACTACCATGGCCCTGCATGCCGCTGCCCGACGAATTGAAGTTGAAAGTATCGAATCCCGTTTTGAAGGGGATATAGATGTCCAGGGCTTCCTTGGGCTCAGTGACCAGGTGCGGAATGGTTACCAGCAGATCCGGGTTACATTTGATATCAGGGGAAACCTTACCGATGAGCAAAAGCAGGAATTGCTCATGTTCACAAGAAATTCACCTGTTTATGATGTTGTCACCAACGGGACACAGGTAATCGTAGGGCTGGCAGAATAAAGAGGCATTCAAAGAGGTTTTAAGGACTAATTCCGGAAAGTGGGTTAATTGCCCGGGATCAATACCCGGGCAATTGTGTATTTTCTCAAATGGAAAAAAGGAGTATGATTAAACCTTTTCTGCCGCCCACTCCCTGAGTTTGTATTTCTGGATCTTCCCGCTGGCCGTCATCGGATATTCCTTCATGAAAAAAACATACCTGGGAATCTTGTGCCTGGAGATCTTGCCGCGGCAATAATCCCTGACATCCTCCTCCTTCAGATCGGCGCCATCCTTAAGGATGATGAACGCCCCGACCTCCTCGCCATATTTCGGATCCGGGACACCAGCCACTTCGACATTCTGTATTTCGGGCATCCGGAAAAGGAAGTTCTCTATTTCGCGCGGATAGATGTTTTCCCCGCCCCTGATGATCATATCCTTTATACGTCCGGTAACCCTCACGTAACCGTTCTCATCCATCACGCCCAGGTCGCCCGAATGGAGCCAGCCTTCCGCATCGATGGCCTCTGCGGTAGCCTGTGGATCCTTGTAGTAGCCCTTCATTATATTGTAACCACGGCAGCATAATTCGCCCTGCACTCCCCTTTCACACTCCCTGCCGGTTTCGGGTTCCTTAACCGAAACCTCCACAAAAGGCAGTGCCTTGCCGACAGTCGTTGCCCTTAATCCGGCCGGATCGGATGTTGTGGTGGCAGTCATCCCCGGCGATGTTTCCGTTAATCCGTAAACAATGATGATCTCACTCATATTCATCTTTTCCATGACAGCCTTCATCGTTTCGACCGGACAGAGAGACCCGGCCATGATGCCGGTCCGAAGTGATGAAAGGTCAAACATGCTGAACATGGGGTGGTTCAATTCCGCAATGAACATGGTTGGCACACCATGAAGGGCCGTGCATTTTTCCTTCTGGACCGAGGCCAGCACCAGCAACGGATCAAAACTTTCCACCATTACCATGGTTGCCCCGTGGGTAATTATGGCACATACCGCCAGAACGCAGCCAAAGCAATGGAAAAGCGGGACGCAGACACAAAGCCGGTCCTCAGGGGTATAATTCATGCACTGTCCGATCGTATACCCGTTATTGACGATGTTATGGTGAGTAAGCATCACCCCTTTGGGAAACCCTGTGGTCCCGGAAGTGTACTGCATATTTACCACATCATGGGCATCTATGCCCTCTTTTATCCCATTTAGTCGCGAATCATCAAGCTGCGAACCCAGCAGCAGCAGCTCCGGCAGTGAGTACATTCCGCGATGTTTCTCGGGACCTATAAAAATAACATTTTCCAGTTCAGGGAATTTGGAAGACCTTAGATTACCTCGCTGGCAGTCCCTTAATTCGGGGATCAGCTCATATATCATACTCACATAGTCGCTGTCGCGGAACCTGTCGACCAGGCAGATGGTTTTGAGATCAGAATTCTTTACAAGGTATTCCAGTTCATGCAGACGGTAATTGGTGTTAATGGTAACCAGCACTATGCCGGCTTTGGCGGTTGCAAACATAAAGGTCAGCCAGTCGGGCACATTGTTGGCCCATATACCCAGTTTATCGCCCGGCCTCATCCCAACCTCAAGAAGGGCCCTGGCAAGCCTGTCAACCCTTTCGTTGAAACCTGCATAGCTGAATCTGAGGTTTCTGTCCGGATAGACCAGAAAATCACGGTCAGGACTTTTCTCTGCCCATTCTTCCAGGCACTGTCCAAGTGTCTTATTCAATAATTCCATATTCAATTAACTCTTAAAACGGAGCATAAACCACAGCAAGGACTTTAGCCGGGCCCCCGCCAGGACACCAAACGCTGTGCCTGACAATTGAATCAAAATAGATGCTGTCACCACCGGAAAGCCGGTGTTTCTCTTTGCCATATACAATTTCAATTTCACCTGAAATGACATACAGGAATTCCTCGCCTTCATGGCTGGAAACCGGGTTTTCCGGTGAACCGGAAGGTTCAATTTCCACGATAAAGGGTTCCATGTGCCTTCCGGACTTGTCTCCCGCAAGGGGATGGAAATCCAGGTGGGGATTGTAACCCTTTCCTCCGGTCGAAAAGCTGATCCCTTTTCGCACTTCTCCATTGCGGCTTATTATTGGTCCGAGAATTTCCGTATCATCGATAAAAGTTCCCAGCCTGACTCCCAGGGAGCGGGCTATTTTTACCAGGGGAGAGAGGGATGGCAGTTCTCTGCCCTCTTCAATAAAATTGATCACCTCTTCAGTCATTCCTGCACGTTCTGCCAGTTCGGCAACAGTGATGTTCCTGAGCTCGCGGATGCTTTTCAGCTTCTCACCGACTTTATTTGTTGTCATAATTCCCGATTTTAAGGCACAAAAATATGATTTTAAAAAATATCCGGCATAGTTTACAAAAATTTATATATGTGCCGCAAAACCCACAAGTCTTTTTAGCTGTGGGATGTAAAGCACAAATGGTTTTAATGATATACTGACCTACAGTTTTCGGGGCCTAATGGGTAGTTAACAAAGATTAAAAATAAGTGTGGAACCGGGGCAGGCATCTATTTTATGCATGCAGGGTCTGACATGAATCTTAGAGGAATGTAAAAATTTGTTATTTTTGAAGGACTGCTACGGTTGGAATATTAATTTCAAAAACAGGAATTTATGACTCAACGGTTTGTTATAATATGGTTTATGGTTGTTGCGCTT
>SLJO01000277.1 GCA_007135095.1 Bacteroidales bacterium | reverse complement strand
TGCTGAGCTTGGGGGTACAATAGAGAAAGATATTCAAAGCGGCTCGGTCATATTTGATAACCTCACCCTTGATAAGGATGGTACAGGCTATACATTGAAATTTACCTCAGAGACCCCTGTTGATCTTGATAATGTTATAACTGACCCGTTTGATATGACGGGTGTTGAGGATTATTCGGGCTTTGAAGTAGCCCATCCCGGACCGCAGGTAAGCGGTGAAAGTTTTGAACTTAATATTATTAATGCACGGGTAGCTGATGGGACTTCATTAGATGTGGTGACGAATGTAACAGTTACAAGCAATCTGGATGGTGAGGTTTATCACGGGACCGTTACTTTTACTGATGGAGCGGCTTCTGTTTCAATTATTCTTGCCGCCATCGCAACCCATGAACTGGAAGTCAGCATAACAGGTGTAACCGGCAGCGTTAAGGTAACAGATGTAATCGTATCGGGGTTATGGGTATGGACAGGATCAACCGATAATTCCTGGCATGAACCAACTAACTGGAACCCTGCATCCGTGCCTGATGCGACAGCCAATATCAGGATCTCTTCAGGAGCACCAGAGATAACAACTGATACTGATATCTTTTATCTGGAAATTCAGAATGGAGCTTCCCTGACCGTTGTCAGCGGATCACTGACAATTATTCAGGATGGATTGCTACGCATCAGACCGGGGGGCAGCCTAACGGCCACCGGAGCACTTAATAATAGTTCGGGCAGCAGTGCCGGATTACTTATTGAATCGGATATTACACGCACCGGCTCGCTCATTTTGAATAATTCCGGCGTGACAGGAACTGTTCAGCGCTGGGTTACAGGCAATGTGTGGCTAATAGTTTCGGTTCCGGTTGATGGCATGACGATAAGTGAATTTCTCACAGGTAACAGTGAAGAGAATGATATTTTCTATAATAGTTCACAAGGAGTTTATGCCATGACCCATTATGACGAGGCTGCGGGCGAAAATGGAGCGTGGGCTTCATATTATACCGGAGCTGATTCGGCACCCCTCGCTCCTGGCAAGTCATATCTTGTGAGAAAAAGGACAAATGGGGTGTTAACCTTCCGGGGAGAAATTGTAACCGAAAAGACAGGATTATCAATACCCCGCACAGCCAGTGGCTGGCATTCAGTGGGTAATCCATTTACCTCTGCCCTTAAAGTAAGAGAAGCGGGCGGTTTTCTTACAGTTAATGCTGTAAGCCTGGAGGCACTGGATCCTTATTATGCGGCATTGTACATATTTGATCCCGCTAACCCGACTAAATACAGCATTATAACTAATAGTAATCCGGTAAATCCGGACAGGACAGTAATAGAACAGGATTATATACAACCGGGGCAGGGTTTCCTGGTAAGGGCCAAAGAAGGTGAATCAGAAATAGATTTTACCTCAGGCATGAAATCCCATGAACATGATGTGCCGTTTTTCAAAAAAGCATCCACCGGTTACTGGCCGACTGTTATACTGAATATAAGTACAGACAGCAAGGAGGCGACAACAGTTGTTACCTTTAATGAGAATATGACTACGGGGCTGGATGTGACCTATGATGCAGGGCTCCTTGGCGGGGATCCTGATTTTAAATTATATACCAGGCTGGTGGAAGGTGATAACGGGGTGAATTTTGCAATCCAATGTCTTCCGGATCGAGGTTTTGAAAAAATGGAAATCCCGTTAGGACTTGATTTTATCAGTGGTGGGGAGGTAAGGTTTTCCACTGATATACTGACTCTCCCGGAAGGGGCGGAGGCTGTTCTGGAGGACAGGGATATGGATTTGTTCACTGATCTGAATAAGGAAGATTATGTTGCTTATTTATCCGCCAACACTGAGGGAACTGGCAGATTTTTCCTCCATATCAGTATGCAGATTACCTCTGCTGTTCCC
Organism: Bacteroidales bacterium; assembly: GCA_007135095.1. GTDB lineage: Bacteria > Bacteroidota > Bacteroidia > Bacteroidales > PUMT01 > PXAP01. Next base: position 3,326 of record SLJO01000277.1, on the reverse strand, counting down.
GTTGAAAGAAATGACCTGGATATTTATTCCTTTGGCAGCGAGGTTTTCATAAAGGGGTTTGTAAAGGAGAATACTAATGCAGTGGTTTATGATGTCATGGGAAGAAGAGTTAAAGAAGTAAGACTGCAACCTTCAGGGATGAACGTAATTAATTTGAATGGAAGAGAAAGGGGTATATACCTGATAAATATTTTCGGAGGGGACCTTTATCAGACAAAGAGATTATATATTGAATAGAAGTGTTTTATGATAAGGAAAAAATATTATATTTGCATTCAGGATTATTGATATATGAAAGATAATAGTGAAATAGATTTCAGGAAAAGCCCTGAAGGAGATAAAAAGATATCCCGGAAAAAAGCAATTAAAAAGGTTGGTTATGCTGCTTTTTCTGCTGCTACCATGATGCTTTTACTGAATGATCCTGCAAGGGCGCAATCTAATTCTCCTGCATTACCACCTGATTGGGGTGACGGAGATGGCTGGGGATGATAAATCCGCTAAAACCGCCAGACAATATCATGGCATGAGATATGCCGTTTAGAACATAGAGGTAGCTTTAAGGGATGGTATGGTGTACCATCCTTTTTGTATTGCACACCTGAAATGAATACGGAAAACAAGCAAATATTCTATCCATCAGCTTCAGGGTGTTGAATATATTCGGGGGGGCATCATTCCATACATTTGCAGAGTTGTCATGCATCACAAGGATATCGCCGGGTTGGATTCCGTTAAGGCTGACCCTGTGGGGATTGAAGCCCGGCCGGTAATCGGCAAACTGCCGGGTCCACATTATTATTTCATACCTTTTTTTTAGCTGCCTGTACTGGCCGGGGGTGATGCGGCCGTAAGGGGGCCGGAAAAGGTTTGAATCGATTACTTCAGAGGCACGATTCACATCGGCCAGATATTTTCCGGTGCTGGTTAGCCATCCGTTGGGGTGTGACCAGGAATGGTTCCCCACTACATGGCCCCCTTCAATGATGGAGTCGAAAACGGCAGGATACTTTTCTACGTTCCTGCCAAGACAAAAGAAAGTGGCCCTGGCATCGTGCTTTGCCAGCAGATCCAGAATGCGCGGGGTAGTTTCAGGATGCGGCCCGTCATCGAAAGTCAGGTAAACAGAATTGGTCTCTCCGGCCATGGAGAACCGTATGCCCGGGATCAGGCCGCCTGCAATATTTGCTAAAATTCTGCCCATCTGATCAATCATTGTCACTCTGGTAATTTATGCGTATCGGGCCATCCTGCTGTCAGGCTGAAAGGTTTGTGATTTGATATTATTTTTTTGAGGCGGGATGATTTTTTGAATTATCTGACAAAGAACGATTTTTTTTGTTAATATTGAAATTTAACGGGGTCAAACATCCGCTGTACGAAACTCCCGGATCAGATCAGGGGCAATCAACCCAGGCCGGATAAGAGAGGGGCCGGACATTCGACCTACGGAAATGAACGGTTCCGGAGCCAGAGCAATCAACCCATGCAGGATAACTATGGGTGCATCAGCTGAAGGGCTTGCAGCGAGCCATGTTGTGCCGCACGAACAAAATTAGCAATACCACCATGATATTACGATCACTGCTGTTTTTTCTTTTATACGGTGTTTTTAGTAACAGCGGTATGGCACAATATGGCAACCGTATTTATATCACCGACCCTTCAATATCCCCAGCCGATAGTCATCAGCTGTTCCTTCGTTTCAGAAATGCAACTTTTATAAATAACAAGGAATTTTTCAACCCCTATCAGCCCGGATATACCCTTATCGGTTATTTCGCCAGGCCGATGCTTGAATATCATCCCGGCCCTGATACCAGGCTGAAGGCAGGGATTCACCTTTTGAAATATTCGGGACAGGAGAAGTTTTCCCGGTATATACCGGTTTTTTCGTTTCAGCACAGGTTCACACCAGGACTTGAAATGGTTTTCGGCGCCTTGCATGGTTCCCTGAATCATGGGTTGATTGAGCCTTTGTTTTCCTTTGAACGCATTTTCACTCATCATCATGAAAGCGGTCTTCAATTCCTGGTTGATCTGGAGCGTTTCAAGGCGGATATATGGATTGACTGGGAGAGGTTTATTTTCACAGGCGACCCTTTCCAGGAGGAATTTACTGCCGGACTTTCTTCCCGTTTTTTCCCATGGCCTGGGGAGGGAAGGTGGCGAATTGAAATTCCCGTGCAGTTGCTTACTACCCATCTTGGTGGACAGATTGATGTTTCAGGGGAGAGGGTACAGACACTTGTCAATTATGCCACCGGTATTCATGCAGATTTCAACACCGGCCATCCCTTTTTCAGGATAATTGGCTTCAGGGGCTATTATGCAGGATTCCGCGATCTTTCCAATGAAATAAGACATCATTATGAACAGGGCTGGGGTATTTATCCAAACCTTTATGTTGATACCCGGTGGCTCGAAGCAGGCATTGGCTACTGGAGGGGGCACAGGTTCGTGGCACCACGGGGCGAGCCTGTTTTCCAGTCTGTTTCACAGGTGGATCCGGATCTGGCTGTCGATCAGAGAGAGCTTATTACATCAAAGATCATATACAACAGAAAGCTTGTAAGGGGCATAGATATGGGGCTTCGCTTTGAGATTTACTATGACCCTGCCGGCGGTGATTTCGATCATACGGGGGGATTGCATATTATGATTGATGAAAGGTTCTTTATTACCAGGCTGAAGAGAAATCGATAAATCAGGCAGCGGGATTGCCGGGGGGCTGAACGGGGGTCGGAGAGCCGTTAAAATGAGCCGGAACCAGTGGTTTCTATTCCTGCGGAAAGCCGGCACCCTGGGTCTGTATGTAAACGAACTGTTAGCCGTCGCTCATTACAAAGCGCCATGGCTTGTTTTTCCAAACGGGACCGGCAAAATCAATTCCTATCCTGGGCGTTGTTTTGTAGTGCTTAATGCCTGTTGTGCTCTCCAGCCATATTCTTGAAGAAACGGTAAGGTCTTCGCCGTTGAAACCTTTATCTATCCCAAGGGCCCTGGTAAGACGGCCAGGGCCGCTGATTCCCCTTACACCCCTTATCAGCACAGCCTGTGGGGCATCTTCAGGTCCGGTAACAATATTCAGCATCCAGTGTATTCCATACACCAAGTAAACATAAAGCACTCCTCCTTCATGGTACATAATCTCTGTACGTGCAGTCCGTCCCCTGCGTACGTGGCAGGCAAGGTCTTCCTCTCCCCGGTAGGCTTCCGTTTCCGTTAATATGTATGAACTTCGGCCAATCTTCCTGCCAGCAATGACCAGTTTCATGCCCAAAAGGGCAGGGGCAAGATCCAGCACGTCCCTGGTGAAAAATTCT